>JBHIXE010000601.1:0-500 GCA_041984905.1 Verrucomicrobiales bacterium | reverse complement strand
GCGCGAAGAAGGTCATCCTGTCGGCGCCCGCCAAAGACGCGATCGATGCCACGGTCGTGTTGGGCGTAAACGATGAAACGCTTAAGGCCGATCATCAATTCGTCAGTAACGGAAGCTGCACAACGAACTGCTTGGCGCCGCTCGTGAAGATTCTGGTCGATAATCCCGGCGTGTTCGGTGAGAAGATCAACGGCTTCATGACGACGATTCACGCTTACACCAACGATCAGCGCATTCTCGATCAGGTGCATGGCGACGATTTGCTCCGCGCTCGCGCTGCGGCGGTGAACATCATTCCGTCGTCAACGGGTGCGGCCAAGGCGATCGGCTTGGTGGTTCCGAGCGACAATGTAACGCTTGATGGTTTCGCTTTCCGCGTGCCGGTGACCGACGGAAGCGTGGTCGATCTCACAGTCACATTGGAAAAAGACGTCGATGCTGCGACCGTTAACAAGCTATTTGCTGACGCGGCTGCCGGCCCGATGAAGGGCATTTTGCAA
>JBHIXE010000600.1:286-504 GCA_041984905.1 Verrucomicrobiales bacterium | reverse complement strand
TGTAGTTCTCCGCGCGCAGGGCGGCCGAGCCGCTGAACTGCTTGGTGATGTCGGCTTCCAGGTTCAGGTAGACGGCCTTGCTGTCACGCTTGTGGGTACCGGAATCGCCGGGCCGGAAACCGGAGAAGACTTGGGCCCCGGAGCCGAACCAGGACTCCGGCGAGCCCGCCGAGATGACGTACTGCTCGTTGCGGGTCTCCAGGCCCCAGCCCACCGTG
>JBHIXE010000600.1:0-249 GCA_041984905.1 Verrucomicrobiales bacterium | reverse complement strand
CTCGCCGGCATAGAAGCGGGTCGGGCTGCTGGCGCCCAGGCTGGTGTTGAGGGTGTTGTCGATGTTCAGGCGAAAGCGGTTGGCCCCGTAGTTGGCGCTCAGGTCCCAGCGCCAGCCGGCATCGGTGACGCCGCGCAGGCCGGCCACCAGGGACTGGTCGAGGCTGTTGCTGGCCTCGATGGGCAGGTAGCCGTTCGGGTAGATCGAACGGATGTTGCGGCTGTCCAGGGCCGGCCGGTAAAAGCCGGC
>JBHIXE010000599.1:0-509 GCA_041984905.1 Verrucomicrobiales bacterium | reverse complement strand
ACCGCGTTCGCGCTGGTGGGATCAACCGGGAAATCCTTCGAAACGAGCGATTAAGCGGACTTTATTACGCGAGGAAGGAGGACGACGGATGGAAGGCTTACGGTTAAACTTGAACGCGCTTAAGCCGGCGGCACCGAAATCGGACGCAGTAGAGGAGACGGCCAAGCGGAAGGCGAAAGCCAAGACCGCCGAGCCGATCGAGGAAAGCTGGCGCAAGATATTCGCGATGAAGCTATCGGATGCCGATCGCAAAAGGGTAACGGAAGTCAAGGCGGCCATGGATGCGGGCAAACTAGCGCGCGATCCGGCTGACTGCGTGAACAAGGCCGGCAACCCTAAAGCGTTCAGCAAGGCGGAGGCACTCCGGCTATGGAAGACGCTTCAGGAATCCCAGCGCGAAGAAACCTTGCGGCAGATGGTCGAGAATACGCCGGATAATTACGAATTAATTACGCCGGATCCTAGGAATTCTCTTTGCGGTTGCGTTGCTCGCCGGTGGCGGTTGGGCG
>JBHIXE010000598.1:251-523 GCA_041984905.1 Verrucomicrobiales bacterium | reverse complement strand
CAGTTCGTGGCGGAAGCGGCTCGCGTCCTGAAACCCGGCGGTTGGCTCATCTTGATCGATGGCAGTGTGGAAGACGACCAACCGGAGGCAGAGGCTTGGACGCATGAGGTGGAAAAACTGCGGGATCCCAGTCACGGGCGCTTCCTCACTCCGCGCGCCTGGACGGAGCTTTGTCAGGCCCAGGATCTGGAGGTCTCGGTGCGTAAGCTGGATCCCTTCAAGATGCCGGACCTGGAGTGGTACTTTGAGACCGCGAATACCTCGCCAGAGAA
>JBHIXE010000598.1:0-241 GCA_041984905.1 Verrucomicrobiales bacterium | reverse complement strand
GGCAAGATCGTTTGGTGGTGGCAGCGCTTGACCCTGGTCGCGCGGAAGCGTTGAGGTCCCATCATGACAAAGTTTAGCTTCGACACCTCCCGCCCGGGCAGGCACAATGCGCGCTTTGCCTAACCCCAAAGCCAACCCTTGCTGTGAGACTGCTACCCCATTCCTCACTCCACGGGTGCGTGACCTTGTTCGCCTGTCTGCTTCTGCCAATAGCAGCCTTTGGCGAAGCGCCGGGTCGTGA
>JBHIXE010000597.1:0-534 GCA_041984905.1 Verrucomicrobiales bacterium | reverse complement strand
GAACCGGCGCTGACCCCTGAACACGTCAAGAAGATCGAGAATGTCGATCAACTCTTCGCCGAGGCGGAAGGGAATATTCAGTTGGGCAATTACGACAAGGCCACGGCTCTCTACGCAGAGATCCTGGCCCACGATCCCTACAACTCCGCCGCCCGGCGTGGCATGGAGCGGGTCGACAATCTGGTGAACGCATACCACCAGACCGCCTATGACCAGACCCGGGCGACCATGATCCGCCAGGTTCATGAGTCATGGGAGAACCCCGTTCCGCGCTACACGCTGCAAGGCATGACTTCACAGGATGCGCTGGAGTTCAATCCCGTTGATGACGAGACCATTGAAGCCAAGCTTCGAAACCTCATCCTTCCTTCCGTCGAGTTTGACCAAACCCCACTGAAGGAAGTGGTCGAGTTCCTTATTTATCGCAGCCGCGCTCTCGACACCATGGAGCCGGACCCTGCCAAGCAAGGCGTCAACATCTTGATTTCCGCGGGCTCGGAGGAATTGGCTTCCACCCCCGTGACCCTTCGCCTT
>JBHIXE010000596.1:252-535 GCA_041984905.1 Verrucomicrobiales bacterium | reverse complement strand
CTGAAAGCCATCGATTCGATGATTCCAATTGGTCGTGGACAACGGGAGTTGATCATCGGCGATCGCCAAACCGGAAAAACGGCTATCGCAATCGATACGATTATCAACCAGAGAGAATACCAAAATTCCGATAAGCCTGTTTATTGTATTTATGTGGCTATCGGTCAAAAAGCATCTACAGTTGCTAAAGTTGTTAAAATACTGGAAGATAACGGCGCAATGGATTATACCATTGTCGTTGCTGCAAATGCTTCTGAGTCCGCTGCGTTGCAGTATATCGCAC
>JBHIXE010000596.1:0-242 GCA_041984905.1 Verrucomicrobiales bacterium | reverse complement strand
ATAATGGCATGCATGCCCTCGCAGTATACGATGACCTTTCGAAACATGCTTATGCATATCGTCAAATGGCATTGTTGCTCCGCCGCCCACCCGGTCGCGAAGCATATCCTGGTGACGTTTTCTACCTGCACAGCCGATTGCTGGAACGTGCAGCAAAATTGAGTGAATCGCAAGGTGGCGGTTCATTAACCGCTTTACCGGTTATCGAAACCCAGGCTGGTGACGTATCCGCATATATTCCG
>JBHIXE010000595.1:0-536 GCA_041984905.1 Verrucomicrobiales bacterium | reverse complement strand
ACGTCTTGGACGGTCAGCCCGTCGAGACGATTGGCCAGGTCATCCCGGAAAATGGCTACAATCCCGATGGCAATCGATTGCGCCTGTTTACGCTCATGGTGACCTGTTGCGCCGCCGACGCCCAACCGATCTCCCTGCCGGTCCAGTTCCCTGAGGGCACACCGGAATACAAGGAAATGGCCTGGGTGAAAGTGTCCGGCACCATGATCTACCCCATGGAAAACGGCCGCAAACAAGCCGTTCTCAAAGTGAACAAGATGGAGCCGACCGAAGAGCCCGTGGATTACTTCATGTTTTAGCGGTTAGCGGTTTGCGGTTAGCGATTCCAGCGCCAAAGGCGCAATTCATATTAGCCTAGGGCAACGCCCTAGGAATCAGGCAGTTAGGACGCCTAGGGCTGAAAGCCCAATTCATCCACGAGAAGAAGGCATTAGTGAGACAGGATGAGTCGCGCTTTCAGCGCTGACCGACATAACATTCTCATTCCTAGGGCGTTGCCCTAGGCTAATATGAATTGCGCCCTTGGCGCTGGAATC
>JBHIXE010000594.1:0-545 GCA_041984905.1 Verrucomicrobiales bacterium | reverse complement strand
ACTACGTATCGGAGCGAGATCGGACAACTTTTCCCACGCAGGTATGACCCTTTGGGACTCCGGGCCGCGCACCCCACCAAAAAGTATTTGCACACATAGGCACACCCGCTTGAAAAAAATCGCCAAAAAATCACGATTTTTTGGAACAGCCGTCCACGGGACTTTTTTCGGCCCAGATGGCCTTCTGAGGTCAAAAATGGTTTTAAACATGTTCTTTGGACCTTTAACCATCTCCTATGATGCTTGGATGATGTCTCATACCAAGTTAAAAAAGTTGTTTTTGCGCTTGAAAATTGGTCCCAAAATGACCCTAGGGCCACTTTTCCCTTAGGATTTAGGGGTAACATTTTCAAAAAAAAATCCCGTGGACGGAAAAAATCGGGATTTTTATGGCGATTTTTATTAACTGAGTGGAAATCTTAATCCTAACGTTAATTTTTTTTGGGGGGGCGGGATCCCAAAGGGCCATACCTGCGTGGGAAAAGTTGTCCGACCTCGCTCGGCCGTCGCTCCGATACCTAGTTCTCAAAATAATGGAATTTGAG
>JBHIXE010000593.1:0-548 GCA_041984905.1 Verrucomicrobiales bacterium | reverse complement strand
TACGCCGGTGTATACAGCAAAACCAGCCTGCCGGGGTTTTAATTCCTTGCTCAGTTGGATAGCGATCTTTGCAGTGCGTACACTTCCGTTTTGAATTTGCCATAGTTACCCTACGCTTAATAATTGTGAGATTGCATTGTGAGCCGTAACTTCATCATTAAAAGGTTTAGCCAGGACACAACGCCAGCACACATTGAAAGCGGCCTTGTAGTAGTCTCTGAATTGTTCTTCTGACATTGCATTGAAGTTGATTGATTTAAGTTTGCGCCTTGGGCCAGTCAGCGTGATCTCCACATCAAAATAACCAGCCTGTTCTTTAATCCAGTCGTGAAGCGCTTCCTTGGTCTTGTTGGGTGCCTGGATTTTTTGCGCCCGGTTCTGGCTTAGGGTAGCAAGGAACTGATCGCCCCAATGCGCCACTTCACCGCCGCTGCCGTTATCATCAAGGACTTTGCAAAACCTAGCGATCAACTTTCTTTCTGCTTCGGTGGTCATTCCCTGGTCAGGTTCCCAGTATTCAAACGTCAAAGCGATAAGCCCGGCCCAGT
>JBHIXE010000592.1:252-552 GCA_041984905.1 Verrucomicrobiales bacterium | reverse complement strand
CAACGAATGGGGAGGAGCCGTCAACTTCTGCCAGGCCCAGGCGATCATGGCGATCACCGGACTGGGAATCAACAACGCCACCGATTCGGCCAACAAACACTGCATGAACACATTCAGCAGCCGACACTCTGGCGGCGCGCAGTTTCTGTTGATGGACGGCCGCGTGGAGTTCATCAGTGAGAACATCAACCACAGCTCCGACGATGCCGTCAACAGCGTCTTCGAGTACCTCATCCGCAAGGATGACGGCAAGACAATCGGCGAGTTCTGACAGACCGAAACGTCCGTCAGCAATCAGGC
>JBHIXE010000592.1:0-235 GCA_041984905.1 Verrucomicrobiales bacterium | reverse complement strand
GTGTTGCGCGACTGCCTCCATGTTCCGCGAACGCCCGACGGCTGCGTGCAAGCTCTGCGGCGGCGAAAGTGATTCGTCGGTCGGCCTGCCTCCTGACCCCTGACCCCTGACCCCTGACCCCTGACCCCTGACTCCCCGCCATCCGCTTCCCCGGATTGCCTGTTGAGAACGGATTGCGCAGCGGCTTACAATCGGAGGCCGGAGCGTCGTCTCCCCGGAACTGATTCCGGCAGCC
>JBHIXE010000591.1:0-556 GCA_041984905.1 Verrucomicrobiales bacterium | reverse complement strand
AGCGTGAACTCCAACCGGGAGTCTACGCCCCCATTTTCTGCCAGCGAGCGGGCCGCTCGCGCTCCGACAGCGCACACGCTGAAGCGTGAACTCCAACCGGGAGTCGATGCCCCCATATTCTGCCAGCGAGCGAGCCGCTCGCGCTCCGACAACGCGCACGCTGAAGCGTGAACTCCAACCGGGAGTCGATGCACCCAAATTCTGCCAGTGAGCGGGCTTCTCGCGCTCCGACAACGCACCCGCTGAAGCGGGAACTCCGACCGGGACCATCGCCTCCGCTCTACCGCTCACCCTGGATTTCACGGAAATCATGAGCCCGGCCTAGCATTTTTCTTGAAATTAAGGCTTCCTAAACTTTATGTGGGTCTTAGAAATCAAACCTGGAGAGACCCACGCACATGAGACCTCACCTTTCGACTCTCGCTTTCGCGGCCATCCTGGCCATGACCCTTGCCAGTTGCGGCACTTCCCGCAGTGACCGGTCTGTGGCCAAGCGCGACACGCAGGCGATTCATCCGCCCATGATGTTGCCGCAATCCACCAACTCCGGATCGCC
>JBHIXE010000590.1:220-563 GCA_041984905.1 Verrucomicrobiales bacterium | reverse complement strand
CAGCAGCACCGCCGCCGCTGTGAACTGCTTGGACACCGACGCCGCGTGAAACACCGTCCCGCCGCCGACCGGTACGCCGTGCTCGAGGTGCGCGAGGCCGACCGACTCGACCAGCACCGTCTCCCCGCCCCGCACGACCGCGACCGCCACGCCCGGCGCACCCGGCGACGCCCACCGCGCGAGCACTTCGCGCACGGCCTCGCGGGCCTCGTCCGGCTGCGCCGCGCTCCAGCACGGCAACGCCGCGGCCGCGATCCAGGCCCAGAACCCCATCCACGCTCGCTTGCCAGTCATGCCCAGAGACTATCAGCAAGGCCCCGCGCCATCTGTTCTACTGTGCCCC
>JBHIXE010000590.1:0-210 GCA_041984905.1 Verrucomicrobiales bacterium | reverse complement strand
AGAGGAGAACCGATGCCCACGCCGCTCCGACTCATCGCCGCCGCGATCGCCCTGCTCTGCGCCGGCGCCGCCGCACAACCCAACATCATCTACATCCTCGCCGACGACCTCGGCTACGCCGACCTCTCCTGCTACGGCCAGCGCACCATCGCCACCCCCAACATCGACCGCCTCGCCGCCGAGGGGATCCGCTTTACCGACCACTACGCC
>JBHIXE010000589.1:0-581 GCA_041984905.1 Verrucomicrobiales bacterium | reverse complement strand
AATCGAGCTGAGTAGACTCCTGGTGCACCATCAAGAGCATCGATTTCTAATCCTGTATCATCGGCAATTGCAGGTAGTCCAGTCCGACCATGAACCGTATGTGCTTTCAATAAACTGTTTTCCAATAGAGTAGCACCTGTTTCTTCAATCTCGTCAATATCAGGATATTCCGATAATGAGCAAATTTCTACACCTAGACCCCGCAGTGAATGCTGCAATTCTATTTCCTTATCATGATTGTGTGTGGCAATTACAAAAAAACCTGAAAGCCTAATAAAACAGCGGGTTAATCAGTTGCAAAAGGAACATCCTGCTACTAATTTTCACGGCATTTTTGGCGGCTCGGTAGCTCAGACGGTAGAGCAGAGGACTGAAAATCCTTGTGTCGGCGGTTCGATTCCGTCCCGAGCCACAAAAAAAGCCCCAATTGGGGCTTTTTTTATTATCGTTAAAATCAAAGTTAATAACTCATGTCCATCCCGCCACCGTCAAATCCTTCTCGATCTCCTTTAAAACGTCTTTTCTGTTCCATTTTTCCGAAACTATAGCTGAACGATAATGATACAGAACGTCTGTCGCGA
>JBHIXE010000588.1:0-582 GCA_041984905.1 Verrucomicrobiales bacterium | reverse complement strand
TGGGAATCAAGTACCGAGAAGCAATCGCCATCTTTTCCAGCTCGGTATACCCCGCAATTCGAATAATTTCGAGACGGTCTTGTAGCGGAAGAGGAATGCCCTGCATGTTATTCGCAGTACAAATAAACATTACCCGGGATAAATCATAATCCATATCTAAGTAATGGTCGTTGAAGGTATGGTTTTGTTCCGGATCTAAAACTTCTAGAAGCGCCGAAGCCGGATCCCCTCGAAAATCGCTGGAGAGCTTGTCGATTTCATCCAGAAGGAAAACAGGGTTGGATGTACCCGCACGCTTCAGGCTTTGAATCAATTTGCCAGGCATAGCGCCAATATAGGTTCGACGGTGACCACGAATCTCTGCTTCGTCACGGACGCCACCTAAAGACGCTCGGACAAATTCACGACCGGTAGCTCGAGCAATCGAGCGCGCCAACGATGTTTTTCCAACCCCTGGAGGGCCTACAAAACAGAGGATAGGACCTTTGACGCGGCCGTCATCGGTCTTTTCTTTTTTCAGCTTTCGGACAGCCAAGTATTCAACGATTCGTTCTTTCACATCGTCCAAACCATAGTGATCGT
>JBHIXE010000587.1:0-588 GCA_041984905.1 Verrucomicrobiales bacterium | reverse complement strand
TTCGATCGCAAACATTTTGAAGAAGCCGTTGAAAACTGCGTCGAGTACATCCGCGCCGGTGACATTTTCCAAGTCGTCATCAGCCAGCGGCTGCAATTAAAAATCCGCTCTCATCCGTTTGAAATTTACCGCACTTTGCGCGTGGTGAATCCCAGCCCATTCATGTTTTACGTGCGCACGCCATCGACAGTGGTGGTCGGCAGTTCGCCGGAGATCCTGGTCCGGGTCGTCGACCAGCAAGTTACCGTTCGTCCACTTGCCGGGACCCGCCGACGCGGAACTACCGACGAAGAAGATCAAGCACTGGCCGATGAGTTGCTGGCCGACCCGAAGGAGCGGGCAGAACACGTCATGCTTGTGGATCTAGGCCGCAACGACGTGGGACGCGTCGCTGAGTATCGCTCGGTCGATGTCAGTGACATCATGGTGATCGAGCGCTACAGTCACGTCATGCACATCACGTCCAATGTCACCGGGAAATTGGCTGACGGCAAAACGGCTTTTGATGCGCTACGATCTTGCCTGCCGGCCGGTACCGTTTCCGGCGCGCCAAAAGTGCGAGCTATGGAAATCATCGATGGAATCGAA
>JBHIXE010000586.1:0-594 GCA_041984905.1 Verrucomicrobiales bacterium | reverse complement strand
AGGGCTAACTATTGATGTGCATACTCCACCAACACCTGTTGCGATGACTGGGTCAGCAACAACAACCGTTGTCTCGCCATTGGCGTAATTTGAAGATACGATCGTCGAATAAGAATATTCAGTTACATTATTGTCTATTCTCACCTTTCTATCTTTTCGGTATTGGGCGGTTTGGTTCCCGAATATTTTAAAAGAAGTTGAGCTTGCATAAACCGCAGAGAAGCAGTTTGTCCACTCGTCAGCAGTTGCCGAAGTTACTGGATCGGCTGACCATATTTCATTTTCATCCTTATCTTTAAGAACCATTTTGTAAGAGTCATCCAAATAAACATTTGCATAGCCTTCCCCGTTCAGAATTACAGGGTTAGTATTTTCAACCTGTTGATCTTCTGATTGATATGTTGGTTTTGGTGTGTTAGTTCTAGCCTGGTATGTATAAAGCTTACCAAACGCAAGCGGCTTTCCGCATCTGTCCCAAGCGTAAAACTTAGGGCCAATTATTGATACTGCCATGTTATTTCTCCTGTTTAGCTTCTCGTTTGGCCTTTTGAAGAGCCTGATTAGCTTGTTGATAGTATTTATTAAACGCATTAT
>JBHIXE010000585.1:0-598 GCA_041984905.1 Verrucomicrobiales bacterium | reverse complement strand
TAGTCTCCACCATGAATTAAATGAAATGTTTAATTCTGAGCTAAATAGATTATAGAGTTTAATGAATAAAAAGATTAAGTAATTGATCTTGGTTTATTAATCTCTGTGATTTATCACAGTTTACTACGCGCCGACGAGGTGGTAGTTAATCATTAACAGATTAGAAAATTGAGTCTGAAATAAATTGTTCAAACTCGATTAAATAGGAAGATAACAAGTAATTGTTAAATTAATATTTAATCTGAGAACTAGCAAAAACACTGAATCAAGCGTTTTGGTATATGAATTTAGATTGAAGCTGTATGGTGATTAAATTCACAGACAACAAACCAGTAGCAATTAAGTTTGCAACGATGACACTCACTTGTATGTGTTAACGACTGTTTGGGGTTGTATAGTCAAGTAATTAAGTGCATGTGGTGGATGCCTTGGCAGTCAGAGGCGATGAAAGACGTGGTAGCCTGCGAAAAGCTTCGGGGAGTCGGCAAACAGACTTTGATCCGGAGATCTCTGAATGGGGGAACCCACCCATCATAAGATGGTTATCACACACTGAATACATAGGTGTGTGAGGCGAACCAGGGGAACTGAAACATCT
>JBHIXE010000584.1:0-612 GCA_041984905.1 Verrucomicrobiales bacterium | reverse complement strand
GATCGTCGCCACCGCCGACTACCTCGACGACATCGGCGCGTCGCGCAGCGAATCCGCCACCAGCATCGGCGGCTACGGCGAGCTGCACTACAACAACCTCCAGACCGACGGCGGGGAGGACATCAAGGAGACCGACTTCCACCGGTTCGTGTTGTTCTTCAACCACGAGTTCAACGACCGCATCCGCTTCTTCTCCGAGCTGGAGATCGAGCACACCCTGGCGGGCGACGGCGCGCCGGGCGAAGTGGAGCTGGAGCAGGCCTACGTGCAGTTCGACCTGAACGAGAACCACTACGCCAACGCCGGCCTGTTCCTGCTGCCCATCGGCATCATCACCGAGACCCACGACCTTCTACGGCGTCGAGCGCAACGACGTGGAGAACATCATCATCCCCACCACCTGGTGGGAGGGCGGCGCCGGCGTCGGCGGCCGCTACGGCAACGGCCTGTCCTGGGACTTCGCCGTGCACTCGGGCCTGCAGATGCCCACCGACGGCAGCAGCGCCTTCCGGGTGCGCAGCGGCCGCCAGAAGGTCGCCGAGGCCCTGTCCGACGATCTGGCCTGGACGGCCCGCGTCAAGTACACCGGCATCCCGGGCCTCGAGCTCGCCG
>JBHIXE010000583.1:0-623 GCA_041984905.1 Verrucomicrobiales bacterium | reverse complement strand
TACCTGACTTCGGGAAGCTCGGCCTCAGCGAGCGGCTTTGCGGGCGGCAACATCTCCGTGGCAGTCGGTGAAAGCGCGAACATTTCGGGGGGTGTCATCGGGCACGCGGGTCAGGGCGGCATGATCCCGATCCAAGGACGCACGACCATTGGGGTGAGCCGCAATGATCCCGTCAATGGAACCGGCACACTGACGGCGACTCAGTCCCTCCAGCTTGGAGGTTACGATGCCCTGAGCAACACAGTGTTCACGGATACCGAATGTGGGCGAGCTGCGTCTCTACCTGCCAAACCGGGCCGCGAACCTGATTGACTCTGGCACCTTGTTGAATGGGGTTTCCTATATCGCTCCAAGCGGTGCTCAGCGCATCGGAGAAGAGTGGGTGCCGTATCCTGAGTTCACCTTTGCCTATGACGCCAATGGAGCGCCTTCAGGTTCCTTCTCTGGCACTGCAGGCCCCTACACCTATCCCTTGGGATACGGCGTTTACTATGCCAATGAGTTCGGATCTACCGGCGGTTCCGGTGGTGGCGGAAACAACGGCGGCGGCGGTTCGGGCGGCGGCGTGAATACTGGTGGTGGCACCAGTGGACCAGACCTGCCTCCTCCTCCCCGGTTCACGC
>JBHIXE010000582.1:0-625 GCA_041984905.1 Verrucomicrobiales bacterium | reverse complement strand
GAGTCGGATAGGACTGTGGATCGACGACAGGCGCGTCGTCCTTCACCCCGATAGCCTTGATGACGGGAAGGCCGAACGCCGCCACTTCTTCGCAGAACTCCGGCGACTCATCACCATGAAGTTGCAGGGCATCGAGCACACAATGATCGACGGCGGCTTCGATCTCGTCGAGAGACGCATTCACAAAGAGCCCAATGCGGGTCACGGCTCCCGCCAATTCGCCCAGCCATGGGGCCGACTGATCGGGAGCGATGTAGCGCTTGGATTTCGGCCAGTGATTGATTCCGATCGCATCTACGCCTGCCTCGACGATGGCTTGAGCATCGCTTGGATTGGTGATGCCGCAGATCTTGATCTTGGTTTGAGGGCCTTTGTCGAAAAAGCGCATCCAGGATGCTAAGTCCGAAATCCGAAATCCGAAATCCGAAATCGGGGAACAGGTTCAGGACATGGGTAACACCTGATGTTGGGCTTCGACAACGGACCACCGGCCTAGAGCATTTTAAGTGGAGATATGCCCAATGCTATCGAAGGCGCGGTGCGGATGATAGGCCGGAAGGAACCATTCTTCAGGCCGGAGGCCTACAAGTTCGTTAGCCGGTGGTCGAGCGAGAGCATCGAGCGG
>JBHIXE010000581.1:0-635 GCA_041984905.1 Verrucomicrobiales bacterium | reverse complement strand
CAATATCGCCTATGGCCCTCGCATCCACGGCCTGGCCGCCGGCAAGAGCGAACTGGACGAGATCGTTGAATCCTCGCTGCGCAAGGCCGGGCTCTGGGAAGAAGTGAAAGACCGCCTCGCAGCCCCGGGCACCAGCCTTTCGGGCGGCCAGCAACAACGTCTCTGTATCGCTCGCGCCATTGCTGTCAGCCCTGAAGTCATCCTGATGGACGAACCCTGCTCGGCCCTCGACCCGATCGCAACGGCGCGCATTGAAGAGCTTATCGACGAGCTTCGCGAGCGCTACTGCATCGTCATCGTCACGCACTCGATGCAACAGGCTGCGCGGGTTTCGCAGCGCACAGCCTTCTTTCATCTCGGCAAACTGGTAGAATACGGCGATACAGAACGCATCTTTACCAATCCGGAAGACAGCCGCACCCAGGATTACATTACCGGCCGCTTCGGATAGAACTGAATCGAGCAAGACATGTCCGAACACATTGTAACGGCTTTTACCGACGAGCTTGAGCACCTTTCCGCCAACCTGCTGAGAATGGGCGGGCTCGCCGAATCCATGATCACGGATGCAAGCCGCGCCGTGACCACTTTCGACCTTGAACTCGCGCGCGAAGTCATCAAGCGCGACAAGGCCA
>JBHIXE010000580.1:0-636 GCA_041984905.1 Verrucomicrobiales bacterium | reverse complement strand
ATCTTCATGGGAACCTCGTAGGGATTCTCATTGGTAATCTTCTGATACATTTCGAACAGGTTGCCGTATCGCTCTTTTACAGCGGGCTCACCCAGCCTCTTGATTGCATCTCGAAAATCCAGATAGACCGCTCGGGAGACCTCTCCTTTGCCTACGCCGCGCCCTTCATCGCATACATTCTTGGCAGCACGACTGGCGATATCTCGCGGCACCAGGTTACCAAAGCTGGGATATTTCTGCTCCAGATAATAGTCCCTTTCGGATGCCGGAATGTCGTTGGGCGCCCGAGTATCACCTTTTTTGCTGGGAACCCAAACGCGGCCATCGTTTCGCAGAGACTCAGACATTAGAGTCAGTTTGGATTGATATTCACCGCTTGCAGGAATGCAGGTAGGATGGATTTGCGTGTAACAGGGGTTGGCGAAGTAGGCGCCTTTTCTGTAAGCACGGAATGCTGCAGTAACGTTACAGTTCATCGCATTCGTAGAAAGGAAGTAAACGTTGGAATATCCGCCAGTAGCCAGTACCACAGCATGACCGCTATGTACGGATATCTTTCCTGTCTTCAGGTCGCGTACTACAATACCTTTTGCTTTGCCATCTTCCAGAACAACATCCAGCATCTCTGTTCTGGGA
>JBHIXE010000579.1:0-644 GCA_041984905.1 Verrucomicrobiales bacterium | reverse complement strand
CTTACCGCTTTACGCAAAGCCAGGACAACGGAATTATCACTGTTCGCTGTACTGTCTTACCGCTTTACGCAAAGCCAGGACAACGGAATTATCACTGTTCGCTGTATCGTTACGCACCAGAGCGGCCACTCAGAATACAGTGAGTTGGTATCTTCTCCTGATATTAGCGGCGGCAAGGATCAGCTTAAAAGTATCGCTTCGGCAATCTCATACCTTCGCCGTTATACATTGACTGGTATCTTGGGGATTGTTGTCGGCGGTGAAGACGATGACGGCGATTCTGTTCAGTACGATAACCAGGAACAGCAACAGGTTGTTAACTGCTACTCGGATGAAGAATTTAATAAAAACTTCCCGGCCTGGTCTAAAAAAATAACTGACGGCAAGCATACCGTTGACTCGCTACACCAATTCTTGACTAAGAAGAACATTATCCTTAGCCAAGACCAATACTCAAAATTACAACAAGTAGGCAAATAACATGAAGCTATACAATATCGAACAGGGAACTGATGCGTGGTTGAAACTGCGCGAAGAACACTTAACCGCTTCTGATGCTTCGGCAATGATGGGAGCAAGCAAGTACAAAAGCCGCACTCAAACCCGGGATCTGGGCGGCAAGACTCACCTACCGAATCTGTCAG
>JBHIXE010000578.1:0-646 GCA_041984905.1 Verrucomicrobiales bacterium | reverse complement strand
CCCAAAGCGGATCCCGCCGCTCCCGCGGCCTCTGATGGCGACCGCAAGGATGAAGCTGTCGATTTGGTTCTGGAAACCATCGAGAAACTCATCGATGCCCGCAGTGAAGAGGACGTCATCTGGAGTTCCATGGTGAAGCAAGCCATCAAGCGCCGGAATCCCGGATTCAACGAACGCTTCTACGGATTCCGTTCCTTCGGTGCGCTCATCGAGGAAGTCGAGAAGCGTGGGTTGATCAAGCTCAAAGCGGATGAACGCTCCGGCGGATACATCATCACGCTGGTGGCGAATGGCGATGGGGGTTAGTTCGCGTGAATACGTTTTGGTTCAACGGCGAGGCTATGCACCAGTCGATTCCATATAGCTCGGGTCGCTAGCAATGCTCGCCGCTTCGCGGCAAAACCATGAATAGCCGTGGGTGAGCACAGCGAACCCACGGATCGAACGGAACAACCAACGAGCCACGTAGTGGCGACACGCATTTGCTGCATAGTCGCACCGCTCACGCGGTTGGGTTTCTTGGGACGAGCGACCGTGGGTTCATTTCATTCACCCACGGCTATTCATGATTGCGGCGCTCCGCGCCTTCGAAGTGCGACAGTGCGACAGTGCGACAGTGCGACAGTGCGACAGTGCGACAGTGCGA
>JBHIXE010000577.1:0-646 GCA_041984905.1 Verrucomicrobiales bacterium | reverse complement strand
TCTGGATAACAAGAACTTTCTCATAGAGATGAACATCGAAAGCACCCGTCACAATGAGATTCAGCTTATTGGTAATGGTTCCTGGGCTATTGCTCTGGGTGGGCGCGATTGCTCCTTGCAGATGCATGAGCAGAAGCTTGTTGAGATCTCCATCACAGATGAACTGTTCGCAGAGGAAATCGATAAAGCGAAGAAAGAAGGAAGCGAAAAAATTGCTGCCCGACTGGAAAAGGATCGGGCCACTCTAAAAGAAATGGAAGACCAGGCCGAGCGATTCGCAGAAGCCGTGGGCCTTAACTCTGCATCTACGTTTGAATGTATTGTATCCGATGAATCTCACTATTTCATGGAAATGAACACCCGGATTCAGGTGGAGCACCGGGTTACAGAAATGGCTTACAGCCTTCGCTTTCGCAATCCAGAAAATAAAGATGAATTCTTTGATGTAGAATCCCTGGTGGAGTGCATGGTTCTCTGTTCGGCTCATGCAGACAAACTTCCGCGACCGGAACGAGTGCTTAGACATAGCGCAGGCGGCGAAATCCGACTGAATGCCATGAACGATGCGCTGGCACCCCATGCAGGGAGCCTTATCGAATCCTGGACTCCTCCTGTAGAGCATGAAATCCGGGATGACCAGGGCATT
>JBHIXE010000576.1:0-663 GCA_041984905.1 Verrucomicrobiales bacterium | reverse complement strand
CTTCGTGATGGCCGTGGTCGAGCATGAGGCGAACCGCCAGGTCGACGTGCTGGAGGCCGGCGGCAAGATCGTGCAGGAAACGCGCCTCTATGACCCGGATCGCAACGAAACCCGTTCGATGCGGTCGAAGGAAGACGCGCACGACTATCGCTACTTCCCCGATCCCGATCTGTTGCCGCTGGAACTGGACGATGAATTCCTGGAGGAATGCCGCCAGTCGCTGCCCGAACTGCCGGACGCGAAGCTGCGCCGCTATGCGCAGGATCTGGGCCTGTCCGCCTATAATGCCGCGACCCTGACCGCCGACGCCGACACGGCGCGCTGGTTCGAGGCGCTGCTGGCGGAAGGCGCGCGCATCCAGAAGAAGAGCGAGGGCGAGGTCGCCAAGGCATCGGCCAACTGGCTGCTGTCGGAGCTGTATGGCGCGCTCAACCGGATTGGCAAGAGCCTTGAAGAAAGCCCGGTAAACCCCGAGGAAGGCGCCGAATTGCTGGCGCTGGTCGCCGACGGCACGATCAGCGGCACGATTGCCAAGCAGGTGTTCGAAATCATGCTGGAAACCGGCGACAAGCCGGCCAGGATCGTCGAGGAAAAGGGCCTCAAGCAGACGAGCGACACCGGCGCGATCGAAAAGGTCATCGGCGAGGTGCTGGCCGCCAATGC
>JBHIXE010000575.1:0-669 GCA_041984905.1 Verrucomicrobiales bacterium | reverse complement strand
GGTCGTCAGAGCGTCGGGTCGTCAGAGCAGTTTGTGGCGCGTAGCGCCTGAACCATGAATAGCCGTGGCGTGAGCGATAGCGAACCCACGGTAAGCGATCTCATTTGGTCTCAGCCACGTAGTGGCGTAATTGAATCACGACCCTATTGAAAGTATCGCCGCTGACGAGGCTCGTCTTTGGTGCACCTCTCTCCGTGGGTTCGCTATCGCTCACGCCACGGCTATTCATGGTTGCGACGCTCCGCGCCATCCGCGCCCACGGATCGGGTCTGCGGACTTCGGACGACTACCGTCGCCAGGGAAACTGGGAGGACATGCCCCGCGACATCATCAAGCTCTGGTACCCCAACAGCCCAAACATCACCGCCAGGAAAGGCCGATCACCCAAGATGGCCAACACCGCCACCCCGAACCCACACCATGTGCTAATCTGCAGGGTCTTGCGCCGATTTCCCAACCAGGCCTCCGTGAACTTCCCTCCATCCAGAGGCAGCACCGGGATCATGTTGAGCAACGCCCAATAAAGATTCACGTAAAGCATGCTCAGCAAAAAGCTGTTTATGAACAGCTTTCCCGAATCCGTCGAGTCGAAGGGAAGCAGCAAGCCCGGCCGGTTTAACACTTCTAACGGGTTCGTCGCAACCACGGATCCGCCGTTGCTGAAGAACA
>JBHIXE010000574.1:435-680 GCA_041984905.1 Verrucomicrobiales bacterium | reverse complement strand
GACGTTATCGTGCGGATTGATCCTCGCTATTTCCGCCCGGCCGAAGTCGAGACGTTGTTGGGCGATCCCAGTCGCGCCCGCGATCGCCTGGGTTGGGTGCCTGAAATCACTGCGCAGGAAATGTGCGCGGAAATGGTTGCAGAGGATCTCAAGACGGCCAAGCGTCATGCGCTGCTCAAGGCGCACGGGCTTGAAATTCCAGTGTCGATCGAGAACTGATGGTGACGGGTATGCGGGGGTTTGTG
>JBHIXE010000574.1:0-404 GCA_041984905.1 Verrucomicrobiales bacterium | reverse complement strand
CCGTCCGCACTTTCATGCAGGAAGAGCGGCCTGACGCTGTGGTCGTGGCTGCCGCCAAGGTTGGTGGCATCCACGCCAACAACAGCTATCCGGCGCAGTTCATCTACGAAAATCTGATGATCGAGAGCAATCTGATCCACCAGGCATTCGAGGCCGGCGTGAGCAAGCTGCTGTTCCTGGGGTCATCTTGCATATACCCGCGTGATGTTCCCCAACCGATGCGGGAACAGTCCCTGCTGACCGGAAAGCTCGAACTGACCAATGAGCCCTATGCCATCGCGAAGATTGCAGGGATCAAATTATGCGAAAGTTACAACCGGCAATATGGCACTGACTATCGTAGCGTGATGCCGTCCAACCTGTATGGGCAGGGCGACAATTTCCATCTGGAAAATTCGCACGTC
>JBHIXE010000573.1:0-698 GCA_041984905.1 Verrucomicrobiales bacterium | reverse complement strand
CAACTTGATGCCTTTAACGATATACGTGCCTGCCGATAGATTTAGCCGCACCTTACCGTTCCCGATCGCCTTTTTAAACGCTTCTGTACTATCGTTAACGCCTGTTGGATCGGCTCCGTAGTCGTCAACGTTTACATCGCGCTCAATTTTGCGTAAAAGCTTGTTATACTCTTTGTCAAGCCGCTCCTTCAATAAAGGCGCGATGTTCCCTTCCGCATCCACACGAGCATCCACGACCTCTTTTACGTTTGTGCCGTCCGCGTTAAGGATCAGATTTCTGATACGGTTGTATAAGCCATCGATATAATTACGCAAAGAAAAACCGCCGTGGTCGATTTGATCCGACGTGTGGGCGGTTTTAGCGTTCTTATGTGCGGCCAGTTCCGCATATGTAGGGCAGTTCAAAGTAGAAAGGAAGTAATAACATGCAATACACAAAAACGGTGACACTGGATATTAACGGCTCAGAAGTAGAAGCTGAACTTACGTTTAATCATACACCATTTTCACCAGGTTTCTATAGTGGACCTCCAGAAGATTGCTATCCATGCGAACCGGAAGAGTACGAACTCATTAAGTTAGTGGCTGAAGATAATGATTGCTCTTGGATGATTGAGCATATCGGTGACAACCTAATTGAACAGCTAGGTGATGATAATGGCTAAAGAATTTGTTTTGATTAAAGTCAATAACGGCTT
>JBHIXE010000572.1:0-712 GCA_041984905.1 Verrucomicrobiales bacterium | reverse complement strand
GGGCGTGGCCCGCTTCATGGATGGCAGTATTTTTCTTCTCTTCATCGCTGATTATCATGGATTTTCTCTCTGCTCCCATCATAACCTTATCTTTGGCATCCTCCAGATCTTCCATTGCATTGCCAGGCTGCGACAAGACACGCCCGACTCGTGGAACATCGACCTCCGAGTGCTCGCTGATCTCGACGAGGGCAGCCACATGATTGAGGCCAAGGGCCCGGACTTTCAGGCTTTCCGCGAATCCGGACGGGATGTGCAGCGTTATCTGGCCATCAAGACACTCGCCAGTTTCGGGACAGGTCTATTGGCCTGGATGGTCTGCTCCATGTTTGGAGTCCAGTTCGCGGTTCTTTGGGGCGTGCTCGCGTTTTTCCTCAACTACATTCCCACAATCGGTTCCCTCATCGCCGCCATCCCGCCCATCCTCGTGGCGCTGATTCAACTGGGTTTCTGGCAAAGTGCTGGCCTGACGGCCTGTTACCTGGGAATCAACATCGGCATTGGGAACTTCATTGAGCCGATGTTGCTCGGTAAGCGATTCGGCATCTCCACCGTCGTGGTCATTGTGTCCGTCCTGTTTTGGGGCTGGCTCTGGGGACCTGTGGGGATGTTCCTCGCGATTCCGCTGACGATGGTCTTCAAGATGATGCTGGATAATGGTTGCAGGTTCAAGTCCTGTTTGGCCCACCAGTTTAGCGGGTAAGCATAAGGT
>JBHIXE010000571.1:448-720 GCA_041984905.1 Verrucomicrobiales bacterium | reverse complement strand
CTGGAAGTGGCCTTGCGAAAATACAAGAACGTGACCTTCCGCCAGTTCAGTGAAACCGGGATCGTGGTAGATCACGACGAGGGATTGCTCAATGCGCCCTACAACAAGCTGCCGGCGGACCTCCAGAAGCGTTATGTCTATGAGCTTCGCGAGTCCGCCCTGATGCCCACTAGAGGGAAATCCGAATCCCGAAATCCGAATCCCGAAGGTCCGCAGTGACGGATTCTTGGCTCCGCTTTTGGGCTGATCGGTTCCGCCACGATGTGGCAGAG
>JBHIXE010000571.1:0-438 GCA_041984905.1 Verrucomicrobiales bacterium | reverse complement strand
TTCGCTCACGCCACGGCTATTCATGGTTTCGGCGCTCCGCGCCCGTCGCTTCATCTGAAGTGGTGGGGTGTTTTTGCGTTTCCGGGTGCAGGTGTGGTTGGTGTGGCGTTTACCAACCGCGAGTTGCGACCCGCCAACCATCAACGAACAACCTGCAACCTTGGACCCAAGTCGTGTTACCCATGTCCTGTAGTCAAAGTGTTACCTAGGTCTTGTTTGGACCATAGACTTTCGCCAACCGCCAACCGCCAACCGCCAACCGCCAACCGCCAACCGCAATTCGGATTTCGGATTTCGGATTTCGGATTTCGGATTTCCAAAGACCGTTGCACCTTGACACTCCCACCAAATCCCTTTAACGACGCACACCATGCAAGGCGACGAACAAGTTATCGAGGCGTTGAACGCCGGTCTCACCATCGAGCTGACGGCGATCAA
>JBHIXE010000570.1:0-721 GCA_041984905.1 Verrucomicrobiales bacterium | reverse complement strand
ACTTGATCTTGATCATATGGGAGGAAATGGGTCTCGAGGAAGCGGGGCCGAGCGCGGAGTGTAGCAAGAATCGCGCTCTTTGTGACCAAGAAACTGAAAGTTTTTTGAATATCGCCCGTAAGGGCCCCGTCGGAACGGGGCGAATCCACGCTCGATTTCGGATTTTTTCGAGGCGTGTTGAATGATGAATCCAGTTAGCGAGTCACAATAGATTGAAAGAGAACCCTTAAATTGGGAGCCCGAATTACGATGAGCAACTTTCCACCGCCTTCACAACCTGCTACGCCTCAACAACCTACGCAATTTGACCCCGCGCCGCCGCAGTTCTCGGAATACAAGTCGACCGACTCCAGCAAGAAGGGGCTGCTTATAGGCCTCGGCATCACCCTCAGTGTTATTCTCATTCTCGGGATCACTGGTTTCCTGGTCTACCGTTACTACACCCAGGCTCAGTTCCGGCCGACCACACTGTCTGAAAAAGAACAGGTGATTCTCGATACCAAGCTCGAAAAAATTGAGAACAGTGGTGAAGAACCTTTGGGAGCGCCCTCCTCACGGGAACTGAACGAAGTCGTCATCAACTCGGGTCAGGAGCCTGACCTGACACCTGCGCAGATTGCGGAATTGGCCCGCCTGGAAGAGCAGGAGCGACGCACCATCACGCTGAGCGAAAAGGAGATCAACGCGATGATGAACTACAACACCGGTCTGGGTGAGCGCG
>JBHIXE010000569.1:0-779 GCA_041984905.1 Verrucomicrobiales bacterium | reverse complement strand
AGCGCTGTGGACCTAAGTAGCCGGGGAGTGACCGAAGGGAGCCCCCGGAAGGGCCCCTAATTATATCAGCCGCGAAGCGGCGATGCTTTTCCAGCTATGGCCTCAACCTATACACAAATTCTCTACCACATTGTTTTCTCGGTGAAGGACAGGCGCCCGGCGATAGTGGGTGAACGGCGCAAAGATCTATATGCATATATCTGGGGCATTCACAAACAGCTGAACTGTCATATGTATCGGATCGGCGGGGTGGAGGATCACGTGCATATCTTAGTGTCGTTGCATCCGATGATTGCTTTGAGTCGATTGGTGCGGGAGGTGAAGACGGGATCGACAGGGTGGATTCGTCGAGAAGGCGTGTTTGATCGGTGGCCGGGCTGGCAGGATGGATATGCAGCGATTACCGCCTCGATTTCTGAGCGGGATGCGATTGTGCAGTACATCAAGGGTCAAGTAGAGCATCACCGGAAGGTGTCATTTCTCGATGAATACCGGAAGATTCTGACGGACGCCGGAATTCGTTTTGATGAGCGCTATCTGGTCTAGGGCGAGCCTGACGCCGCTGGCGCGGCATATGGTAGGCACCCTTTCCGGGGGTTCCCTACGGTCACTCCCCGGCTATTTAGGTCCTCAGCGCTTTGCGCTTTATGTGGGAGCCCTTTCGGGCGCCGGCGGAAGCAGGTCAAGCCTCGGACCAAGGGCTAGGGGAATGTTGCGATGGAGTCGTTGCGATGGGAGGCGTTGCGATGGGAGGCGTTGCGATGGGAGGCGTTGCGATG
>JBHIXE010000568.1:0-847 GCA_041984905.1 Verrucomicrobiales bacterium | reverse complement strand
ACTTGTAGACCTCCGGCCTGGAGAATGGACTTCCTCGCTTTCACTGGTTGCGAAGCTTCGTTTGGGCAACACCTCCAATCAAGGTGCTCCAGCGCGTAGCCACCTAACCTACTCCTCAGGCTGCGAGAGCCAACTTGAAGTGTCCCTTTCCAGAAGCCCAACGCTCTGGTTGGCTTCTCCCACTGGAGCAAAGGCGATCAGTCGATGCGATGGGTCCGCTGATCCGAAGCAGAAGTGGTGCTTTCGTCCACCCCAGATACTCATGTGATTCTCGTTTGCCGGATCCGGATCCAGGCGATAGGGCAGTTCCTCGTCACTGAAGGGCATCAACACCTCCGGCGGAACTTCAAAGGCAAAGGGCTCGATGCAACAGGCTTCCCACTGCGGATTGTCTTCTTCCTTGAAGCCAGAAGCTTCTACTCCGTTCTTCGTGTAAAAGTACACCTCCCGAATCCGGGCCAGGAAACGGTTGCTCGCCTCGTTCCAGGCGAGATCGATGTAGCCGCTCAGGTGTTTCTCCCGAATCACGTAGTCATCTCCGCTGACTTGCAGCGGGTAATAGTCCCGGCCGTCCATGTAAAACTGGGCATCTGTCAGGAGCATGTGCTTGCGGAAACAGCGCTCCCAATCTGAAGGGACCTGGGTCCACCCTTTCACTTCTTGACATTGCGGTTCCTCGGCGAGAGCAAGCTCTGCAACCCCTCTTCCAGCCAACCAGTACGAGGTCGTCCATTGACTGCCCGCGCGATCACTCAAGGTCATGCGAAGTTGCAGAGACTGCGCATAATCCTCATTGGTCTGCCAATCGGAGAAGGTGGCCGAGATCTCTCCCGGATCGATCTGAAGG
>JBHIXE010000567.1:571-858 GCA_041984905.1 Verrucomicrobiales bacterium | reverse complement strand
GATGGTCTCGATGCGGATGAGCTCCTCGCCGATGGCTTTAGAATTCTCGCCACTGGCCGTGAGCCGATGGACGTCTCTGCCTTCCGCGCGAAGACAGAGGCGGCCTTGCAGCACTTCGTAGAGGCCGCGCGTATGGAGTCGGCGGCGCTCGCCCGCTTTCTCGCGCGTCTGGACTACGTGGCTGTGGACATCGCGCGAGACGAGGACTTTTCCGTTCTGGCGGACGCCGCGCGTTTTGCGCAGGATCAGCCGAGCGCCGTCTTCCTCTCGACGGCGCCCTCCCTGTT
>JBHIXE010000567.1:0-561 GCA_041984905.1 Verrucomicrobiales bacterium | reverse complement strand
CGCGCTTCGCTTCGCGAACGCCTTGTTCGAACCCCTGTGGAACGCACAGGGAATCGAGCATGTGCAGATCACGGTCGCCGAGACGGTAGGGCTGGAAGGGCGCGTCGATTATTTCGATGGGGCCGGATCCCTGCGGGATATGGTCCAGAACCACATGCTGCAGTTGCTCGCACTTGTGGCGATGGAGCCGCCGCAATCGTTCGGGGCGACTGCCATACGCGATGAGAAGGTGAAGGTACTGCAGTCCCTGCGGCCGATCGGTGGTCCAGAGATCCGAGCGCAATGTGTGACGGGACAATATGGTCCGGGGGCGATCGCCGGTCACGCAGTACCTGGATATACCGGAGAACTGGATCGTGCATCCGGCACCGAGACCTTTGTTGCTCTCAAGGCCCATATTGACAACTGGCGGTGGAAGGGGGTTCCGTTCTATCTCCGGACGGGCAAGCGGCTGCCGGTGCGCAAATCCGAGATCGTGATCCAGTTCAAGCCGGTACCCCACTCCATCTTTGCGGACGCAGTGCCGCTCCAGGCCAACAAGCTCGTCATCCGACTACAACC
>JBHIXE010000566.1:0-869 GCA_041984905.1 Verrucomicrobiales bacterium | reverse complement strand
GCTCGCGATTTCATCTTGATAATTTCCGCAAAAGAGGCAAAATAGACACATATTCAGGTGTTTTGCCTTGAAGCACGTACCCGGCAAGTTGGCCCATTTCATCAACTGATCGCTGAGTTGCTTTAAGTTTTCTGTCATCCATCTTGGTGACTGCATCAATAAACGTTGCGCCACCTTCAGGATCCAAGGCTAACAATTGCTGTTGTGCGCTAACATCACCGACAACCGCCTTTTGACGTAAGCCAGCAAGCAAGTTTTTACGCTCTAGCGCTGCCGCCTCTTTTGCTGGGCGCTCTGCAATTTCTCGCTCAGTTTCATCAAGTTGAAGCTTAGATAATCGGTTTTGGGTGCGAGCACCTTTAACCGCTTCGGTTGTTCGGTATAGATCACCTAAATCAATACCATATTGATTAGCTGCCATTATGATGCCCCCAAAGTTTTATACATTAACCAGTTTTGCGCTGCCTGGTTCCCTGCTTGAGCCATGCCCTGATAAGCGCCAGCGCGAGCCTGACCTTGTGCGTATTGAGATTGCGCTTGCGACTGTCCTAAGTTAGAAAGGATATTACTTGTTTGCTGACCTAGCTGGCTTGTAGCTTGAGCTTGTCCAGCAGCGGAAGCCTGTCCGCCAGAAGAAAGCCCTGAAAGCATGTTGTATTTACGCGCCTTCTCATTAGATTCACGAGCATAAGCATTAGCATACTCTTGGCTTGCTACGTTCTGAGAGTAATCAGTAACACCTTTTTGCTGTGCTCCACTCAATAAACGACCGCGAGCCGCCGCCGATTTATCAAGAGCCTCAATGCCCTGGTCCATTCTGAATTGATAGCCTGGATCCTTTGTTACATCAATATCACCAACTACAAACT
>JBHIXE010000565.1:0-915 GCA_041984905.1 Verrucomicrobiales bacterium | reverse complement strand
TTGCCGCGGATATCGAAGAACACCTTCACCTGATCGCCCACGCTGCAGTTGTCGGTGAGGGCGGTCTTTTCTTTGACCAGCTCAAATTTGATCATCTGGGCATACTGCCCGTCCATTGCTTCCACCACGAATTCCCGTTTGGTGAATCCGCTCTTAAATTCCTGCACCTCATCAATGAGGTGGATCTTCCCTTCCAGTTCGTAGCCTTTTGCCATGGTTTGCCTGAGTTCGCTTCGGACACACAATCAGGCGCGTTCTTGTCAGGAAGCAACCGCCAAAGCAAGGAATTCCTGGTATAGCGCATGGATTTCAGACCATGTAAGATGGATGTCCTCCTTTCTCAGCCTGCACTATCACATTGTGTTCTCCACCAGGCAGAGGCTGCCGCTTCTGGTGCCTGATGGACTCCCCGCTTACATGAATACCTTGGTGGAATCGTGCATGGGCTGGACGGGTTTTGCCAGGGAGTGGGTGGAACTGAGGATCACGTTCATTTGCTTTTGGGGCTTCGTTCGACTCACCGCCTGTCGGATTTCATGCGGGAGTTGAAGAAATCGGCTTCGACGTGGATACACCAGACCATTGGAGAACCTTCATTTGCATGGCAGAAAGGTTATGGGGCATTCACGGTAAGTCCCACGGCGGTTCCCGCAGTTCGTCGCTACATTGCCAATCAGGAAGAGCATCATCGTGAACAGTCTTATCGGGATGAGTTCGTCGGGCTTCTTCAACAGGCTGGAGTTGAGTTCGATCCAAAATATTTGGATTAGGTCAGACCGGCTGCCGGTCCGGGCCTGCCCGAGATGTCGCTAGCGCTCAATCACCGGCTAAGAGCTTGGAAAAGCCTTCGGCCTTGCGTCTCGATTCGGCCCATGCCGAGGCATTGGCTAGCCATTCGCCGGTGATTGAGCGCTA
>JBHIXE010000564.1:0-920 GCA_041984905.1 Verrucomicrobiales bacterium | reverse complement strand
TCGATCAGCTGGGCCGATCTGTTCATCCTCGCCGGCAATGTCGCGATCGAGAGCATGGGCGGCCCGGTATTCGGCTTCGGCGGCGGCCGCGCCGACGTCTATGAGCCCGAGCGCGACATCTATTGGGGCAGCGAAGACAAGTGGGTGAATGAAGGAGTGCAGACCCGCATCAGCCCCGAACACGGCATGAAGGAAATCGAAGGCCCGCTCGCCGCGATCCAGATGGGCCTGATCTACGTCAATCCGGAAGGCCCCAACGGCAACGGCGACCCGCTCGCCGCGGCCGAGCGCATCCGCAAGAGCTTCGGCCAGATGGCGATGAACGACGAAGAGACCGTCGCGCTGATCGCCGGGGGGCATACGCTGGGGAAAACCCACGGGGCAGGGGAAACGACCCATGTGGGAGTTGATCCAGAAGGTGGCCTGCTTGAAGCACAGGGGCTGGGCTGGGCCAGCACGCACGGCAGCGGTTTGGGTGCTGACGCCATTACCTCCGGTCTGGAAGTGATCTGGTCTCAGACGCCGACCCAGTGGAGCAACTACTTCTTTGAGAACCTGTACAAATACGACTGGGTACAAACCCGCAGCCCGGCAGGGGCGATCCAGTTCGAAGCTAAAGACGCCCCGGACCTGATCCCCGATCCGTTCGATCCGGAGAAAAAACGCAAGCCGACCATGCTGGTTACCGACCTGACGCTGCGCTTTGACCCGGAATTCGGCAAGATTTCCCGTCGCTTCCTCAACGATCCGCAGGCCTTTAATGAAGCCTTCGCCCGCGCCTGGTTCAAACTAATCCACCGCGATATGGGGCCAAAATCGCGCTACCTCGGACCGGAAGTGCCGAAAGAAGACCTGATCTGGCAGGATCCGTTACCGGCCGCCATCCACAACCCAACGCCGGCGGATATTGCGACGCTGAA
>JBHIXE010000563.1:0-978 GCA_041984905.1 Verrucomicrobiales bacterium | reverse complement strand
AAAGCTACACTGGATTTATTGACGCTGTTAAACGTCTGAGCGGTACGCTGAACTCAGCACCATTTCATATACTAATCTAAGTAAGCAGCAGAACTCTTAGCATGAGCTGTGCCACTATAGTCTTACTTTTTATTTTGGCATCATCATCATCAATCTGCTTCCCAGCTATAGTTATCTAAGGTTACCCATAGTTATGCAAAGGGGGGCGGGGGATTTTTTCCTCTCTGTATAAGGGGGCTGGTAGCTTTTCTAAAAATGACGGATCGTCAAGAAATCGTCAACTATACATTACTGTATAACTATAATAACCAGATGTGTTTACATATAGGCACAAAAAAAGCCTTCCCGATATTGTCGGAAAAGCTTAATTAGTGATATAGATGAATAACTTATGAGAAGTCATTCTAGAGAATTTAAATGGTGCGAGCGGAGAGACTTGAACTCTCACATCCTAAGATACTAGAACCTAAATCTAGCGCGTCTACCAATTCCGCCACGCTCGCCTTAAATCTTTAATCCCTTTTACCTTTTGTATTCAACAACTTACATCTATTTAGCCTTACCTTTACTATTTGTTCGTAACGCGTATTTCGTCAACTTACGTCAACCAGTGTCAACTTTTCGTCAACTGACAATTACCACATTTGCATTGACACTCAGCTTCCCCTGCAACTTCCTGACCTTCCCATCGACTGCGTAAATTGTCTAAAGAACGACCTGCTTCTGAGCGCATCGCTGGATCAATATGCATATATTTAAGCGTAGTGTTAATGTCTGAATGCCCCATGATATCTTGAATCATTCTGACATGCACTTTAGCTGTAACGAGCCTAGTTGCACATGTGTGACGCAGTGCGTGGGGTGTTAATTCATCATCACCCTCGAATCCGGCCTGTATCTTAGCTTGTGCGAACACCTCTTGCAACCTTTTTATAGACATGCCCACCTTTTTTGTCTCGCCCGACTCTTTAATAGAGG
>JBHIXE010000562.1:0-981 GCA_041984905.1 Verrucomicrobiales bacterium | reverse complement strand
GTGTGCCGAAACTCCGATTCGCATGATTGTGCCTCAATATTACAATTGTTCTTGAAATTAGAAGCAGCGTTTGTTCGGGTTATGGGCAATGCACTTATTTTCACTTCTTTCTCCGGAATGCTGCGCCATGATTGCGGCGGCGGCTCTGAACGCGGCGGCCGCTGCGGCTGAGCCTGCCGATCCTTATGCCAAGGTCTGGCCCAGTGTGGAGACGGTGAACGCGCAGCTCTATTACGATGTTCGGCTCTTGGACGTGGATCCTCGGGGAGTGACCTTCCGGCATCGGAACGGTATCGCGAAGTTACCATTCGAGCGGTTTATGGGGGACTTTCGGTCCCAGTTCCTGAAGCTGGAGCAGCAGTGGGAGGAAGCCCGCGCCGCGGAAGCGCCGAAAGGCCCGGCCAAGGTGGACAATTTCCCGGCGTATCAGCCGACGACTTCCTACATCATCATCCACATCAAGCACCCGACCTGTCCGCCGCCAACGCCTTGTGGTTGGGGACCGGCGCCTATTCATACCTATCCGCCTACGGCGAATCTGCCCTGCAACATGCTGACCTGGCGCGAGAAGTCTTTGCGGAACTTGTTCCAGGTGCAGTCCTCCATTCGGCTCCGTCCCTTCGGCGCGAACTTCCGCCGGTTTATTCACTGAGAGCCTGTTCTATGCCGGAGCGCGAGCGTCCTCGCTCGCTTGGATCGCGAAGACTCCCGGTTAGGATCCGGAGATGTCGCTGCGCTCAATCACCGGCTGCGGAAACTGACCAAAGCCTTTGGCATTGGTCGAATAGTCCAGCGCCAATATCCCGGATAGGCTCGCTCGGATCGCAGAGACTCCCGGTTGGAGTTCACGCTTCAGCGTGTGCGGAGCCCATCCGCCTTCCCTGAGAACGCATGCCGCCAACGCCAAAGGCATTGGCCAGCCCAAGAGCCGGTGATTGAGCAACGCGACATCTCCGGCGAGGGGGTTCCGCCGCGGGAGTC
>JBHIXE010000561.1:0-1002 GCA_041984905.1 Verrucomicrobiales bacterium | reverse complement strand
TAGATTGAGCTGGCCGAAATTCGACCAGAACCCTATCCACGGGAGGAAGGGGTATTTTTGCTTACGATCTTTGTATTTTTGCTTACGGTCCTTGTATTTTTGCTTACGGTCCGCGGGGCCCTACCCCAAGGCCCAACCACTGGCGAGTGGTAGATGTTATTCTGAGAAATGATGCGTGCTTGCCAGTTGAATGCTCAACGCTGGTGGCCTCGATTCCAGTACCGCCGAATCTGTCCATGACCGCCGCAACTGCAGCATCAACTGCAGCCTTGTTCTGGGCCGAGGTGACCGCCATTCCCATTCTCAGTCCTCCCCGATGATGATTGGAGCGTCATTCGGCCTCTCTTGACTTGGCACCGCTCCAATGCGGATGATCTTCTCTCGCAACTTACCGAATCCATCGATCAAGGCTTCGGGACGTGGTGGACAACCTGGGATGTATACATCGACAGGTATCACTGTATCAACACCCTCGAGGATGTTGTAAGATTGGAAGTATGGGCCGCCTGAAATCGCACACTCACCCATGGCAATGCACCACTTGGGCTCGGGCATCTGATCCCAGATCCGCCTCACGGCGAGCGCCATCTTGTAGGTCACGGTGCCCGCCACGATCATCACGTCAGCTTGCCGCGGCGAGAAGCGCATCACCTCCGCGCCAAATCGCGAGATGTCGAACCGAGAAGCTCCCGTCGCCATGAGTTCGATCGCGCAGCAGGCCAATCCCATGGGCATGGGCCAGAGCGAGTTCTTCCGCATCCAGTTGATGGCGGTATCGACCCGGGTGAAGATGACGTTGCCTTCGATCTTGGAATCGTAGGCGACCGGGGCGGTGGTAGTGGATTCAGAGGACATAACCGCAGTACGTAACGGGTGGTTACCCGCGATGGAAACCTAGAAGCTGCCCCAAATGTCGCAACCCCTTTGTGAAAGATTTCACAAGGTGAGAAATCCGAAATCCGAAATCCGAAATCCGAAATCCGAAATCCGAAATCCGAAATC
>JBHIXE010000560.1:0-1012 GCA_041984905.1 Verrucomicrobiales bacterium | reverse complement strand
GCTCGGTCACAGAGCTCGCTCTGCTCCCTCGCCACGCCTTGCTGAAGCCCCAAAAACTCCTCACTGCATCGGCTACATCTCCACTGAAACCGCTCTAGGCCAAGCAGTTCAGTTCGGCATAGCCTTCGGGCTCGTCGAGTGGAAAGCGCAGAAGTTCCGGGTTGGGTTCGCCAGAATCCACCAGGTGATTCAAGGCCTCGACGAAGCGAAAGCGATTGTAGAATCGTTTGGGAAAATTGCCAATCGCCCGGTGGAGCGTCTTTCGCTGCTTGGGGTCCAGCCATTCGGTGATGCTCTCGGTCAGTGCGTCCACCGAATCCAGGTCCTGGATGGCGTTGCCAATCCTTTTGTGGGTCATCATTTCGCCAAAGGTATCCGTGCAGGTGGTGACCACTGGAATATGGTAGTGGGAAGCGGTCAGGGACGGAACCGGATCGCAGACGTAGGCGGTAGGATGTACAAAGATGTCTGCGGCAGGAAGCAGGCTCTTTATGTTCTCAGCGGCGTCCAGGGCAAGGGGCTTTGGGCCAAACCGTGGTTCGGGAACAGTCCCATGCATCGCCAGTTGCACGCCTTTTTTTCGGAGTCGTCTCCAGGCGGATTCCACGGTGCGAGCACCTGGTTCGCCGGCCTGATAAGTCGCCATTAAGAGGGGAGTATCCTCTGCTATACCCAGCTTCTTGCGAATCCTGGCACGAGCAGATTGGGGATCCTCAAGTTCCTCATTGTGGGCTCCATAGATGACTGGAATCCGATGGATGGGCAGATCGTAGTAGGTGCCGATCTCGAACTTGACCAGCTCGGAGGCGGCTGCGATGAGGTGAGACGATCCCTGACGAAACAGGTGATCATCCAGTTCCTGACATTCCGTCTCCCAGTTTTCGTAGGGTGGCTGGAGGCTTCCTCGCGCCGTATGGGAGTAGCGCTGCCACCTTGGTTGGCGTCCGCGTTCAATTCCATGTCTGGCCCAGTAGTAATCGCAATCCCAGATGCGTTCCAAGCTGAGCAACCG
>JBHIXE010000559.1:0-1106 GCA_041984905.1 Verrucomicrobiales bacterium | reverse complement strand
TACTGGTACACTATCGGTCTCTGGGTAATATTTAGCCTTGGAGGGTGGTCCCCCCAGATTCAAACAGGATTTCTCGTGTCCCGTCCTACTCAGGTACCGCCTCGGACATCTTCAGACTTTCGCTTACGGGGGTCTAACCCTCTATGCCGTGCCTTCCCAGACACTTCAGCTAATCCTCCAATTATCCTTTGTTGGCGGCCCTACAACCCCACCGGGCGTACCCGGTGGTTTGGGCTCTTCCGCGTTCGCTCGCCGCTACTAGCAGAATCTCGGTTGATTTCTATTCCTTTGGGTACTGAGATGTTTCAGTTCCCCAAGTTCGCCCTGATGAGCTATGTATTCACTCAACAGTGCATGGCCTCAACAGCCATGCGGGTTACCCCATTCGGAAATCCCCGGATCAAAAGATGTTTGCTCTTCCCCGAGGCTTATCGCAGCTGGCCACGTCCTTCTTCGCTTCCCAGAGCCAAGGCATCCGCCCTGCGCCCTTACTACCTGACTTTAACAGTCAAGATCGTCAACCCTTGGAGACCCTCACATTTGATCTTGTGTCTCCAAAACCTCCGATTTAATTGTCTAAGATATTAAAAAATAAAATTCAGAAATTATTAAATAATTGCTGAAGCTTATCTTCTGTTAAGCTGCACCACCTTTTTTTAATGTTCATTAATTTGGTGGAGGATAGCGGGGTCGAACCGCTGACCTCCTGCGTGCAAAGCAGGCGCTCTACCAACTAAGCTAAGTCCCCAGCTTTAATCATAATGAACGACATATCTTTTTATCTAGCAGCTTGTGATTATTCATCACTTCGTCAGTAGTGGTGGGTCTGACAAGACTTGAACTTGTGACCCCACGCTTATCAAGCGTGTGCTCTAACCAACTGAGCTACAGACCCTCAGATACATCTTCGAAGAACAACTTGTTGTGGATTCTTACCGGTCACCAATCTTTCGTTAAGGAGGTGATCCAGCCGCAGGTTCCCCTACGGCTACCTTGTTACGACTTCACCCCAGTCATCGGCCACACCGTGGTAAGCGTCCTCCTTGCGGTTAGACTACCTACTTCTGGTGCAACAAACTCCCATGGTGTGACGGGCGGTGTGTACA
>JBHIXE010000558.1:0-1348 GCA_041984905.1 Verrucomicrobiales bacterium | reverse complement strand
GATTTCGGATTTCGGATTTCGGATTTCGGATTTCGGATTTCGGATTTCGGATTTTCCGCCCCTCACAATCTCATGGAGCTACGGCGATTTCCCGCTATAGTGACAGGTTCCCATGAGTGACCCTGACCATACCCCCGAACCTGATGTGGAAATCACTTTCTCCGAGGCCCGAGTCCTGGGCTCTCTGTTGGAGAAGGAGGCGACGACGCCGGATTACTATCCGATGACGCTGAACTCCTTGCAGGCGGCCTGCAATCAGAAGTCGAACCGGGAACCCATCACGGAACTGGACGAATCCACCATTGAGCGCGCCCTGGAGAGTCTGCGTAGCAAGCGTCTTTGTGTGAAGGTGCACATGGCAGGATCGCGCGTACCCAAGTACAAGCACACCCTGGACAACGTCTTGAACCTGGACCGGGGTCAGACGGCGCTACTCTGTGTGCTCCTGCTGCGTGGGATTCAAACCGCCGGTGAACTCAATCAACGCACGGAACGGATTCATAATTTTGGATCGGTCGAAGCGGTGGAAGCCGCCCTGGAGACGATGATGGAATACGCCACATCGCCCTTGGTGACGAAGCTTCCCGCGGGTTCCGGGCGCAGAGTTGCGACCTATGCGCACCTGCTTTCCGGTGAACCGGATTTGTCGGCAGCTCCCGCCTCGGGAGGCAGCGTTTCCGCTCAGCAGATTGTCCTGGAAGAAGAAGCGTCCTGGCGTCAGAAACTGGAAGGGGAGGTTGCCTCGCTAAAGAGCCAGTTGGCGGAACTCCAGGAAGAATTCCGAGCGTTTAAGGAGCAGTTCGACTCCTAAAAAGCGCGGAGCGCTACCGTGAAGAGGCGTTTAGGAAGCAGTCTGACTCCTGGAAAGCGCGGAGCGCTGCAACCATGAATAGCCTCGTCTAAGGAGCAGTTCGACTCCTGGAAAGTGCGGGGCGCTGCCACCATGAATAGCCCCGTTTTAGGAGCTGTTCGATTCCTGCGCGCGGCCTTATGCCGATCCCAACCTGTGCGCGACCTCATGTCCCCTCGCGTCCAACTGCTGCTCAAGGGAGAACGGATCGCAACGCATCAAGCCGCTCAAAAAGCGCGGAGCGCTGCCACCATGAATAGCCGTGGCGTGAGCGACAGCGAACCCACGGTAGAGTTCGTTCCATGAACCCAGCCACGTAGTGGCGAAATCGATAAGCGGAACCTCAAGGTCTCGCCGCTAACGCGGCTCATCGATTCGGCAACGTCCTTCCGTGGGTTCGCTATCGCTCACGCCACGGCTATTCATGGTTATGGCACTACGCGCCACCGACCACCGACCACCGACCACCGACCACCGACCACCGACCACCGACCACCG
>JBHIXE010000557.1:0-1352 GCA_041984905.1 Verrucomicrobiales bacterium | reverse complement strand
GGGTGAAGTCGTAACAAGGTAGCCGTAGGGGAACCTGCGGCTGGATCACCTCCTTTCTAAGGAGAAATAGTAGCACCGGTCCTCACGACCATATGGTGCTCAGGTCGACGCCTAATCGATTGGATGAACCAATCGTATGGCGCAGCAGACACGGTGAAAACCATCTGCACCTTCTCAAATGTTTAAGCGAAGCCAATCAGGCGATTCGACTTAGCGCACAATTTAGTCTTTTTCTTCTTCACGAGAATTCACAATTCTCCGGGGGTATAGCTCAGTTGGTAGAGCATCTGATTTGCATTCAGAGGGTCTGCGGTTCGAATCCGCATGCCTCCACCACTTCTCGGATTTCCTTGGGCCTGTAGCTCAGCTGGTTAGAGCACACGCTTGATAAGCGTGGGGTCGGAGGTTCGAGTCCTGTCAGGCCCACCATTTTCCAACTCCGCTTTCCTGCGGATGAGCGAAGGTCAAGTGGTCCTGAGATCTGGGTAACACCCTTTCAACCGGAAATTGTGAACCATCGGGTTAGACTCTCGAGAGCCGTGTTCTTTGATAACTGCATAATGGGTAGATAAAATGCAATTTCTATTGAGGCATATACGCTTCATCTTCGGATGAGGCCTTGCTTCTTGCGAAAAGAATAATCAACTCAAATTGAAACGGTGATCCCTCCCCTTTCGTCCTCTGGATGGAAGATGGAGAGGATAACAATCAAGATTGATAACTAGAACAAGTTATTAAGAGCACACAGTGGATGCCTTGGTGCCAGCAGGCGATGAAGGACGTGACAAGCTGCGATAAGCCTCGGACAGCGGCAAATACGCTTTGATCCGGGGATTTCCGAATGGGGTAACCTAGCTAGGGTAATGCCTAGTTGTCTCTTCCTGAATAAAATAGGGAAGAGTTCGCGAGACCCGCTGAAGTGAAACATCTCAGTAAGCGGAGGAAAAGAAAGAGAATCGATTCCGTAAGTAGTGGCGAGCGAAAGCGGAATAGCCCAAACCGGGGGCTTTGCTCCCGGGGTTGTAGGGCTCCAATGTGGGACTACTGACGTTAGGTGAAGCGTATGGAAAGGCGCTCCACAGAGGGTGACAGGCCCGTAACCGAAAACCGAAGTAGCCCTAGGATGTCCCTGAGTAACACGGCACACGTGAAACGCCGTGTGAATCTACGCGGACCAGTGCTTGATCTGCTGCTCGTTGGAGGCGCGATCGCAACCTACTGATGTCGCCACCCGCATCACGTCCTGCTGCGTATCATTGACCCGCACAAAGAACACGACCTGGATATCGGCGCGGAGGTTGTCTTTACAGATAAGCCCTTCTTTGCCACGGCGCTCGATCTCGATGTGCTTG
>JBHIXE010000556.1:0-1510 GCA_041984905.1 Verrucomicrobiales bacterium | reverse complement strand
ATTCATGGTTGCGGCGCTCCGCGCCACGAATTCAAACCGACGAACCGACGAACCGACGAACCGACGAACCGACGAACCGACGAATCCCGTCCCAGGAGGGTACCCTTGAACCTGTGATGTGTTACCCATCTATTGAACCAGAGGTGTTACCGATGCTCTGACTACACCCTGACCCGCAATTCGGATTTCGGATTTCGGATTTCGGATTTCCAAATTGAATCTCCGCGCGCGCGGGGCGACATTGACGGTCGGAAACAGATCCGAGGCGGTCGCTCGCCGGTTCTTCGGAACGCAGGCGAGAGGAAAGTCCGGACACCACAAGGCAGCATGCCCGGTGAAAATCGGGGGGAGGGACGCCCAAGTGTCCCTTCACGGAAAGTGCCACAGAAAAGATACCGCCTCTCTTCGGAGAGGTAAGGGTGAAATGGCGAGGTAAGAGCTCACCGCTCCCTTGGGCGACCGGGGAGGCAGGGTAAACCCCATGCGGTGCAAGACACAACAGGAGAAACGGGCCGCCTGTCCGGTCTCCGCGAAAGCGGGGATGACTCCGGGTAATAGTCGCACCCACTTCGGTGGGATCCGCCTTCGGGCGGATAGATAAATGATCGCTGGCCCCTCGGGGACACAGAATCCGGCTTACGAAGATTTGTTTCCACTTTCCCGAGACTTCAACGGCGTGGGCGAAGAACCGCCTGCGCCGTTGGCTTTTCTCCCGGGCGAAAAGCTCCACGCAAGAGGGGTTTGCGGCACCCTGCAGAAACAATCCATTTCCGCATTGACAAATCTCCCACTGAAAACACGTTATCCGTCCGCGCTGTGGCAGGATAGCTCAGTGGTAGAGCAGAGGACTCATAAGCCTTTGGTCGGCGGTTCAAATCCGCCTCCTGCTACCACTTCAGCCCCCGAAAGCCACCCGAAAGGCAGAGGAATTTCCGAAGGAGCGTGAGGGCCGTTTGATGGGGTGTCAGGGCGGTCTCTCGAAAATTTCAAATTTTCGTCGCATAAGCCCTTGCGCCCGCCCCAGACACCCATATAGTCCCGGTCCCCTTCGCCACCTATCACCTCGGGGAGGCGACGAAGCGGCCGGGAAACCGCAGGTACTGAGGACTTCAGACCCCAAGAACGAAGTCCGGACAGCCTGAAAATCCCATCAACCTGTAGAATTTGTATCTATATGCCAACCATCAACCAGCTCGTCAGAAAAGGCAGAGAACGGAAAGTGGAGAAGAGCAAAGCACCTGCTCTCGCCGATTGTCCGCAGCGCCGTGGTGTCTGCCTTCAGGTTATGACCCGGACGCCCAAGAAGCCCAACTCGGCTTTGCGGAAGGTGGCTAAAGTGCGCTTGACGAATGGACACGAGGTTATCGCCTACATCGGGGGTGAAGGGCATAACCTGCAAGAGCACTCAATTGTTTTGGTTCGCGGTGGCCGGGTCAAGGACCTTCCCGGTGTCCGTTATCACATCGTGCGCGGAGCCCTGGACTGTCTGGGGGTCGACAAGCGCCGCAAA
>JBHIXE010000555.1:0-1510 GCA_041984905.1 Verrucomicrobiales bacterium | reverse complement strand
TCATTCTGGACAACCTCTCTCGACGGAACATTGATAACGAACTCGAAGTCACTTCTTGGCGGAGCGGTAGTTGGGAAAACGGTTCCACTTGTCCCTGGGGCCTTCCGGGCTTTGGAACGCGAGTTTTTCCTTGTTGCCCAACTGGTTGATATTGCCCGTAGCGCCTTCAATCAACTGCACTTCGATGCCAAGAGGCCAGGTTCCCCGGAACTTTCCGTCCGCTTGAGCGTGGATGAAGACACCGGCGTCCCTGGCCCTGTCTTCTCGATTTCCCCAGGTGTGCTCGCCCCACTTGTATTCCAGCACCATGTGATAGTCCCGGTAAGCAGCCTTGGAACTGAAGTAACCAAACGCGGCTCCATTCACGCGCAGGATTCCGTCTTCTCCCTTGGTGAAGGGTGCATCTAGCGAGACGGATTTGCTTACGTTGAGAACAGGACTGAAATTCTGAAGCTCGGGATCGCTCAGCAAATCGATCCGCTCAGCGGGAGCGTCCGCGGCCTGAAGGATGGGGGTTGCAAGGAGGAGTCCAGCAAGGAACCAGGGTTTCATAACTTGAGGATGTTGAGAGGCTCGGGCGAGCATGTAAATGCGAAATCCGAATCTCCTCATAGCACAGCCTGAAAAGGGCATTGCTTTCGGCTTTCCCGCCCTGGTTATGCCGGAAGCGTCGGGGTCGAATAGGTTTGGGGTTGCCCGATCGGCCCAATTCAAGGATGATGATTCAGGGCCGATGGTGGTTCTTTCATCTACTTGTCCAACATGTGGGGATCCTCAGTCATCATCCAACAAACCTTCCAATCCAACTTTCCCAGGGCACTCGGTCTTCTCCTGGCCGCAGTATTCGTGGGGCATCTGCAGGCGGACCCACCTCCCAAAGCGGTGCTTGAGCTGACGGATGACCTGCCCATGACCATCGAGAATGGCATCGCGATTCCGGTTCCCAATGAAGTGTTCTCCTCCCTCGACAAGTTGGGAAAACGCAATTGGCGTAACCACATTGAGCCGCTCAAGGTGGACATTCCCACGGATCGGAGGGAGATCGCGCTTCTCTTTGGCCTGGTGATTGCGGATGGATTTGTCGCTGTGCAGGCGGAGGCAGCGGACCAGGTTCAGGAAGTGGGCCGGGAAGTCATGCGGTTGTCGGAAGCTCTCGGAGTCAAGCATGCCGTGGTGGCTCATGCGCAGAGCATCATTGAATCGGCCGTGGAAAGCGATTGGGAGCGAGTTCGCGCCGAACTGGATCGCACCCAGAGCACCGTGGTTCAGACCATGGAAGAGATGCACGATCAGGTCGTTGCGGAACTGGTCAGTATCGGTGGCTGGCTGGGAGGCACCCGCGCACTCGCCGCGACCCGGATCATGCGTTGCGACTGAACACCGCACCCAATCCGAGGAATAGAGATTCGAGGAGGAGGATTCCTGAGCGTACGTTCGCCGCCGATTCTCATGCGCATCCATCAGTTCCTCCATCCGGTCCTTGAACTTGGCGTCCGGGTGAAACAGGTCG
>JBHIXE010000554.1:0-1651 GCA_041984905.1 Verrucomicrobiales bacterium | reverse complement strand
GCACTGTCGCACTGTCGCACTGTCGCACTGTCGCACTGTCGCACTGTCGCACTGACAACGCTTGATTCCCACCTCACCTCAGGGAAAGGTGGCTAGCCTCACCTCATGAGCACCTCCCCACCCACTCTGCATGTCTCCAACCTCACCATCCGGCGCGATGAGACCTACATTCTGCGGGACGTCAGCTGGAAGGTGGAACCCGGCGAGCAGTGGGTGATTTTGGGCCCGAACGGCTCTGGCAAGACGTCTCTGCTCAATGCCCTGACCGGGATCCTGCCGGCCACTTCCGGGAACATTGAAGTGTTTGGCAAAACCTTCGGCAAGACGGACTGGAAGGAGCTGCGAAAAGTCATTGGCATCGTGAACCACACCCTGGCTGGATGGATCAACGACAATGAAGCCGCGATCGAGATCGCGATTGGTGGGATCCATAACCAGGTCAACTATTGGGGCGACATCTCCCGGGAAGACTACGACGAGGCCATGGCGCTACTGGAGAAATACGGGCTGGTCTACGCTGCCGAACGGATGTGGCAACTGCTGTCTCAAGGGGAACGCCAACGGGTGCTGATCTGCCGCGCCCTGCTCTCTCGTTATCACCTGCTCATTCTCGATGAGCCCTGCGCCGGTCTGGATCCGGTGGCTCGATACAGCTTTTTGAGCTTTGTGGACGAGCTACTCGAATCCGACGAAGCGCCTTCCTTGATTCTGGTGACCCACCATGTGGAAGAGATCACCCCTGGCTTCACCCACGTCCTGCTTCTCAAGGACGGGCAGGTTTGCGCTGCGGGACCGAAGGACGAGGTACTGACGTCGGAGCACCTGAGCGAGGCTTTCAGCGCCCACCTTGCCCTGCACGAAAGTCCTGTCGGCTATCGCCTGGAACTGCTTAAGTAACGAGCTCCTTTTTCGACCATGTCCAGATCTCGCCAGCGTCACTCCAATCGTCCGCCCAAGGGCCGGGAGAACGTTCACGCCGACCTTTCCGCTCCCCTGGCGAAGATGAGCGAGGAACAGCTCTATCAGACGCTCGAGGAGGATCTCAGCGACGTGCTGCTTCTCATCCTGGACGAGGTCACGGATCCCCACAACATGGGCGCCTGTCTCCGGTCCGCCAATGCCGCTGGCGCCATGGCCATTGTCACTCCCAGGCATCACAGCGCAAAGGTCACCGATACCGTGCGCAAAATTGCCTGTGGAGCGGCGGAATCCACGCCGGTGGTGGCCGTGACCAACCTGGCCAACTGCATTCGCAAGCTTCAGGACATTGGAGTCATGGTCATCGGAACCTCCGATCAGGCGGATGCCGAGTTCTTCCAGGTGGATCTCACCGGCCCGATCGCCCTTGCTCTCGGAGCCGAAGGCAAGGGATTGCGACGCCTGACCCAAGAGAACTGCGATACCCTGGTCAGCATTCCCATGCTCGGCACGGTGGAGTGTCTCAATGTGTCTGTCGCGGCGGGCGTCTGCCTTTTTGAGGCCGTTCGTCAACGGACGGATGGGTGAAATCCGAAATCCGAAATCCGAAATCCGAAATCCGGAATCCGAAATCCGGAATCCGGAATCCGGAATCCGGAATCCGGAATCCGGAATCCGGAATCCGAAATCCGAAATCCGAAATCCGAAATCCGAAATCCGAAATCCGAAATCC
>JBHIXE010000553.1:0-1828 GCA_041984905.1 Verrucomicrobiales bacterium | reverse complement strand
TGCATTTCGGAAAAAAATCCGCTTCCGCATCGGCAACGGCCGAGTAGGGTATTCCCTCGATGAAAAACCGGCTGCAACAGATTCTGGAAACCAAGAAAGAGGAGGTGGCGAAGCTCAAACCTCGGGAAGAGCTACTCCGATTCGCGGCGGCGGAACGCAATGAGTTCCGCTCTCTGTTTCATGCGCTTTCGGATAACCGGGAATCGCTGTCGCTCATCGCGGAGGTCAAGAAGGCGTCGCCCTCAGCTGGGGTGATCGCCGAGAGTTTTGACCCGGTGGAGATCGCGAAGACCTATGACAAAGCCGGTGCGAGCGCGATCTCGGTGTTGACGGATGAGCAGTATTTTCAGGGAAGTCTCGCCTACCTGACCCAGGTGCGGGATGAGGTGTTGGTGCCGGTGTTGCGGAAGGATTTCATCATTGATGAGGTCCAGATCTACGAAGCCGTGGTGGCGGGTGCGGACGCGATTCTGTTGATCGTGGCAGCCCTGGAGCAGGATCAATTGGTCCGTTTGCTGGATACCGCAGCGACGTTCCAACTGGATGCCTTGGTGGAAGTCCATGACTTGGCCGAGATGGAACGTGCGCTGGAGACGGATGCAAAGATCATCGGGGTGAACAATCGCAACCTGAAGACCTTCGAGGTGGATCTGCACACCACGGAACTTCTGAGCCAGGAATTGCCGCCGGATCTGGTGCTGGTGAGCGAGAGCGGGATCAAGTCCGCGGAGGACGCCAGGCAGGTCGCAAGCTGGGGCGCGGATGCGATTCTGGTGGGCGAAGCTCTCATGCGCTCCGGGGATATCCCGGCCAAGATCGAGGAGTTGACCCAGGTGCCGATGCCGCCAGCGGATACTTCCATGCCGGATTGAGGTTCAAGGGGGGACGTTCTCTTGCTGACACTCTGTACGGGCTGAACTCTGCGGCATCTGTGTCTGGTGAGACGCGAGGGAGGTGCGATGATGGGAGTCTTATGAACGCCATCCCATGTTTCCAGGTTGATGCCTTCACGGACGAGCCCTTTACGGGGAATCCGGCAGCCGTTTGCTTGCTTACGCAGGTAGGTGCCGAGGCGAGTTGGATGCAGCAGGTGGCGGCGGAAATGAACCTGGCGGAGACTGCGTTTTTGCGTCCTCTCGATGAGCCGGATTTCTATGAGCTTCGCTGGTTCACTCCGGAGATCGAGGTGGATCTGTGTGGCCACGCGACCTTGGCCAGTGCGTTCGTGCTCTGGAATCAAGGGGTGGTGTCGGAGGAGAGGGAACTTCGCTTTCAGACTCGGAGCGGCATCCTCACCGCTTCATTGCGGGACGGCGCCATCGAGCTGAACTTCCCGAGTTCCCCGCCTCAGCAGCATGCGCTCACCGAGGGGGTGCTGGAGGCGTTGGGACTAGCTGGACCCCCAACCTATTCGGGTCGGGCTGGTTGGGTGGAGTTGATTGTGGTGGAATCCGCGGATGAGGTGCGCGGGTTGGCGCCTGACTTCCGCCAACTGAAATCGCTTCCGATCCAATGTGCCTTGGTGACGGCGCCATCCGATCAAGACGGCGTGGATTTCATCTCGCGTTTCTTCGCCCCTGGGGCCGGCATCGATGAGGATCCGGTGACGGGCTCGGCTCACTGTGTTCTCGGTCCCTATTGGGCGGAACGTCTCGGCAAGAATCCCCTGATCGGCTTCCAGGCGTCCAAGCGTGGCGGTACCGTGAGGGTGCGAGTGCTGGGAGAGCGGACGGTTCTCGGCGGCCAAGCTGTGTTGGTGTGGAAAGGGGAGTTGGTTCAGTGAACAGTGCGACAGTGCGACAGTGCGACAGTGCGACAGTGCGACAGT
>JBHIXE010000552.1:0-1883 GCA_041984905.1 Verrucomicrobiales bacterium | reverse complement strand
TCGCTTTGAGAAAGTCCCTTGAAGTAGGTCATCTCGATCACCTGCCGTTGTTCCGGGGAAAGTTGCATCACGGCGGTGCGCAGCATCGCGGCTTCTTCGCCCATGCGCACTTGATCCTCTACATCGTCGGACTCGCCCCAGTTGGCGGTCACGGGCTCTTCCTTGATTTCCTCGCTCAGCTGGTTGCGGCGTTGTTTGGAGCGCAGCCGGTCAATGGCGCGGTTCCGGGTAACGGACGCCAGCCAGGTCTTGGCTGAACCCCGCTCGGGATTGTAGAGGCGCCCCTTGCGGAAAGCGCTGGCGAAGACTTCCTGCGTCACGTCTTCTGCATCGTGAACGTTGTTCAAAACGCTGTAGGCAGTCGAGAAAACGAGGTTGTGGAATCGTTGGTGAAGTTCTTCAAACTTGGAGAGATTGCCTTGGGCAACCTGCTGAAGAATCTGATTGTAGACAGTATTGTCGTCCAATGTGGTGTCGGCCATCGTATTAGCAGTACTAGGATTCATGTCGAGGTGTCTGTGAAAGTGGGTGTGAGTTCCTACTTCGCTGAAAGCTTGCCAACTGGGTTTTCCCCGATGAGCGGTCTCTAGACGCAAGTTGGACATTGCAAAACGCATGCAGGCTGCATGGCGCGTTCACCCGCGGCATGCAATATGCCAGAATTCCCGGAGTGACCGGAGGCGTCGTGCTCTCCCGGGCGGTGAGTGAAATCCGCTGGACGGGGTGGCTTGAGATTGCTCATGGTGACTCCATGCAACTCCTCCGTCCCGTTCTCCTGACTCTAGCGGCCCTTTGGACGGCTTCGTCCGCCTTCGCCGATGAGCGGCCCAACATCCTCTTTATCTATGCCGATGACCAGTCTCACCGCACCGTGGGCTGCTATCCCGAATCATTCGACTGGGTGCGCACGCCCCACCTGGATGCGCTTGCGGAGCAGGGGGTGCGCTTTGCTCACGCCTACATTGGCACCTGGTGCATGCCATCCCGGGCCACCTTACTTACGGGGCATCATCCCTACGCCGTGGAATCCATGCGCATGGAAGGACAATACCCTGGCAGCGAATACGATCCGGAGAAATGCCCGTTCTGGCCCAAGCATTTCCGCACTCAAGGCTACACCACGGCGCAGATCGGAAAGTGGCACACCGGTACCGACACCGGCATGGGGCGGGATTGGGACTACCAGATTGTCTGGAATCGGCCCAAGCACCCCAACAACTCCGGCAACTACTACAAAGACCAGCTCATTACCTTCAACGATGGCACCACCAAAGAGGTCGAGGGCTACTCAACGGATAACTACACCCAATGGGCTCTTGAATTCCTGAAGGGCGAGCAAGGACGCTCCGCCGACGATGGTAAGCCTTGGTATCTTTGGCTCTGTTATGGCGCTGTGCATGGGCCCTTCACGCCAGCGGCTCGCCACAAGGGCGCCTACAAAGATGCGGAGGTGCCCATTCCCACTGACATCTTTGGTCCTCGCGAAGGCAAACCGGACTGGGCCCAGAAGATCAACCACTTCACTAAGGCGGAAGACGGCACCATCATGAACGGCCGCCAGACCTTTGCGGACGCCGTGCGACAGTATCACGAAGGTGTGCTCGCCATCGACGAAGGGGTGGAGAAGCTCATCGCTACGCTTAAGGAAACAGGGCAATACGACCACACCCTCCTCATCTACACTGCAGATCAGGGATTCGCCTGGGGACAGCATGGTTTCCGGCGAAAAGTCGCCGGTTATGATGCCGAGGGCTGGGGACGCCCGGTGTTCATACCCTCGCCGAACACAGATTTAGAATATCCGGGGGTGTATTCTCTTTACGGTCGACACGAGTGCGCGTTCCGGTTTGCGAAGACTTGGCCTGGTAAGGCGGAGCATAAGT
>JBHIXE010000551.1:0-1932 GCA_041984905.1 Verrucomicrobiales bacterium | reverse complement strand
AGGCCTACAAGTTCGGTAGCCGGTGGTAGAGCGAGGCACGAGCGACACCACCGGATCCCAAGCAGGCAGGACGAACCCCAAACGGGGTTCTAGGAAGCTCTCTAAGGAGGCGACGCTGCCTTCACGACGCCTTCCAGGGCCCCGCTGGGGACCGTCAATACTCATTTCTCTCCGGTGGTGCCGCTCGATGCTCTCGCTTACCACCGGCTACCGAACTTATAGGCCTCCGGCCTGGAGAATGGTCTATCGAGCGTGCTCGCCTGCGCCCCCACCTAATTCTCGTCAAGCAGCTACATCCTCTCTTAAGATGCTCAAAAGAGCGCAGCCACTCCATACGCAGCGTCGCCGATAGGTTTCAGTAAACCCCCGGAATGAGCCGGGAGGTCCGCTTCGCATAGTCGCGATAGCCGGGGAAATGGTCCACGAGATAGTGTTCCTCGCGGAGGAGTTTGAGAACGAGCGTCACCACCAGGGCTGCCCAGATCATCGCGCCCCACCAGCCCAATCCGGGAGCGAAGGGCGCCGAAGCCAGGAGCAGGCCGGAATACATGGGGTGACGGACGCGCTTGTAGATGCCTGTCTCACACAGGTGCTGTTCGCCGGGCTCGGGATGGATGCGCAGCTTGTCCAACTTCATGATGCGCACCGCGTTGAACACCATCCACGCGCCGATGAGAATGGGGAGCCAGAGCCAGGGATGCTTCCAGACAAATGGAGTCCCGGGAATGACCAGGGCCGCGCTGAGGAGAAATTGAGCGAGGACCAGAAGGCGGGAGACAAGGGCTGGAGAGGTGGCAGTTGACTCCATAACTGTATAGTTGTAATCTTTTATATCTGGAGGATCAACCAACTCTCCCCCCCAATACTGTGGCACAGCTTGAAGATCTCAATCGGAGGCGCCTGGAAAAAATCGCGGAATTGTTCCGGGTTTTTTCCGAGCCCACTCGTCTCGCCATTATCCAGGCTCTCAAACCGGGTCCCAAGAATGTCAATCAACTGGTGGAGATCCTGGGCACCACTCAGGCGAACGTGTCCAAGCAGCTTCGGATGATGTATGACGCCAACATCCTGGCCCGAACCCGGGAGGGAAATCAGGTCTTCTATTCGATCGAAGACCAGTTCATCCATCCGCTCTGCGAACTCATCTGTGACAAGCTGAATCGTGATTCCCAATCCCAGGGAAGTCAGGATTACTCGATCTAATGGGGGTGATCTCGCGCAGAGGCGCGGAGACGCAGAGTTTGAAGTGGAATCCCGCAATGCCAACGGCATTGGTTAGCTCTTAGACGGTGATTGAGCGGAGCGACATCTCCGGCACCATTCGACCAGCGGAAACGACAGAGCGTTTCCCTCCATTTCTTCGGCATGCTGTTTCGCCCTGAGAGCCCTACTTATTGAGAATCTCGATCTCTACCCGGCGATTGAGGGCCTCGGCCACGATGTCGCCGTTTTGCTCCACGAGCGGGTTCTTCTCCCCGTAACCAACGGCTTGCAGGTCGTAACCGGTGAGGCGCAGCGAAGTTACGATCCAATCCCGCACCGCTTCGGCGCGTTTCTGGCTGAGTTCCAGGTTGGCCTGTTCACCGCCAATCGAGTCTGTGTATCCCTTGATGATGAAAGTCGCCTTGGGATACTTGGTGATCAGGATCCCCAATTTCATGAGGCTGAGCTTGGCCTGCTCCTTGAGAACGGCCTCGTTGAAGTCAAACAGCAAATCCGTCGGGAACATGGCGACCTCACTGCCCTTGATGGGGGCGTCCCGGCCGATGAGATCGTCGATGGAGGAGAACTTGCCCTTGATCGCGGCACCCTTGGTTCCGCCAATCTTGTTGGTCAATTCTTCCACCGCGGCTTCGGTATCGACCCCGGTGGGAAGATCGGACGGGGCGATGGTGGATTTGACCTGCTTGGCAGAGAGTTGAGCGGATTCCT
>JBHIXE010000550.1:0-1937 GCA_041984905.1 Verrucomicrobiales bacterium | reverse complement strand
CGGAGGCCTGGCCAGCCAGGACGACCGGGAGTGGTGATTCGGGACAACGCCGGTGTGATGCATCGCCTTCCCAAATCCGACATCGCTTCCATGCAGGTCACCAACGTCTCCATGATGCCTGCGGGTCTGACCGCCAGTCTTCGGGAGGATGAATTTGTGGATCTCGTACGATTCCTCTCCGAGCTTGGCAAAGAAGGTCCCTTCAAAATGAAACCTTCCAATGCGGTGCGCAATTGGTCCGCCCTACTGCCCCATGACCGGACTCGGGATGACATCGGCCACTACGGCGAAGTCATCTTTGCCGAGGATTATTCCGGCTATCAATGGACGCCCGCTTACAGCATGGTCAACGGAGCGCTGCCCGTGGATGAACTTCCACAGGTTCGCGGCCGCGGTAAGAACACCTGGGGCGTCGTACGCTTCACGCCAGACATCGAGCCTGGGAAAAAGATGGCACTGCGGATCAATGACACCCAGTTGCTCCACCTGTTCCAGGGTCAGGAACGTCTGGAAGTGCCGGAGCAGGGACCTGCCATGGTCACCTTTACCGCTTCCAACAAGCCCTTCACTGTCGCAGTCAATAATGCTTATCGCAAAACCCCACTGCGGATCGATGTCATTGCCGCTCAAGCCGTGGCGGCAAACCAGGCCAAGCCCAAGGCAGCTGCTCCTCAGAAGCCGAAACCCCTAAAGTTCAAGGCCCAGCAATTGCATGCCGACAACACGGAAGGCTGCGCAATTGGCGATATCGATAACGATGGCGACATCGACATCGTGGCTGGCGAGTTCTGGTATGAGAACCCGGAATGGACCCAGCGGAAGATTCGGGAGATCGGCACCTTTGGGGCAGATTATCGAGAGGACAACGGCGACCACGTTTGGGATGTGAATGGAGACGGGTACCTGGATGTGGTGGCTGGCTCGTTCATGCCCACGGAAGTGCATTGGTTTGAGAATCCCGGTAAGGAAGGGCTCAAGAAGGGAGATGCCCTCTGGAAGTCTCACCTCCTGGTCGACACCGAGACCAAGCAGAACGAACTCACCTTCATGCGGGACATGGATGGCGATGGAACCCCGGAATGGCTGGAAAACAGCTGGGGTGACACCAACCCGATGCTGATCTGGAAGCTGATCAAGGACGCCGAGGGTAAACCCACCGCCAAGCGGAGTGTGGTCGGCATGCTTGCCAACGGGCACGGCATGGGCTTTGGCGATATCAACGGTGATGGCCTTGAGGACATCGTCTTCAAGCAGGGCTTTTACCAGCGGCCCAAGGAGAACGCCATGGGCACCACCTGGGAACTCCGTAAGGACATCGCGCTCCCCCATGGTTGCGCACCGATGATCGTCGCCGACCTCAACGAAGATGGCCGGAACGACATCATCTGGGCGGATGGCCACAACTACGGCATCTACTGGGAGGAACAGCTCGAGCCCCGGGAGGACGGCACCACCCTTTGGTTCCAGCACCTGATCGACAAGAAGTTGTCCCAGGCGCATGCCTTGGCCTGGGAGGACATCGATAACGATGGCGCCCCCGAACTCATCACCGGCAAGCGCTACTACGCCCACAGTGGAAAGGATCCCGGCGCGGAAGATCCCAAGATGGTGGTCTATTTCAAGTGGGATAAGGAAACCGAGGAATTTACCAGATTTGTCATCAATCAGGACCAGGCCGGTATTGGTCTACAGATCCGGGTCGCGGACCTGGATAAGGACGGCTGGAAGGACCTGGTGTTGCCTGGGAAGTCCGGGACGTACATCCTGTGGAATCAGGGGAATTAGCGCGGTTTCACTGAATCTGTAGCCGATGAAAGACAACAGAGTTTGGGAAAAGCGGGTTCGCCGGAATGGAGCAGACAGCGGAATCTTTCGGGCATCCGCTGCGTTCTTGCTCGGTCACAGAGCTCGCTCTGCTCCCTCGCCACGCCTTGCTG
>JBHIXE010000549.1:0-2090 GCA_041984905.1 Verrucomicrobiales bacterium | reverse complement strand
CAACCTGTGTTGAAGTCGCGAGCCGCTCTCGAATGGTGCTGTAGTAGTCCCCAGAGGGCGTCGAAGAAATCCGCTTCGCGCCGGGAATGTTCGATGCAACCTCAGAGAACTTCTTCTCTTACGTCATCGTCTTCCGGCTGGAAGGCGAACCGGAGATCACCGCGGATCTCCTGGCGTCCGAATTGCTCGCCTACTTTCGCGGTCTGAGCCGCACCACTGCCCCGGAGAAAGAGAAGTTTGAAGTCCAGCTGAAGGCGACCGCCCAAAGCCCCGAAGGAGCGAACACCTTTGAAGGAACCGCTCGCTGGATCGAGACCTTCCGGACTCAGGACTGGCAAACGCTCCAGATAGAAGCGCGGAGTTGGAAGGACGCGGACGCCAAGACCTGGGTGTTCCTCTCGATCTCGCCCCAGGAAGACAAGGACGCCGCCATCTGGAAGGAAATGTCCGGAATCAGGGACCGGTTCCTGGAGCAAGACTGACTCCGCAAATCTGCCGCACACCTTCGCCATGAAACCTCATCTGGTCTTCCTTTTCACCGCTTGCCTCTCCCTCAGCATGGTCTGGCAATGCCCAGCCGCCGATGACGCACGCCCGCCAAAGGTGCTTCTCGCGGGCGCGGCCACTAGCAACATCACGCCGCCGATCGGCGCGCTCCGAGCCGGCAGCTTCGCTCCCTATCCGACGACCCACGTTCATGACGAGTTGCATGCGCGATGTCTCGTCCTGAACGAGGGCGACACCACGTTGGCTCTCGTCGTGGTCGATCTCGTTGGCTTTCATCGCAGCGTCAGTGTCGAGGCACGACGCATCATCGCAGAGCGCAGCGGCATCCCGCCGGAAAACGTGATGATCTCGGCGACGCATACCCACTCTGCCGGAACCGCCATGGGCACGACCCGTTACACCAACGAGCAGGAGTTGGACGACTACCAGGCCTTCCTGGCCCGTCGAATCGCCGATGGCGTGCAGCGCGCTCAGAACCTGCTTCGGCCCGCCGAGGTCACCTTTGGCAAAGCCGATGCCGGGGAAACCGTCCGCAGCCGTCGCTGGCACTTGCGCGAAGGCAAGGAACGGACGGATCACTTCGGTCGCCTCAACCGGGTCTGAAAAACTGCCGCGCCCAATGACGACTTCACCAAGCCTGCCGGCCCGGTCGATCCTTACGTCTACTTCATTGGCCTGCGTGAGCCCGATGGCACCCCGATCGCGGTCTATTCGGCTTACTCGGCCCATTATGCGGGCGATACCGGTCCTGGTCATATCTCCGCCGATTACTTCGGCTATTACTGCGACCTGCTCCAGCAGCGCCTCAGCTCGACCGATCAGGACCCGCCGTTCGTTGCCATGATGGCGAACTCCACCAGCGGCGATATCGGCCTGAACCTCGATGCCTTCCAGCATTTGCCCGGGCCCAAGGGCAATTATGAACGGTGCCGATATCTGGGTGAGGTGCTGGCAGAGAAAGTCGATGCCGCCCTGGCCGAGTGCGAGTGGCAGTCAGGCGTAGAGCTTGATGTCCGCTTTCGCGAGATCGACCTGGCCTGGCGGACTGTCGAACCGGAGCTCCTGGAGTGGGCCGCGGACATCGAAGCCCGTGCACCACGGTTGAAGGAAGGCAGCCTCCCGATCGCGGCGGCCTGGGCAACTTCCAAGGAGTTCGTGGCGCCCTTGAGCTACGCCGGCCGCCTCCAGGTCCTCGCCAAGGTCACCGAGCCTGCCAAAGTTCCCCTGCAGGTAGTCCGGATCGGCGACATCTGCATTGGTACCACTCCCTGCGAAGCCTACACGGAGGTGGGTCAGGCTTTTCAGGAGCGGAGTCCCTTTGCGAAGACCTTCATGGTCGAGCTCAATCACGGGTACCTGGGCTATCTGCCCACCCCGCGGCACTTCGAACTCGGCGGCTATTCCACCTGGCCCGGCACGAACTATCTGGAGCCGCTCGCCTCCGAGAAGATGGTCGATCAGCTGGTCGAAATGGCCACCGAGCTCGATTGATCCCTGCGTGTCCCAACTCGCCCCTAGAGCATTTTCGATGGAGGTGTGCCCAAAGAAACCGTCGAAACCAGTGAATGCGAGGAAGTCCATTC
>JBHIXE010000548.1:0-2134 GCA_041984905.1 Verrucomicrobiales bacterium | reverse complement strand
AATCATCTTCCAGGTGTCCTCGTTCTTCACCGCAAAAGTGGGCGTATCGAAGCTCCCGTAGGCCACGAACACCCCCATCGTCATGCCGAGATCGGACAACGTCTTGCCGATCTTCTCCTGCATCTCAGGCGTTTCATTGGGCAAGCCGTTATGTTCAAAGGCAGTGAATCCCTGGTCGGCGGAAAACTTGATCTGATCGATCACATCGTTACCGCCCAGGTTTTTGAACATCCCCGGGTGCGGAGCGTACTTCAGCTTGAACTGATGCTTGCCAGCCGCTTGAGCCGAGGTGGTTTGAAGGGCGGCAGCTGCACTCGCAGCCGCCGTCGTGGTGGAGAGGAAATGACGCCGGTTCATGAGGACCGTTCTGGAAGAAGGAGTTGCGGTTACTTGAGTTCCTTGATGCGCAGGTTCTTCCAGCGCACTTCAAAGGGGCCACTGTCCTTCTTGATGCCGTGCACCTGGAGACCAATCAGCCCCTTGGGATAAGACTTGTAGATCTCTTCGTGCGTCAGGTCAGCAATCATGTTGCCGTTGATCCAGGTCTGAATGCGAGGTCCCTTGGCCACGATGCGATACTTGTTCCACTCACCATTCTTGAAGTGGTCATGGGTATTAACGGCCTTGTCCTTGGACTGGGGTTCCGGAGAGAGCCAGCCCAGGCCGGTCGCTTCACCATAGATCCAGCCCGCTTGTCCGGGACCGCTCTCGATCTCCACCTGAGGACCGTTCACCCGGCCGCCATAGGAGTTTTCTTTGTCCGCATCCTTGAGGGAAGAGCGGATCTGAACGCCGGAATTGAGGCCGTCATCGACCATCACTTCGAACTCCAGTTCAAAGTCGCCGTATTCCTTGGGAGAGCAAAGGAAGGAGTTTTTGCTGCCGTCAGCGGTCTTGCCCACGATCACACCGTCTTCGACACGGTAGGTCGCAAAGCCGCTCTTCACGGACCATTCTTCGATGGACTTGCCATCAAACAGCGGCACCCAGCCATCGTCATCGGCGTGGAGGGATTGGGCGGCCAAAGACAGCGCCAGGCTACAAATCAGAGTGAGGGATCTTTTCATGATACTATTCGTCAAGTAGGGTCGTTACAGGGGTGAGGGGTTCAGTCTTGCGGAAATAACCCGCTAGTAAAGTAAAAGCTTTCCTCCTGGAACCTTGCAGTGGACAGGGGGATTGGTAAGCTAGTTTTGAACCTCTACCCCGAACATCGCCTCTTATCCATAGCATGAAGAAATCACTAACCCTCGTCCTCACCCTTCTTTGCACCTCGCTGGCCCTTGTCTCCGCCCAGGATGACAAGCACGCGCATGCCGCCGCCACGGAAGAGGTGAAAGTTCCCACCCCAGGCACGGTTCCCTCCCCGGATGGCGCCGAGACCTACATCATTTCTCCGAAAGACGGTGACACGGTCAAAGGTCCCGTGACCGTGGTGTTTGGTCTGAAGGGCATGGGCGTTTGCCCTGCGGGTCTCTACCTGGAGAACACGGGGCACCATCACCTGCTCATCAACACGGACCTGAGCGAAGTGCCTGGTGGCATCCCCATGCCGACCCTGGAAAACAAGCTGCTGCACTTCGGCAAAGGCCAGACGGAAACCGTTCTGGAACTGGAGCCGGGCACCTACACGCTGCAGCTTGCTTTCGCGGATCACGGCCACATGCTGCACAACCCCCCAGTGATCTCCAAGAAGATCACCATCACGGTGGAGTAAGCTCCAGCATTTCAGATCAACTTTAGCGCGGACAGCCGGGGTTATACCTGGCTGTCCGTTTTTCGTGTCTGCCGTTTCGACCAAGCAGAAAAGTCCAAGCAGTTAAGGTAAAGTCCCGGCAGGCAAACATAAAGCGCGTCAGCGCTGTGGGCCTAAGTAGTCCAGCCGGGTAAAATCCCGGCAGGCAAACATGAATCGCGCCAGCGCTGTGGACCTAAGTAGGTCAGCCTGGTGAGTCCCGGCAGGGGCAAACATGAAGCGCGCCAGCGCTGTGGACCTAAGTAGGTCAGCTGGGTAAAGTCCAAGCAGGGCAAACATGAAGCGCGTCAGCGCTGTTGACCTAAGTAGGCCAGCCGGGTAAGTCCCGGCAGGGTAAACATGAAGCGCGCCAGCGCTGTGGACCTACGTAGCCGGGGA
>JBHIXE010000547.1:1627-2138 GCA_041984905.1 Verrucomicrobiales bacterium | reverse complement strand
GCGGCGTATCGACGGACCCCATCGTGGTCCTAGAAAGCATAGCAAACACCGGAGTAATCAGTGTCATTGGCCCATCCCGGAACCCCGTCGCGGTTCGTCGTACTATCCCACCTTCCGGTGGTGCCGCTCGTGCCTCGCTTACCACCGGCTACCGAACTTGTAGGCCTCCGGCCTGGAGAATGGACTTGTCTTGCGAACCCTCGTTGCAGATCTACATCCAGGGATTCTCTCGCCAAGAGCCTATCAGGAGATTCTCTTACAACTGCGCAAGGGGGATGCGGCGAAATTCCTGAGATTGTCAGAGCGCGAAGGGGACGCCTACTCCACCGTCTGGGTCACGCCTAGCTGATCCAGCACTTCCTGCGGCGGGCCGTCAAAGGTCACCATGGGCACGTTGCCGACATAACCGATCGCTTTCCAGCCGGCGGGTGTGCTGTAGTAGGCGCCGGAGGCGAGGGCGCGAAATTCCTCAAAGAACCGGGCGGCCGTCTTGAACTCCGGCTTGGCCTCC
>JBHIXE010000547.1:0-1617 GCA_041984905.1 Verrucomicrobiales bacterium | reverse complement strand
CAAGCAGCTACATTCTCACTTAAAAGCTCTAGTCTTGTTTCAACGCGGTCAGCAACTCTAGCAAACCCTCACGAATCTTGCCTTCGGCGGCTTCTTCCAGGTAGCTGCTTCGGGCGGGCCAGGTTTCGTATCCACCATATGGAAACTGATCCTCGGGCGGGAGGTAGCCGTTGTAGCCATTCGCCAGCTCAATGGTGAAGGTGGCATTGAAGGGTGAGCCTTCCTTGATCCCTAATCCGGTGCTGGCGAAGGTTTCGCAAGGGGACTGCGCGATGGCCAGGTCGCCAATCCGGAAGGCTTGGAGCGGGACCGGCATGGTGTCGGGGTAGGCGGCGAGTTCGATCGCTTCCCGGGCATAGACCTGCGGCCGGGTCAGGCGAAGGGGCGTTTCGGGAGGCACGGCATTCTCCTTGGCCCACGCGAGCCGTTCCGGGGCTGGCTTGCGCACGGTCAGGGTCAACTCGGTGGCGGTGGCACCCAATGGCACTTCGGATTGGTAGTCGAAGCCTTCAATGGTCTTTGCGGCCTGGTCTGCCAGTTCCCGGGCAATGCGCGTCATGTTCTCATAAGGGGCGTGCTTCTCCGGTTGAGCCGTGAAGTCGATCGCGTTCACGTCGCCGCTGGTGCCATTGCTAAGGATGCCGACAAAGGGCGGCGTGAGACGGTCCGCTTTCCACTTCTCCTGAATCCGATCCGCGAACACTCCGAAATAGTCCGCACTGACATTGCCCCCAGGAATGCCGCCAACGTAGTGCAGCCCATAGTTGGCCAGGACGGCGATCGGCTGAGCGGTTTCGCGATGCCGGATGGCGACGACGTAGACCTCGTCATCCACGGGACCAGTCGGCTTGTCCAGGTTGGGATCCATCCGCTTGGGATTCATCTTGATCCGTTCGCCGCCTTCGCCAAATGGGTTCTCGGCAGGCTCTTTCATGAACCAGCGCCGATTGTGGACGAAGCGAGGTTCGCGGAAGCTTCCCCATCCAATCTCCGCGGGAGCCAACTCGTTGTGGGCGCGGTGCACGCCATCGGCAATTCGGACCGCGAGATCTTCCAGGTATTCGCGGTGCAGATCATCGTCCTTGAGCCCGATCAGGGCCCGAGGTGTGGAATGCGTATGGGTCGCCGCGATGCAGACCTGTTGAGGAGGGATGCCCAACTGCTCCTCAATCATGGCCTTGGCCGCATCGTGAATCTCTCGAGAGATCATGGTGCAATCAATGATGGCAAACGCCAGCGTCGTCTCCCCATCATTGAGGACCAGACAACGGGCCCAGAGTTCGTCATGCACATGCTTGGCAGGACCCACCTGGGAAATGGTGCCGTCCAGCGGAACGCCCATTTTAGGGGTGATATTTGAAGTTGCCGCGCCAGCTTGCAAGCCGGACTTCTGGGCATGGAGTGGGCTCAGGATAACCGTGAGAAGCAGAGGCAGCAGGAGCAGGTGACACCTAGTCATGCGGCGATTGAATCAGGCTCGAGGGATCTTGGAAAGGCACGAGTTTCGATGACCTGTTGAAACGAATCCAGCTTCGGCCACGTGCTTGGGATAACCCCTTCGCTGCGTCAACCACGGCTCCGTGAACACACCGTATGGCCCGTACGAAGGGTGGGGCG
>JBHIXE010000546.1:0-2179 GCA_041984905.1 Verrucomicrobiales bacterium | reverse complement strand
GATGCCGAATCCTCCAATCATTCCTGAATCGGCTCCCTTTGCCCCGGATCAGCGCCTCTGGCTGAACGGATACCTCGCCGCTCTCTTTTCCAGCATGAGTTCCGCCTCACCTGGAGAAGATCTCGGTCCGCGTCCCCGCGTGGTTGTCATGTGGGGCAGCCAATCCGGCAATGCGGAGGGACTTGCCCAAGGCTTTGGTCAACGACTCAGCGCCAGCGGATTCGATGCGCCCGTCCTCAGCATGGAAGATTACGCCAAAGTGAATCTGGCTGAGGAAAAGCAGATCCTTGTGATCTGCAGTACGTGGGGTGATGGAGATCCGCCGGACAATGCCGCTGAGTTCTGGTCCTCCCTCAGCGCGGAGGATCATCCCCGCTTGGAGCACCTGGGCTTTGCCGCTCTGGGACTGGGCGACTCCAACTACCTGAACTTCTGTGCCATGGGCAAGAAGCTGGATTCGCGTTTCGAACAATTGGGCGCGCGCCGCATGGTTCCCCGAATGGATTGCGATGTCGACTTCGAAGGCATTGCCGAAGAATGGTTCCAGGGAGTGCTGGACAACCTGGATGGCGCGACCAATGGCTCTAACGGAACCTCCATTGGCGAGACTGCTCCAGTAGCTGAGACTTCGCCGAGTTGGTCCAAATCCAATCCCTATCCTGCACGCCTCAAGGCGAATGTCCCACTCAATGCCCCCTCTTCCCCGAGAGACACCCGACACTTCGAGATCGACCTCGGCGAATCCGGTCTGACCTATGACGTAGGCGATGTTCTGGGCACCTTTCCTCAAAACTGTCCGCAGTTGGTGGAAGAAATCGTGACCGCGCTGAAATGCACCGGTGATGAATCCGTTCTCTCACCCTCCGGTGCAGAAGTCTCACTTCGGCAAGCGCTGCAAAGTGATTACGCTATCACCAGCATCAACCGGAAGTTCCTGGCCACCTTCGCCGAGTTCACCAGCAGCGAGTCTCTCACCAGGCTCCTGGATCCCGCAAACAAGACCGAACTCGCTGAGTATCTCTGGGGACGGGAAATCATCGATTTACTCGCTGCCAATCCTGGTCACAGCCTTTCCGCATCGGACTTCGTCGGCATGCTGGGTAAGCTGAGTCCGCGGCTCTATTCCATCGCCTCCAGCATCAAGGCTCACCCCGGCGAGGTGCACCTCACCGTCGCGCGCGTTTCCTACGAGAGTCACGGTCGGTCGCGAAAAGGAGTCGCCTCCACCTGGCTGTCAGACCGTGTCGGCGAAAATGGAACAGTCCCCATGTTCCTCCAAGAAGCGAAGCACTTCAAGCTACCGGCCGATGGAGCAACTCCGATTATCATGGTAGGTCCCGGGACTGGGATTGCTCCCTTCCGCGCCTTCCTCGAAGATCGCCAGGCCAGCGGGGCTTCCGGGCAGAACTGGCTCTTCTTCGGGAATCCTCACCGGGAAACCGATTACCTCTACGAAGACCAACTCACCAGCATGTTCAAGGGAGGGACTTTGCACCGGTTGGACACGGCTTGGTCACGGGATCAGGCGGAGAAGATCTATGTGCAACACCTCATGCGGCAACAGGCTGCCGATCTTTGGAGTTGGATCGATCAGGGAGCCCATTTCTATGTCTGCGGAGATGCCAAGTATATGGCCAAAGACGTGGACTCTGCCCTGCACGATCTCATTGCCGTTCAGGGCGGCCTGGGCCCTGACAAAGCCGCGGAGTATGTCTCCGCCATGAAGAAAGAGAAACGCTATCAACGAGACGTCTACTAACATGAGCGCTATTCCCAAGTCCATCGACGGAGAGCCTCTCTCCCTGGAACAGTCCAAATACCTCAGCGGTTTCTTTGAGGGACTCCGCAACAAGGGCCTTAGCTTTGCGGATGTAGATCCTACCGCCGGGCCTCAACCCCAGGCAGTCGAAGAAAAACTGACAGCAGAGGAGAAGATCAAGCGTTCCCTCAATCCCTTGGACGCGCTCCCCGCACTACGCCGCAAAGCCAAGTCCAATGAAGCTCCGGAAAAAGAGGACATCTTCCGCTTTAAGTGGAATGGACTCTTCTGGCTCGCTCCAGTTCATGAAGGGTACATGTGCCGCCTCCGCATTCCCGGTGGTGAAGTGACCTCCTGCCAATTGCGGGAACTGGCTTCGATCGCGGATGATCTGGCCTGGGGCTATCTGCAGATCACCAC
>JBHIXE010000545.1:0-2181 GCA_041984905.1 Verrucomicrobiales bacterium | reverse complement strand
GCAGACTACCCGGCTCACCATCGTTCATCGTCTGCATGGCCGCCAGGAACGCCGGAAACACTTCGGTCCCGCTGAAGTCCAACTCGGTCCAATCCCCCGTTACTGCTGCCGCACCACTCGTTCCGATCTCGATCTCGGTGGTCCCATGAACCACCAGTCCCTGATCCAGGCTGACCCAGCCGATATCGATTGGATAGGTAACAGCGACGGTTCCTGATTCCTCCGCTTGCACCTGGATGGTGAAGCCGCTGGTGTTAACCTGGCTGATTCTTGGCTCCACCGGGCTCATGCTGCCGTCTACCTCAACCTGAGTGAGGGCAACGGGTTGACTGCTATGGGATTGCGGATAAGTCACCTGCACAGGCGATGCATTGGATAGCGTCGTGCGACCCGCCTGCCATTTTAGTCCGCCAAGGTCGTGCGTTCCCTCTGCCAAAGCCAGATAGGTCACCGTTTCGAGCATATGCGGCCCATCCAGGTACTCCCACTCCTGAAGCTGGAACTCGAAACCGGTGGTTGTAATGTTGCGCACCTGTAAGGTGATTGGGTGCGGTCCGGATCCACTTGCCGGTCCCAGGATCACTACTGGAGGATCATCGAACGCCTGGTCAAAAGTGTAGCTCTGCCAGTCGTTTCGTTGCTTCTGCTGGAACTCCAGCACCCCAGCTTGCAAAGCCGTTCCCTGCCCCTGTAGCAGCGGAACGGAGAACCACAAAAAAAGCCCCCCAATAAAGAGAGGACGTGAGAGTGAAGTCGGTAGCCCCATAGAAGCAGTGGTAGTAGTCGGCCGCCGAAGTTAGCAGCATCCCTCACAAAGCGTCAACTATTGTAGGCAACTAATTCGTCACCGTGCTTACCACACCCACAATTCCACAAGGACTTGCCAAATCTTCACCCTAACACTAACAGGATCAATCGGAACGTAACTTACACATCATTAGTCGCTTGCAGCCAAGTCATCCCCAACTCTATACCAACGCAATAGCTCCACTTCGCAATTGACCTTCTTCGTATCCTCTTTGTCGGGAGCCACCCTTAGCTTGCTAATAACTCGAAACTTTTCTGGTGATTGCAACTTATATAACCATGCAAAGACACTTGTCAGGCTTCCTTCTGCTTTGAATCTTACTCCGGCCTGCCGATACAACTCAGTTTCCACAGGATCCAGCAATTGGTGGTCGGTTGTAGTGACTCCAGTATCTCCGGCAGCACGCGCATCTTGGAGCAGTTGTATATCGGCTTCATCCCAGGATGTGAACTTGGGTTGAGCTGCCTGAAGCCAGTTTGCACGTTGCAACCAAAGGTCTTTCTGTCGAAGTAGCACTTCCACTTCCGCTTCTTGAATGGATAATAGATGGGCTGCATCTTCTAATTCGACACGTTTCGCGGAGTAGATATTCCACGCGACCCAGGTGGCCGCCACAAAGAGCATGGAGATAAAGATCCCCAACAGGATCCGTTCACTCTTCTTCAGTGATTGCATAGCGGTAAGAGCCGAAGGCTTGAAACTTGGCTTTGTTGTTGGTCAGGATTTCCGGTTTGGGCGCACTCCAGTCATAGTCCGCCAACGGTTGGTGAGCTAGCAGCGCGCTATTGTATCGAATCGCTAGATTGGCGTTGCTGGCTTCCCCTCGAACGACGACCTGATGGTGGTTGATCTCGAAGTGGGTGAGACGAATTCCAGAGCTTGGCAAGATGGAAGCGCACTGGTGGAAGATCTCGACTGGATAGTGATCCGGATCGACGGCTGGCCGGAAGCGATCCCAATGCTGATAGATATCCCGGACGATCTGTGCTTCCTGAGATACTTGGTCCAGTGATGCCTGCCGGGCCTGATTCTTCTGGTGAATCAAGAAGAGATGTCCTGCCCCTGCTGCGATCAAGACTGCATATAAAGTAATGAATCCTGCTGCGATGCGGAGCCAGCTAGCTCGTTGGGCTTTGGCCAGGCGTTTCTGGGCGATGATCGACGGAATCAACTTGGAGGGTGGCGCCCCCTTGAGGAACGGCTTCGGTCTTGGTTCGACCGTCACCTCCGTTTCCAGAAGATGCTTGAGCCACTGCAATTCCTCAATCTGCAACTGATCATCCCAAACGGTGATCCCCTGAGCGGCAAGCAGCATGTCTTTCTCTTGAAGAGTCATCCACAGGCACCGGATTTCGAGAGCGAGATCGGAGTCC
>JBHIXE010000544.1:261-2255 GCA_041984905.1 Verrucomicrobiales bacterium | reverse complement strand
CGATTGCCGATTGCCGATTGCCGATTGCCGATTGCCGATTGCCGATTGCCGATTGCCGATTGAGATCTGATGCCCCCGTGATCCACCACCTGTGGCTCGATCGGACGCCCTGAGGCCGGACGCCTGACACCGGAACCGGCGTGTAGCGCCGGAACCATGAATAGCCGTGGCGTGAGCGAAGCGAACCCACGGAAAGCCGGCAAAAAAGCTCAGCCGCGTAGCGGCGAAACCTCCGTCTGTTGCCCAATTCTCGCAGCCTACTCTTGGAGAATCCGGGCGACCTCCACCGCGATCTCCTCCGGCTCGGGCGCGATACTCACGGTGTGCACATCGTCCTCCCCTTCACCGGGTTCTTCCAAAGCAGCGAACTGACTCTCCAAAAGACTCGCCGGCATGTAATGCTCCGTGCGTTTCACCAATCGCCCGTAAATCAGCTCAAAGTCTCCCTTCAAATAAACAAACACCAGGTCCGGATCCGCATCCCGAAGCCCATCCCGGAAATACCGTCGCAGTGCCGAACACGCCAGAAAGGTCCATTCCCCTCCCGCTTTGCGCTCCTGGAGCAGCGTTTGCAATCGATGGAGCCACCCCTTTCGATCCTCGTCCGTGAGCGGTTCGCCCGCCCGCATCTTCTCCACATTCTCCGGCGGATGGAAATCGTCCCCATCAAAGTAGGCCCCACCCAGATCCTCGGCCAGTAGCTCGCCCACCGTGCTTTTCCCACATCCTGAAACTCCCATTAAACATACAGCGCCCGGCATAACTCGAATCTCTGGTTAAACAATTCCTGGTTGGAGGTCGACCCGGTCCACATCGGGGAACCTCTCCCCGGCGGTTGCCGGTATTGCCCAAGATTGAGTGACAACCGGACAAATTTCCACTACCATCCTCAAGTCGAAGAGGCTTTACCCCGAAACCTGTTTTGAGCAGCCCAACGAAAAAGTCCAAGAGCGAAGGAGAATCCTCGAAGTCGGGATTCAATTATCCTGCGACCCGTAAGACTCTCATCCAGAGGCTGAAAGACTGGGAAGACCAGGCCAGTTGGGACGAGTTTTTCCGCACCTATTCCGGGTTTGTCTTCAAGGTTGCCTGCAAAGCGGGCTTGTCCGAGACGGAAGCCAACGAAGTGGTTCAGGAGACCTTTATCCGGGTCGCCAAGAACATGAAAAAGAAGAACTTCACCCGGGATGGTGGGTCCTTCAAAGCGTGGCTCATGAACCAGACCCGCTGGCGGATCGCCGATCAGTTTCGGACGCGCAAAAGCCAGGAGATCTACTCCGGCCGGCCCAAGGAAGCCTACGACGACCGCAATACCGCGACCATGGACATGATCCCGGACGACTCGAACTACGGGTTCGACTCCATTTGGGAGCGGGAGTGGAAAGCCAATCTTACCGACATGGCCCTAAAGCGCCTTCGCGCCAAGGTCTCGCCGCAGCAGTACCAGATCTTCTACTGCTACGTGGTGAAGGGCTGGACGGTCGACGAAGTCCGCAAGGAACTCGGCGTCAGTTCCGCCCAGGTCTACCTCGCCAAGCACCGCGTCGGGCGGATCATGCGCAAGGAGCTGGAGTATCTGAACCAGTAGGCGGCTGGTCTTCGCGGAATTGCCGGGCCGCGTAGATGCGAGTCGTGCTTGAGCTTTGTTCATTGGCTCGATAGCGTGGCACTCAAACCGCCTACATCATGAATTGCCTGCCAATCTCACGTCGCCTCCTCCTTGTAAGCGCCCTGCTCATTCTGAGCCTCCTCGCTGCTTCTATCCACGCGGCGGAGCCGGTCAAGGTCGTGCTCCTGTCAGGGAGTGTGCAGGAGGTCGACCGGCCAGGACACCACGATTATCTGGGAGGATGCCTGCTCCTGGAAAAGCTCATTTTTAACCTTTTGAGCCTTCGCCTTGGCACGCTTGATCTTCATTTTGATCGCACTCGAGGGCGTTTTGATATCATATTTCACGGTGGCTCCGCGGTTTTCTGCTCCGGCTTTCGCCTGGG
>JBHIXE010000544.1:0-251 GCA_041984905.1 Verrucomicrobiales bacterium | reverse complement strand
CCGTCCTGATCCGCGATGGCTGGCCGGAGGACGAGAGCGTCTTTGAGGGGGCGGCGACGATTGTCTCCTACACCGATGGCGGAGGCAAACAGGCCTACTTTCAGAATGAAGAACGCACCGCCTTAATGCAGCAGTTAATGGATCGCGGCACTGGGCTAGTTTGCATTCACCAGGCGGTTGAGTTCCCGCCCAGCCACTCAGCTCAGTCCGGTGCCTGGCTCGGAGCGCTCTACAGCAAGGCTTTTTCCGGG
>JBHIXE010000543.1:0-2356 GCA_041984905.1 Verrucomicrobiales bacterium | reverse complement strand
TCCGGTGGTGTCGCTCGTGCCTCGCTTTACCACCGGCTACCGAACTTATAGGCCTCCGGCCATGAGAATGGTTCTATCCGGTATGACCTCCGCACCGCGCCTCCCACAGTATGGGCACATCTCCACTTAGAATGCTCTGGCTGGGCGGAGCGAACACAAAGAGAACCGCCCCTCGAACTGCGAGGGACGGCTTTCGAAAACTAAGTTGGAAACAGGGCTACTCGTATTCCCATTTCATGATCCAGGGATCGTCCATCTCCTTTTGGAAGGCCTTGAGCTTGTCCTGGTACTGCTTGAGCACTTCCGCATACTCCGGATTGTCCGCGAGGTTGGTGGTCTCGTTGGGATCCTTGTCCATGTCGTAGAGCTCAAAGGCGGGGCGATTCACGTAGGTATCCACGGTTTTGTTTCCATAGTTGGCGTCCTTGCCCTTGTCCCACTGAGCTTGCCAGGTGGAAGCGGCCCACAGATCCGAAGCGAAGGGATAGGGGAGCCCGTGAGCGATGTTCCAAATGAGCTTGTATTCCTTATCCCGTACGACGCGCATTGGGTAATACATCTGGATCTCGTGGAAGGTGTGAGAGGCGAAGATGGTCTCCCAATGCGTCGCATCCGGCTTGCCCAGAATCGGGATCCAGGACTTGCCATGGTAGCTGTCGAGGCCCTTGCGAGGCCCACGGTTTTCGCCAGCCACGGAGGTTCCTTTCCAGTAGTCGTTGGCGTCCACATAGTTCTTCGGGCGATTCTTCTCCGTGTCCAGTCCGCCCGCGAAATCCAGGAGGGAAGGCGTGATATCGATGTGGCTGATCATCGCTTCGGACTTTACTCCGCGATTCTCTTCGTAGGGATTTCGTACGACGAAGGGCACTTTCAAGCCGCCTTCGTACACGGTGGTCTTGCCGCCAGGAAAGGCCATGCCGTGATCCGCGGTGAACACGATGAGGGTCTTGTCGTAAAGGCCTGCTTCCTTGAGGATTTCCACGAGTCGTCCCACGCCTTGGTCGATTCGTGAGCAGCTTTGGTAGTATTGAGCCAGCTCGCTACGGGATTCCGGAGAGTCGGGAAGGAATGGAGGAATCGGGACCTCGGCCGGATCATAGAAGACTTCCTCCACGCCTTCGTGGGCCTTCTTGTCGGGCTTGTTGCCGAAGAGGTCGGGTTTGTGCTTGCCCTCGTAGGTCTCGTCCTTGCCACCTCCACGGTGCGGATCGCTGGTGCCAAAATAGAGGAAGAAAGGCTTGTCGGAATCCGCGGTGATGAAGTCCTTGGCGGCTTCTGCCATGGCGACCGCATTCCGGCCGTTGCCACCCTTAATGTAGGTCTCGAAGTGATAGACCTCTTCCGGCGCCACGTGATACTTGCCAATCTGTCCCGTACGATAACCGGCATTGGCCAGAACTCGCGGCATCGCCAGACTCACTACGTTGTAGTAGCTGGCGAACTTGTGATAGGAATGCTGGTGCCCGTATTGCCCATTGGCGTGGTTGTGCAGGCCAGACATCACGACCGAGCGGCTGGCGGAACAACTCGCCGTGGTCGCAAAGGCATTGAGGAAGACGGTCCCGTCCGCGGCGACGGCATCGATGTGAGGCGTCACGGCAACCGGATCGCCGTAACAACCCAGCGTGGGGCTTTCGTCATCCGTGATGAAGAAGATGATATTGCGCTCCGCGGCGTGCAGAAGCGCCGGCAACGACAGGCAGAGGAGGAGGAGGGCTTTTTTCATAAGGCTACTTGGAAGGAATCTCGTTGAGGGTGTAGTAGGCGGTGTCATGGAGGAGCGGGTTTCCAGCGCCATTGCGGACACCGCTCAGGTGAAGTTCGTGGACATGGCCCTTGGTGAGCGGCTCAATCTTCAGCCGCACGGACTTGCCGTCCTCCGCCACCTTCGCCTCAGTGATGGTGGGCGTCAGTTGATCGACCTCGGGTGAACCGTAGTCTTTCCGGTAGAGATAGGTATAGGCCTCCATCTGGTAGGAAGCGAGATCAGCGGCCGACGCTTTGTCGACGGGTTCCGTGAAGGTGAGTTCGAAGCCGTCCGGCTTTGCGCGCATTTCATGCACTTCAAAGGGGACCTTGCCGGTCCAGTTGACTCGTTCAAAGCTGTCCAGATTGCCTCCGCGAGCCGACCAGCCGCGATTGGAGCCGCCAGTGAAGAGGCTGCCGTCTTCGGCCAGGCGCATGCCGATGTTTCCGGACCGGAACCCTTCCAGGAAGTGGAATACGGCCCCTTGATAAACGCCATTCACCTCTTCCAGGAACACGCGTTGGATTTCCGAATAGGTCTGTTCGCCGACAAAGAGCTGCCCCTCAAAGGGACCAAACTTGCCCCCAGCCTCGTCCATGACAATGCCCG
>JBHIXE010000542.1:0-2505 GCA_041984905.1 Verrucomicrobiales bacterium | reverse complement strand
GAACGGCAGGCTTCTGCTGCACTTTTTCTTCAGCGGATTGCTGGTCCTCAAGCCCGGCTATGCCTTCACGGAGAAGAAAGGCTCGGAAGCAGTTTTTCCTCCGGCAGAAACATCCGGTCCCTTTTCCACAAGCGGGTTCTTTGTTCAGGATCAGACCCGGATGAAGGGCCAGGCCATCATTTATGAAATGGGCGGAGGCGGCTCCGGCTCCACTCTGGGAGAGATCGATTCCACGGTGCTTCATGCGACCGTCGCGAATCTCCTGGGAATTCAACCTGCGGAAGGCGCTAACTCTAACGCGCTCAAGGTGGACTGACGACCGCCAAACCTCGCATTGCTGCGAAAAATCCACCATTTAAAACTTGATTATAAGAATCAGCATTGACAACAGGCTCCACTTAGGTAAAATGACTACCGGACAGACGTAGTTGTTTGTTTGTTTTCATGGTTCTAGATCCGGCCCCTACCAAGGGGCCGGGTCTTTTTTTATCCTTGGCGTTGCATTCTGTGAGGGATGCGGTTCGATGCTCTCCGCCTCGTTTCGATGATTGCCGCTATCCCCGCCGAGTCTTCTGCCCCCTGGTTTCTCCGCCCCTGGATCACGCAAGGACTCCTCTTGGCCATCACCCTGTCCCTCCTGCTTCCTGGCACGGCTCAAATCCCCCTGATGGACCGGGACGAGCCCCGCTTTGCGCAGGCAACCTGGGAGATGATCGAACGAGGGGAATGGTTCATCCCTTACTTCAATGAGGGCTATCGCTTCGACAAACCAGTCGGCTCTTACTGGTGGATGCGAGTCCACTTCTGGATCTTTGGAAAGACAGAGCTGGCGGCTCGCCTCCACTCGATTCTTTCTGCCTGGCTCACCGCGGTCGTCATTCAGGCCATCGGCAACTTTCTCTACTCTCAACGGGCCGGCTTCTGGGCAGCGGTCGGCTGGCTAACCTGTCTCCAGGTTTTGATCCATGGGCGTCTCTGCGTGGCTGATATGCCAATGTTATTGGGCGTCACCTTGAGTCTCTGGGGACTTTGCAGGCTCCTGGTTCCTGACGAAGCGCCGCCGCGCTGGAATCGCTGGTTCTGGGTTCTGCTGGGTGGCCAGGTCCTCGGCTTTCTGGTGAAGGGCCCTATCGCCCTGTTTGTGCCCCTTCTCGGCATGCTCCTGGCCCGGTTCGTCTTCTATCGACGGCCGATCGACTGGATGCGCCTGCAACCCATCCCCTTGATCCTGCTTTTCCTCGCGGGAATTGGGATCTGGGGAATCCCGGCCCTGATCATGACCAAGGGGCAGTTCTGGGATGAAGGCATGGGCACCCATGTGATCGAACGAGGCACGGCAGCCTTCAACGGCCGGGTCATCGTGCCCGGCTTCTACCTGGTCAGCGGCTTGCTGAGCCTCCTGCCCTGGAGCGCCCTGCTCCCTGCGGCCTTCGGCCCAGACCGAGAGGCGCGGCGTTCCCTCCCCGGAGCCATCCTCTTGGGGGTCTTCCTGGCTCCGCTCATAATCTTCACGCCCTACGCGACTCAGCTCCCCCACTATATTTTGCCAGGATTCCCTGCCTTTTTCCTGTTGTTGATGAAAGGCGGCAGCATTCCCAAGCCACGAAACTTCCCTCCCGTGGTCAATCGAGCGCTCCATTGGATCAGTATCGCATTGGCAGGTTTTGCGATCTTGAGCCTGCTCATCTCGCTTCCGTTAACCGGGAGTGCCAAGACGGTGGCCTTGATCCTCTGTCCCGCACAATTGGCCTTTGCGGCCCTCCTGCAGGGCTTGTCCCGATCCTGGTTCTTCACCATTGCTGGCACCGTTACCTTAGGCTCTCTGGTCTTTCTTCTTGCGGTCAGTTCCATCTCCTGGAGCCCGGAGGTTTCCCGAGTCGGTGGAGTGTTCACCCTTGCCGGGTTGCTGTTTCTGTTGGCCGGGGCTCTCACCTTTCTCATCTGTTCCCGTCATTTGCGGCTCATCCTCGCCCTGGGCCTCGCCGCGATCTTCTTCATCGCCAGTCTCGGCTACACGCTCCGCTCCATCCATCCAGTGGTCGCCATTCACGAAGTCCTGGCCGAGAAACAAGAGTCAGACGTTTCCTCAGAACAGACCAGGAGCCGGGAGTTCCGCGCCTGGAAATTCACCGAGCCGAGTCTGGTGTTCTATACCAAGAGCGGTTGGGAGTTTAAAGGCAAAGACAAGGAACTGGTCACCGCGCAGGCTTGGGTCGGAGATAGCGACAATCGCTGCGGCGTCTTCCTCTTGAGGGAATGGACCCTCTCCAGTCAATTGACCGCCATGGGCCAGAGCGGAGCCTTCACCTCTGAACCAAGCGCGGACTATGAAGAAGAAGTCCTGGCAGGCCTCCCAGAAGAGGAGTTTGAGCTTCATCGCGTGAAGGGGCTGAACATCGCCCGTTCGAGCTGGGTGGAATTGCTGGTAGCGTTTCCCCGGGTGGGGCAGTGATTCAGTGCGACAGTGCGACAGTGCGACAGTGCGACAGTGCGACAGTGCGACAG
>JBHIXE010000541.1:0-2554 GCA_041984905.1 Verrucomicrobiales bacterium | reverse complement strand
TTCTGGAGAATAAGGGCGACCTGGTGCGACTCGGCAAAGAGGGGCGAGAAATTGTGTATGGGCCAAGAGAATCCGCTTCTGAAGCAGGGAAGCGTGCCCTGCAGCATATCCTGGAGACCTTCTATGGCGGATCGATGGCCACTGCTCTCGCGGTCCACCTGTCCGGAGATCAGGAAACGATCACCTCCGAGGAGTATGAACGCCTGCAGACCTTGATCGAACAGGCTCGCACCCCGCAACAGAAGGAGAACCCATGAACATCGATCCCCTGCTCCTCAGTGGTTGGCTGGTCTTCTGGACTCTTCGTAGCGCCCTCGTCCTTGGACTTGGCCTGGCTACCCTAGGCCTGCTTCGCCGATCCTCCGCCCGACTCGCCCATTACTGGATCTTCACCATTCTCCTGACCGTGGGAGCCTTGCCGATTCTCGATCTCGCCACGCGATCGATCGGGCTTCCTGCCGAGATACCTCGCGCAGAGATAACGCTGCCTCCGATGTCGGCTGCCAGCACGGACAGGGACGCCCACGATTCCGTTTTCCTGACTGCCCCCTCTGCCCTGGAGTCTGAACTTCGTAGTGATCAATCCATTTGGAGTTACCTGGGAAGAGGTCTCCTCCTCGCCTGGGTTCTGGGCTTTGCAGCAAACCTTTTGCGATCGCTGGGAAGTCAGCTTTGGCTGGATCAACTCCGCACCAGTGCCAGGCCGGTCCGAAGTCCGCTCGTGATTGAGCAGGTCGAGCAATTGCGACACGAACTGCAAATCCGGACCAGACCTCGGCTTGTAGAAAGCGATTCGATTCGTTCACCGATGACTTGGGGAATTCGTCAGGCGTGGATCGCCCTGCCTGGCAACTCTGACTGGAGGGAAGAGCAGTGGAACTCCGTGCTGCTGCACGAACTCCTGCATGTGAAACGAAGAGACAGTCTGGTGGAATGGATCTGCCAGATCCTTTGCGCCCTTCAATGGTGGAATCCCCTGGTCTGGATGGCGGTCGGTCAACTACGGAAGGAACGGGAATATGCTTGCGATCAGGCAGTCCTGGATGCTGGAGCCAATCCCATGATCTATGCCAGAACCCTTCTCGGCGCCTCCTCCACCAATCGCAATCCTCTCCCGGCGTCCATGGCCCGGCGCGATCAGCTGGAAACCCGGCTCCGGCGCATTCTGCAGCCACAGAGCCACTTCACCTCCCTGCCCTGGCAAAGCCGCTGTACAGGGCTCGCCATCCTCATGCTGGCTCTCTTTCCCTCTTCCTGGATCCTTTCCGCGAAGGATGCAGGTTACGCTGAAGTGGACGGGCTCAGGCTGCCTACGACATTGGCAGAGGGATTCAGCTGGCCGGTGGGACTTCGGGACACAGAAATGGACGGCTATTACTCGGCTCGTGTCTTTGCCCCTGACAGCAGCCCGCACTTGGGAACGGATTTCAACGGGAACAAAGGAGGAAACACCGATGTAGGGGATCCCGTCTATTCCATCGCGAACGGTCTCGTGGTGATCTCGGAGGATTTCCGGGCAGGATGGGGAAACGTGATTGTGGTCCGGCATCGCTACCGGGATTCTGACGGAGTCATCCGATTCGTGGATTCTCTCTATGCGCATCTCCTGGATCGCCATGTAGAGAAAGGCGATCTTGTTCTCCAGGATCAGATGATCGGAAAACTGGGGAACAACAACGGAATGTATTCTGGGCATTTGCACTTCGAAATCCGGCACAACCTCAGAATTGGCGTTACCAATCGAAGCGAATTCATGGTCAAGGAGAAGTTGAACTCGTATTGGGCAGACCCCATGCACTTCATCAGAAGCCAGCGAAAGGCAGATTAGATTCTTCAACCTACCAACTTTCTGCAACATCAGCTCCTTTGGATCAGTGGACTACAGGGAACGTTTCTTCCATGGATCATTCCCCGCTTCACTCTCGCCGTCACTTCCTCAACCGCTTTGGGATGGGGATGGGCGCTCTGGGCCTCGCGCCTCTGCTGGCCCAGGATAGCCAGGCCGCAACTTCTCCGCTGGCGATCCGGCAGCCTCACTTTCCCGCAACCGCCAAACGCGTCATTCACATCTTCTGTTCGGGTGGACCGTCCCATGTCGATACCTTCGATCCGAAACCGGCGCTGAACCGGTTCGCGGGTAAGGAGGTCCCAGAGATCGGCGGTTCGCCGCTGCCTTGCCCCTTCAAGTTTCGTCCTCGCGGCGAGTCTGGGATTGAAGTCTCCGAGTTGTTCCCCCGCCTGGGTGAACACGTGGACAAGATGGCCATGCTCCGGGCCATGCATACCGACACGCCAGAGCATCGCTCCGCAACGCTGCTGACCCACTGCGGCTCCGGCAACCTGCCAAGGCCCTCGCTCGGCTCCTGGCTTCTCTACGGACTGGGCACCGCCAATCAGAATTTGCCGGGCTTTGTCGCGATTGGGAATGGCGGCTTCGGCGGCGCCAAATGCTGGAACTCCGGCTTCCTTCCCAGCATCTATCAAGGGACCCAGATCCGGAGCTTGAGTCCTCAGGTGGAGAAGATGATCCATCATATCGATAACCCCAAACTCA
>JBHIXE010000540.1:0-2580 GCA_041984905.1 Verrucomicrobiales bacterium | reverse complement strand
ATTTCGGATTTCGGATTTCGGATTTCGGATTTCGGATTTCGGATTTCGGATTTCCTAGGAAAAGGCTAGCACGTCCTAAGACCCATCTCCTTTACCGGGCGAACGCCGTCTCAATCACCGTATCCAGAAACTGCACCTGCGCCTGAACGCGATCGTAGAGCGAATATTCGGAGGGCGTCTCGAAGGTGAGCGAGTAGGCAGCGTGATGCAGCTTGAGATAGAGCGCTTCGGGCAGGCCTTCCTCTTCTTCTTCAATCTGCCGGGCAATTGCCTCAATCCCTTCCGTGGCGTGAATGAGCCCGCCTACCGCAGCGCGGCCCTCAATCTCTTCTCCGGGGTGACGGGGAATGATGTTCGAGCAGGCTTTCAGTGCCGGTTCCCCCAGGCAGAGGTCCTCAGAGCCCAGCTCGTAACAATAGATTCCCGTCGCGTCGTAGTCTTCGTGCAGAGTGAGGGCGAGGCGGAACCGGGTCAGGTCGACGATGCGTTTCCAGGCCAGGATGACCGGCTGGATGGGGCCGCCAAAACGACGGTTGAGATCGTAGCCCCACTCGTTGTAACGCGAATTGTAGACAAGACCCCAGGGATTGAGGCAGGGAAAGATGAGGCAGGGTTGCTGGCTCAGGAACTCGGTGTTCTGCTCGGCCCAGGCAATCAAGCCCAAGGCTGCGCCCGGTTCGTCTCCATGAATGCCGGCGCTGAGGTAGAGCCCCTTGTCCAGGGTCGGCCCGGCCTTGCTGCGCAAGGCAAAGACTTGAAATTCCTCAGCCGTGGCGAAAGCGAGAATTTCCAGTCCTGTAGCCTCGGCGACGTGATGCCAGCGTTCGACGAGCTGGGTGTAGTCGTGGGCCAAGTGAGACAGGAGGAACTGGGTTTCTTCAGGGCTTTTCAAAGGGTGGCCAGGAGTTTTTCGTGGATGTTCCCAAACCCGCCATTGCTGAAGACCACGATGACGTCGCCATCCCGGGCCTCTTTCTGAAGCCGTGCGACGATCTGGTCGCTGTCCGCTTCGTGAAAGGCGCGACGGCCCATGGCGTTGAGGTCGGTGATGATCTGGTCCGGATCCAGGCGGTTGTCTTCCGGGAACTTCTCGGGGTTGGGAATCGAAGAAATGCAGATGCCGTCCGCCAGGCTCAGGACCTTAGGTAATTCCTGTTGGAATACCTTGCGACGGGTCGTGTTGGAGCGGGGCTCGAAGAGGGCCCAGATGCGCTGGTTGGGATAACGCTTGCGCATGGCGGTCAGGGTCAGGCCGATGGCGGTGGGGTGATGCCCAAAGTCATCGATCACCGTGATGTTCCGGTCCGTGACCCCTCGGATTTGCTGGCGGCGAGCCACTCCCTTGAAGGTCGCAAGACCAGCGGCAATCTTGTCCAGACTCAGGCCGCTGAACTCTGCGGCGGCCGCCGCCATGGCCGCATTCCGCACATTGAACTCGCCTGTCATGGGGACAAAGAGCGTCTTACCGGCAAAGTCGAAGCGGGAACCTTCATCGGAGTATTCCACGTTAGAGATCTGCCGATCGCAGTCCGGGCTAAAGCCGACCTTGCGAAGAGGCGCGAGCACTCCCTTGGCGGCATCCAGGCTGTTGGGATCGTCCCCATTGAGGACGATGAGGCCGTTGCCCGGGACGATGTTCAGCATACGCCGGAAGCTCAGCTTGATCTGATCCAGGTTATCGAAGATGTCCGCGTGATCGAACTCGATGCTGTTCACGATCGCGACCTCCGGCAGGTAGTGGACGAACTTGGAACGCTTGTCGAAGAAGGCGGTGTCGTATTCGTCGCCCTCTAACACGACGAACTCGGAAGCGCTTCCCAGCCGGCAACCCTGACCAAAATTCGCCGGGATCCCTCCGATCATGAAGTCCGGCGCCTGGCCGGCATGTTCCAGGATCCAGGCAAGCATGGATGAAGTGGTCGTCTTTCCGTGGGTCCCGGAGACTACCAGATTACGACGGCCACGCAGGAAGAACTCCTTGAGGATCTCCGGGAGGGAAACGTAGCTGAGCCGCTGATTGAGAACGTGCTCGATCTCCACATTCCCCCGGCTGATGGCGTTGCCGACCACGATGACATCCGCGTCCGCGGGCACATTTTCCGGGCTGAACCCGTTGAGGATGGAAATGCCTTTGGACTCGAGAAAGGTCGACATGGGAGGGAAGACGTTGGCGTCAGAGCCCGTCACCTGATGTCCCAGGTCCTTCATGGCGGCGGCCACCGCGCCCATGGCGGTCCCGCAGATCCCCATGAAATAGAAGTGTTTCGGTTTCGCGTTCTCGATCGTCATCAGCAGGGATAGAGGTCACGGATACCCCACTCAGCCGGTTGGCGAAAGTGATAAGATCCTCGCATCACTCCAGACTGTCCTAACGCATGGCTTCAGCCAGCGCGGATTCGAGGTCTGGATGACGAAACGAGAAGCCACGCTCAAGCCAGACCGCTGGCTCGGCGCGTACGCTGTCGAGCAATGCGGCGGACATGGGGCCAAAGACCATACGCAGTCCAAAGGGCGGCACGGGGAACAGGGTCGGCCGACGCAGAGTTTTGCCCAGAAGCCGGGTCAGTTCCGAGTTTTGGA
>JBHIXE010000539.1:246-2585 GCA_041984905.1 Verrucomicrobiales bacterium | reverse complement strand
GTCGCACTGTTTACTGTCGCACTGTTTACTGTCGCACTGTTTACTGTCGCACTGTCCCACTGTTCACTGGAGAGCGCCCAAGGGCGCTCTCACCACCCCGCGCCCTTCGTCTTGGTCTGGATGCGACAGAGATACATGTCGGCGGTCATGTAGAGGACGGTACCATCATTGCCCCAGGCGCAGTTCGCGGTGCGCTCGAAAGTCTGAAGTCGACCTAGGGGCTTGCCCTCCGGTGAAAAGATCCACACGCCGCCAGGTCCTGTCGCGAAGACATTGCCCTGGGCATCGACCTTGAGACCGTCGCAACCGCCCTTCAGGTTGGGATCGTCGGACTCCTTCTTGGCGTCGAAGAAAAGCTGCCCGTCGCCCAAAGTGCCATCCTCTTTCACCGGGAAAGCTTTCCAGATTGGCATCTCGGGATCGGAATTCGCCACATACAAGGTTTTCTCGTCTGGAGAAAACGCAATGCCGTTGGGCCGAGTCATCTCCGTGGTAAGGAGAGTCAGTTTCCCGTCCGTGCCGATCTGGTAGACGCCGCAGAAATCGAGTTCGCGCAGAGGATCGTCATAACGATTCGGCAAACCGTAAGGCGGGTCCGTGAAGTAGATCGCGCCACTGGAATGAACCGCCAGGTCGTTGGGGCTATTGAGGCGTTTGCCTTCGTAGTTGTCCGCCAAGGTGCGCTTACCGCCACCCGTGGTCATTACGGAGACACGACGATCGCCATGCTCGCAGAAGAGGAGTCGCCCCTCTTTGTCGAGGCCGATACCATTGGAGCCAGGCTCTTTGCCATAGTCCGCATACCCGGTGTAGCCAGCCGGTTTCAGGAACAGGCTCACGCCCACGCCCTCTTCCCAGCGCATCACGGCGTTGTTGGGGATGTCAGAGAAGAGCAGAAACCCACCCTTGGCAGCGTCTTCATCTGGAACCCAGACGGGCCCTTCCGACCAGACAAAGCCAGAGCCAAGCACTTCAATGGCGGCGTCTTCGCCAATCAGGTCATCGAGCGCCGGATCAAACCGATGGATTTTGCCGAGGTGCGGAAAGTTGGTGGTGTCCTGGGCCAGCGCAGTGCCAGCCAGAAGTATCGTAAGCAGGGAGAGACGTAGAGGGTTCATGACCCGCATTCATCCCAACTTTGGGATTGGCTGGTCAAGGCCAAACGTTTCTTCTCTGCGACAGCTAGTTCGTCTCGTAGTCAAAGAAGACGCTGCAGCCGCCCAAGGCGGTCGCGGCACGCACCTGGAGAGGCTCGACCCGGCGATAGTTGTAGGGTAAGTGTTCCTCCGCCATGGAAGGCACGTAGGCATTCGCGTAGCGATAGCGCTCGAGCCGCTTGCACAGCGTTTCCCGAATCGCGGGGATATTGCAGCCGCCACCAGTCAGGATGAGTTCGTCCACGCGAGGGTACTGATGGATCTCGATGAACTTCTCCGCCAAGTCCGCCACTTCATTGGCAAATCCTTGCACGACGTCCTGAATATCATTCATCTCACTGCCTTCGCCAATCGTGACGTCGCCACGAGCAATATAGGCATCCTGATTCTGGTAGATGGTCTTGTGAAAGCGTTCCAGGCGTTGCTGGTCCATCTCTTCCAGGATGCCTTCCAGAGTCTCCAGCTTGGCAGAGGGAAGCGACTCTCTAAGACGCATGTCCAGTTCACTCACTCCGATTGGTTCGGAGTGAGTCGCAAAGCGTTTCTTCCCCCCCACTTTTTCATTGCGCGGAATATCCAGGGTATTGAGATCGAAACCAACCATGGCGCAGTCAAAGGTATAACCACCAAGGTCAGCCATCATCACCCAGTGCAGGTTGGGCTGACCGTTCAGAGGGTGCGATCCCATGCGTTCGAAGAACTCGGTGCCGCCAAACATCTTGGCGTAGTTGGGATAAAGATCGTCTTCGTATTCGACCGGCTGCCACATCACGTTCTTGCCACCGCTGAATACGCCAATCGCATTGGCGACAGGTTCCGGTAAGGAAGGCGCGATTTCCGGCGACTTCCATCCCGCTTCGTTGAGCACAGAGATGAGTCGGCGCTCCGCCTTGGTCTGAGAACCAAAGCTGGGAAGCGTGATGCGGGCTTCGACATCGTTGACGTTCTCGAATCCCATCTGTTCCAGCACGGGATTGATGAAGTCCTTGAGCCAGCGGAAGTAGCCCACGCCAATCTCATCGATCTGAGCGGGCTTGAGATCCGTCTCCGCTTCATCGAAGAAAGCTGGCTTCCAATTCCGGTGAACCGTGACGCCCTTGGCGTTGGAAGGCAGCTTCCGCAAGTCCACGCCGTAGAACCAGCGGGATCGTCCTAACCGTTTGGCGTGAGCCGCCGCCGTGG
>JBHIXE010000539.1:0-236 GCA_041984905.1 Verrucomicrobiales bacterium | reverse complement strand
CAGTTCTTCATCCCAGACCAGGCTTTCGTCGGTGGCAGGTTGGGAATCGGCGCTCTGGTCCGTGCGAATTCCAACCTTTGAATAAGAGTTACCAAAATCAATCGTGACAATCGCGCTCATGTATCTTCTGACGAATCTTCTGCTTCAGCTTTAACTACAGCTTTGGCCAGGACGCGTGTCTTTCCACCGCGCCTTACCTGCCAGCCAGGCACCACAATACTAGCAGGTTCGTCAGG
>JBHIXE010000538.1:0-2649 GCA_041984905.1 Verrucomicrobiales bacterium | reverse complement strand
GAAGCTTCTCGGTGAGCCCTTGAAAAAAGCGTTCGTCTTGAGCAAGCAGCAGCGCCTTGAATTCAGCGGGAGTCGAAAACTCCTGACCGTTGGGCAGCTTGCCGCCGGCCACGATCTCAGGCGCTTTCCGCGGATTGATGCCCTCACCATTCTGATGGGTACGCCAGTTGCCGATCACGTCGTAGTTCTCCAGTGCCAGTCCGTAGGGGTCGATGCCGCGATGACAGGCTGCGCAGGTCTCGATCTGCTGATGCTGGATCAGGCGGTCACGGACGCTGAGATTCTCGCCCTCGATGTTGGGCTCGATCTCTCCGGCGTTGGGCGGAGGTGGGTTGGGCGGATCATTAAAGAGCACTTCCAAGACGTAGACGCCTCGAGATACCGGTTTGGTGCGGTCGCCATCGGAGCCAGCCATAAGCACTCCGGCTTGACCCAGCAGGCCGCCGCGATGGAGATCCGCGGGAAGACTGACGCGCTGAAAGGCTTCGCCTTTAACCCCTTCAATGCCGTAGTGCTCGGCGAGGCGCTCGTTTGCCATGGTAAAGTCCGAGTCGATGAAGTTCCGGAGATCGAGATCCTCACGGAGGATTTCGTGGAAGAAGGCCAGTGTTTCTCCGACCATGGCTGCCCCCAGGTCCCGGTCATAGCTCTTGTACTGGCGAGCGTCAGGCTCGAAACTTCGGAAGGTGCTCGTGCGTAGCCACTGGGCGCCGAAACCATGGACGAACCCGTTCACTTTCTCATCGGCGAGCATCCGGTCGACCTGGGCTTCCAGGACTTGGGGATCTCGAAGACGACCAGCTTCGGCGAGATCAAAGAGTTCGTCGTCTGGCATGGAACTCCAGAGCAGATAGGAAAGGCGGGATGCAATCTCCCAGTGGCTCAAGTCTCGAACTTCGTCCGTCTCCGAAGGCTCATAGATGTAGAGGAAATGAGGCGAAGTCAAAACCGCGGCCAGGCCGGCGCGGACCGCCTGCTCGAAACTGCGGCCCGCCACCAACTCTCCGAGCACAAAGTCCACATAGGGCAATACCTCTTCATCGGCCACCGGACGACGCCATGCCCGGGGCAGAAGACGGGAGAAGATCTCGTGGAGATTGTCCTGGGTGGGAGGAATGTCCGAGCCCTGAGGGAAGAGGGTTTCGTGGCTCTTGGGGGGCCACTGCTCATAGAGAGGTCCTTCAATCTCAATCCAATCGAGATACAGGGCCGGCAGATCTTCGGTCTCGATCCGGTCAGGACGGATCAATCCACCCTCATGTCCGCCCTCCAGCTTCATCCTCCCCGTGTAGCGAATCGCGGTGGTGAAATCGCCGGCCTGGCCCGCTTCCCGGATGACCCGGTTGGCGTAGTGATTGTAGGTGGGGTTCCCCATGGTGAAATCGATTTCTTCCACGGGGCTCACTTGCCACTCGGCTCCATCCGGATCCCGTGGCAGCACGACGGTGTAGACCTGAGGCTTGTCGGGAGTGGCCTCCACTTCCACCTCCATGATCTTCTTCATGTCTTCGTCCGGATGACTCTGGGTAACGAGCATCTTCACAGGAAGCCCCTCCTGTCCCCGTTTGGCAGAGGCCTGCACCGAAACGCGGTAATTGCCCCTGACCGGAGCGGTCACCTTTTGATCGGGATAATGGAGTCGGCCGAAGGACCTCGTTTTCCCGGAGAACAACTCAATGTAGTCCGATTTACACTCGAATCCCGGTTGATCGCAAAGATAAGCAATGGCCCGGTTTTCGGCAGTTTCCTCAAACTCCATCCGCATCACTTCCGTGGGAAACTCCGGTGGTCCCGAGACGATGGCTTTCTCCGCCACAAGGCGGGCCACTTCGTAGTAGTTCTCCATCAGGGAAGGGTCCAGCATGAGACCAGCACTGACCTTGTCGAATCCGTCAATCTTGCCATCGGGCGGGAGATAGTCGGTAGGGCTTTCTCCGGGGAGAAACTCCATGTGGAGCAAGTCGCGGAGTGTGTTGGTGTATTCCGCCCTGGTCAGCCTTCGCAGCAGCACCCGGCCGTTTCTTGCCAGCGCACTGGTTTCTGCCTCCTTGATTCCGAGAGCGACCCAGTCGGAGAGAGCTTGTGAATCCACCGGTTTCGGCAACGGCTCATCGTCCGGCGGCATCTCACCCAGATTGATGTTGTCCCGTACCTCGATCCATTTGGCCACGTTGCTCAGATCCGCGAAGTCTGTCGTCAAGGTGTCGACGCGGAACTTGCCCTTTTGCTTCTCCGGGCCGTGGCATTTGACGCAGTGCGCTTCGAGATAGGGCGTGATTGCTTCCCGAAACTCGAGGTCTCTATCAGCCCAGGCGTTGGCATTCAGCCCCAGCAACGCGAGCACAACTCCAGCCCAGGGGTGACCTGAACGGATCCGAAGCGACGGTTCGATGGAGAGCGAGTCGTGCAAAGCGGAGGCTGGAACGGGGGATATCCAAAGAAAGAGAGATCATTAATGTATCCACAATTACCAGAATTGCGAGAGGATCTCCTGTCTTTCTCCGGCCGTAATCTCTGCATTTCACGGCCTCGAAGCCCGAAAACTCTCGGGAAAATGGGCGAAACCGAGTGTCGGAGCGCCTGATTGGGGCTTTTAGAGCGGTTTCAGTGGAGATGTAGCCGATGCAGCGAGGAGTTTTTGGGGCTTCA
>JBHIXE010000537.1:229-2680 GCA_041984905.1 Verrucomicrobiales bacterium | reverse complement strand
TGCTCACTTCGTCCTTCCTCTTCTGCTTCTTCATTCTTCCTGGGCCCAGTCTTCTCCGCCCAACATCCTCTTCATCATGGTCGATGACCTGGGCTACGGAGACCTCTCCAGCTTCGGAGCTCCGGACCTGAAGTCTCCCCAGATCGATCAACTCATGGAGTCCGGTCTCCGTTTCGATCAGTTCTACGCCAATTGTCCGGTCTGTTCTCCCACTCGGGCAGCTCTCATGACTGGACTGTATCCAGACAATGCCGGTGTTCCCGGTGTGATCCGCACCCCGCTTCCGAATCGTGCACCGAACTGGGGAAACTTGCGGGATGACGTCACGATCCTGCCCCAGGTTCTGAAAACCGCCGGCTATCACACGGGGATGGTGGGCAAATGGCACCTGGGGATGACCGCGCCCGATCGCCCCAATGATCGCGGCTTCGATCACTGGCATGGGTTTCTTGGCGATATGATGGATGATTACTACGATCACCTGCGCCACGGCTTCAACTACATGCGCAAGGGTGACCAGGAGATCCATCCAGAGGGACACGCCACGGATCTCTTCACGAATTGGGCGATCGACTATATCAAGGATCGCGAAACCAACGCCCCGGACCAGCCCTGGTTTCTCTACCTGGCCTACAACGCTCCCCACACGCCCATTCAACCGCCCCAGGATTGGTTGGAGAAAGTGAAGCAGCGGGAATCCGGCATCACCGACCAAAGAGCGAAGCTTGTGGCACTCATCGAACACCTGGATGACGGAATCGGCAAAGTCCTCGAATCCATCAAGGCTCAGGGAGTTTCGGAAGAGACGCTGGTTGTCTTCACCTCCGACAACGGCGGCCAGGTCAGTGTGGGCGCCCGGAATGCGCCGCTTCATGGCGGGAAGCAGGATATGTGGGAAGGCGGAATCCGCGTTTCCACCTGCGTGAGTTGGCCAGGTCAGATTGAAGCGGGGCAGCGCACGGACTACCCCGGTCTGACCATGGACTTCTACCCCACCCTGGCCGACATCGCCGGAGCCCAGTATGATCCCGCCTCCATCGACGGCCGCAGCTTTGCCCCGCTCCTGGAAGGCAAGGAGTTCCCTACTGACCCAAGTCGCCCCATGTTCTGGGTGCGGCTGGAAGGCAACGCGCGTTATGGCGGTCTCCCTTACCATGCCGTGCGGAAAGGACCATGGAAGCTGCTGCGCAACACCCCCTTTGAGCCTTACCAGATGTTCAACCTGTCGGAGGATCTTGCCGAGGAAAGGCCGATTGATCGCAGCAAAGCCCCCAAGAAATACGACGAACTCTTCAACGATCTGCTCATGCACATCAATGGCGCCGGCCAGTATCCCTGGCAGCGAGATGGAGAGCCGATCACGGAATAGTGCGGCTTGGCAACACCACGAAAAAGAGCCCGGAGAGAGATCCGGGCTCTTGGCAAAAGTCTTGGGAGGGCTTCATCAGAACCCCCTGTAGCCTGCGGGCTTAGCTCATCTTCGCAAACCGGCCCTGAAGCAACTCCAGCGCGGTCTTGTCCTTGCCCACCTTCTCATGAGCCGCTTCGATCAGCTTCTGCTCGTGGGTGTTCTTGGTGGGACGGTCGATTTCGTAGAAGACGCCGAACTGTCCCGGCCAAGGATTCTCCGCCAGTTGCAAAGCCGCGCGGAAGTCCGTGACATCATGGCGAGCCTCATCTTCGGCTGAATTGTCGTATTGCTTCTCCTCAATGAGAGAGAACTCGCCGTCCTTCCGGGGATTCGCGGCGTCAAAGGCGCCTTTGTAGAAGACCACGCATTCAGAGAGGACTTCCACCACGGAGAATCCGGGATGGAGAATAGCCCGCTCAAACATCTCCATCATGTGCTTCACCTGGGTAGCATGAGTGCGCGCCACAAAGGTCGCCCCGCTTGCCACCAGCTTCCGCATCGGGTTGATAGGTTGATCCAAAGCACCACCCGGGTCCGTCTTGGAACGGAAACCAACCGGGGAGGTTGGCGAAGTCTGCTTCTTGGTCAGGCCATAGACGAAGTTGTCCATGATGACGTAGGTCAGATTCACGTTCTTCCGCGCACCGTGATCCAGGTGATTGCCACCAATGGAGAATCCATCACCGTCCCCGCCAAAGACGAAGACATTCAGGTCCGGCCGGGACAGGCTCACCCCCGTGGCGAAAGGAACCGCGCGCCCGTGGATGTAGTGAATGCCGTGCCCGTTGACGAAGTAAGGAAAGCGCGAGGAGCAGCCGATGCCGGCAATGGTCGTGATCTTCTCGTGAGGGATTTGAAGCTTCTCGACAGTCTTGAAGAAGGAAGCGAGCACCGCGAAATCGCCACATCCCGGACACCAGGTTGGGTGATCTCCAGTGAGTTCTTTCTTAGTAACGGGTTGGGCATCCGCCTTGGCAGGCGCTTCTTTGATGGTGACAGAGGCCATGATGTTTGGGGGGAACTGGGTATTGGACGATTAA
>JBHIXE010000537.1:0-219 GCA_041984905.1 Verrucomicrobiales bacterium | reverse complement strand
GCGGTTAGGCCGACACGGGAACTTGCTTGGGAGAAGAGGCTGTGGCAGCGGAACCATTCAGTGAGTTCACGCCTTCGACCACTTCGCGAATCTTGAAGGTCAGGCCGTCGGTCTTGGTGCAGCTCTGAATCTTGGGATTGCAGTGGCGGGCCCGCAGCAAGGTGGCCAGCTGACCGTATCCGTAGATCCCTTCATCGTTCATTTCCACGACCAGGACAT
>JBHIXE010000536.1:0-2751 GCA_041984905.1 Verrucomicrobiales bacterium | reverse complement strand
CCAACTCGTTGAGGCGAGCCTGGGCATCTTCATAACGGGCTGTGCCGGCACGCACATCCTGATAGTAAATGGCGGCTGCCCGCGGATTTCCCTTTTTCTCGTAGTAACGGCCAATGTTGAACTTCTTCTCGGCCTCCCGCTCATCCATCTTCCCGATCTCTTCCTTGAAGTTGTCGACCTCTGGGTCTTCCGGGTGAAGGCGAATGATGTCTTCCAACTCTTCCTGCATGGTCAGGAATCGATCATCATCACGAGTGGGGTTGGATTTACGAATCTCAAACACGCGCTTGCGGGCTTCCACGGCCAGCGGGCTGTCCGGGTATTTGTCGGAGACCCGTTGGAATGCCACGATGGACTCCTCGTCATGGCCGGCGTCACGCTCGAGCAGGCCGATGTTGTAGAGAGACAGCGGAGCAAAGCGGGAATACGGCGCATTGACCGCGATTTGCTCATAGAGCTCAATGATGCGGGACGGCTGCACCTTGGCCTTCATGCCGAGAAAGGAACCGGTCTTCCCAGTCATGGAGTTCGTGGCGATCTCAAACTGCCGTTGCACGGCTTCCCCGTAGAGTTCGCTCTGCTTGTGTTGCTCGATGAACTTCTGATAGGCCTCGAACGACTTGAGATAGTCGTTGTCTTCCTCCAAGAGGCGAGCCAACTCAAACTGGCAGGACGAAGCAGCTGAAGTGAGGGGGTACTTCTCCGATACCTTCTCGAAAACGTCCTTGGCTTTTCCATTCTTCCCATCAGCGAGATACTTCTTACCCTGCGCCAGCATGCTCTGGGCCGCTTCCTCCTGCTGTGCCAATTCGGTCTCGGAAGGCGCTTCGGTGGGCTTGTCGTCTTCGAAAAGTCCCAGGACCGCCGAAGCCGAACTGGGCCATGCCAGAAGCCCCAAACAGGTCAAAATGGGTAAGAGAGGGGGAAATTTCATAGGGAGGAGAGGTTCAAACTTGCAGACATTCTATTATTTTGGATTCCCGTAGCAATTCAAGCTCTTTTCCTAGGAACAACGCAGTGCCGGTGGAAGGAAAATGGAATTCCTGTCTGTAACTGCATTTTTACATTTGATCGCCTCAGACACCAGCCCTAAACAAGGGACCATGCCTCGAGGGCTGTTTGTGACATTGGAAGGGAGCGAAGGCTGTGGGAAATCCACCCAGGTTCAGAGGCTGCATGCACGCCTGGAAAAGGCGAACCGGCAAGTGGAATTAACTCGCGAACCCGGAGGAACGGCGCTGGGCGAAGCGATACGTCATCTGCTCAAGCACGCTCCCGAAGGCAGAGGTATGGTACCGGAGGCTGAGCTGCTCCTTTTTGCGGCGAGCCGGGCACAACTGGTTCGCAAAGTGATCCGTCCCGTGCTGGAATCCGGGAAGGACGTGCTGGCAGATCGTTTTCTGGATTCGACCGTGGTCTACCAGGGCTGCGCGAGAGGCCTGGATGAAGCCACGGTGCAGCGTATCAACGCGTTTGTAGTCGAGGATTGCCTTCCTGACATCACCTTCGTCCTGGATATGGACGCCGGGAAGGCGCTGGAGCGCGCTCAGGTCAGGTCCCATGAGACCGGTCCAAAGGATCGGATGGAAGAAGAGAGCCTGTCCTTCTACGAATCCATCCGTGAGGGCTTTCTACGTCTTGCCAAAGAGAGTCCGGAGAGGATGGTCGTGATCGATGCGGATCGAACTCCTGAAGAGGTTGAGAACGAAATCTGGCAAACCCTAACCGCGAGGCATCATGGCATTTTCTCCTGACTCAGCCGCGAAGACGCTCGCTGACTGTCATGCCCAGGGAAGACTGGCGCATGCCTACCTGATCACCGGCCCGGTTGGGAGCGGTAAACTGGATCTGGCTCAAAGGCTGATCGAGACCGTCAATCCCGACGCCAAGGAAGCCGCCAGCTATGTCCACTATGTCCGCCCGGAGTCAAAGTCGCGCCGCATTGAGATCAAGGCGATCCGGTCCCTGGAGCACCTGCTCCATCTGGCTTGTCCCAAAGGGATCACCAAGGTGGGCGTGATTGTCGATGCCGACCGGTTGATGCCCCAGGCCGCGAACGCCTTTCTCAAAACGCTGGAGGAGCCGCCTCAGAGATCCCTTCTGCTTCTTCTGACCAGCCAGCCCGGCAGCCTGCTGGATACGATTCTCTCCCGCTGTATCCGGATTCCGCTCATGAATGCGGAAACGCGCACCTTCAGAGGCGGTGAGACCGAACTCCTGAAAGCACTGAGCCACGTCTTGAACGATCCCAAGATCAAAGGACTGGGCGGCGCATGGTCATTTCTGAAGACCTTCACGGCGATTCTGAAGGCAGAGAAAGAGCAGATCTCCCAGACTCACGCCGCCAGCTTGAAGGAAGAAACGAAGCTGTATCGGGACACAACGGACGGCGAATGGCTGCGGCGGCGGGAAGACTATTACAAAGCGCTCACCGAATCCGATTATATCCAGCAGCGAAACGCCCTTGTTCAGCTGTTGGTCGACTGGTACGGCGATGCGCTGCGTCATCAGATGAAGTCGACGCACTTCGATCTGGTGGAGTATCGGGAACAGACGGCTCAGACCGCGAAGGCGCTCCCTCAGGAAGTGATCCTAAAACGGCTCGATGCACTGGCAGAATTGGGCGATGTCCTCCAGACGAATGTCAGCGAGAACCTCGCCTTCGAGGCCGCCTTCATCGCCGCCTTTAGTTGAGGCTAGAGCATCTTGAGTGAGGATATAGCTGCTTGACGAGAAATAGGTTGGTGCGGG
>JBHIXE010000535.1:0-2865 GCA_041984905.1 Verrucomicrobiales bacterium | reverse complement strand
TTACCACCGGCTACCGAACTTGTAGGCCTTCGGCCTGGAGAATGGACTTCCTCGCCTCACCGCCGATTGGGCAGATGCTTTGGCATTCAGCGTGGTTGGCCGCCCACAAGGGAAACGTGAGCTTTCGAACAAAACAAGAAGGCACGCATTGCTGCGTGCCTTCCCAAAACAACAAACACCTAGGTTTGAAAGCGTGTTTAGTCGCGAGCCATGAAGATCTGGACGATGTACCAGAAGAGCAGGGCTACGCCGGCGAACAATCCCAGGGAGGCAGCCACGTACTGATCCGTGCGATAGTGGTGCACCATTTGGGAAGTCGTGTAGAGGATCGATCCACCCGCGAAAAGCACCATGGCTCCGGCAAACCAGGTTCCCAGGCTAAAGCCCGCGACGGTTCCCACCACGATGATTCCCAGGGCGACGAAACCGCCCATCATGAGAAATCCACGCAGGAAGGAGAAATCTTTCTGACTCACCAGAGCCGTGATGGTGATACCGGCGAAAAGGAACCCAGTGGTCACCGCCGCCTTCGGGATCACGTCACCACCGCCCGCGGAAGCCGCCACGGCCAGTAGTGGCAGGAAGATGATCGACTCCGCGACTACGAACAGTCCGAGGCCCAGGTATTGCATGCCCTTGGAAGTATCCGACTGGGCCCAGCGGTCCGCGATCCAGGACACCACCATAAAGGCACCCAGAACGACCAGCCAACTCACACTCGTCAACGCTCGATACAGCGATGCGCCGACTTCGCTGGACAACCAGTAGGTTTCCAGAGCGACAAAGGCAACGATCGCCAGGGCCAGGTGCAGGTAGGTATTGCGAATGAAGGCGGCGCGAGCGGAAGCGTCCGCCTCGGCCACGGTAAATGGATTGGAATAGGCTGTATTCATGGTTGCGAGCTAGATGGATGGATTCTTAAACCGAGGTGTGGAGCCTGTCCACATCAGCAATATTTACGATGTCGACACTTTGAGTCCACTCAAATCGTGTGAAATCGACTTCTGGTATTTGCACAGCATTGGACGCAAATCTCACCCCTTCTGTTCACTCAACCGCCCCGTTGCGCGCGATCCTGAGCGATGAGGGCTTTGATCCACTCCGGGTCCGGACAAATGGCAACGCAACGATAGGAATGCATCACATCCCGTCCCAGGACCTGGGCGAAGCCAAAGCCGACCTCCGAGTTGATCCCGAGCAGCTTGCCCCTGGCATTGACCAGCGGACCTCCGCTATCTCCCTGAACGATGGGAGCGTTGTGATATATCTCCCGCCAGCGGATCCCGCCTTCCAGAGTCTTCCAGGGACTTCGACGCATCACTTTCCCGCCTGCCTGGTTGGGGTGCAGCCCGCCATAGCCCGCGGTGATGACCCGGGTTCCCGTGGCGGCTTCATCCGGACTGGCCAACTCAAAGAAATAGACTGGCTTAATGGGCGCATGGATCAATGCCAGGTCCGGCTTGCTGGCGTCGTCCGCCGGGCCCGACCATACCGTCCGCGCCTTGACTTTCTGTGGGCCGGACGGGTTGCCGGCAAAGAGATAGATGGGCTTCTCCTGGACACAATGCGCAGCTGTCAGGTAGTAGCCGTCGTTGGTGATCGCGCTGGCGGTGCTGAAACTCAGGTCCGACTTTTCCGAGCCCTTCACATTGATCTGGCCAGTGATGGTATTGCTCTCGTCATCGACGGTGACCTCTTCAAAAGTGATCACGGCTTGACCGGCAATAAGGGGCGAGGTGCGGTTCTCGGCAAATTCCCGCGCCTTTTGAGGGCCGATGGTCTTCTTGCTCCAGGTTCCCAGGCTGGCTTCCTTACGCGAATCCAGGATACTGAGAGCCGAGGCCTCCACGATCGAGCGATCCGGCGTAGTGCAACTTGAGAGCAATCCGCTACTGATGGCGCAGGCAATCAGGAAGAAGTTTGGCAAGAGGGAACGTCCTTCCCTATGCTTTGCCGTAATCCAGGGGAACAAATTTGACACAACCTCTATGGTTCGATCTTCGCCCAAACTAGTCCACTGAATTCACGCATGAAGTTCTTTCTCACTCCACTTCTGCTCGGCGCGGTCCTGCTGCCACAAGTCGGCGAGGCTCAGGATTCCAGCGCACCGCCTCTGCTCATCAGCAAGCTGGATGCCCTCCATGAGACCGGTTCGGCCGTGATCGAGTCCGGCAAGCACTACCGCTTTCAGCTTCGCGGCTGGACCGTGAATCTGAACCGCGAGCTCTGGGAAACCGATCGAGAGAAGGTCGAGGTTGGACTGGAGATTCTCAGCGAGCAGGCCGACCGCGTCATCGAGGTGTTGCCCGCATCCAAAGTGGCTCGACTTCGCCAAGTCCCCCTCTGGATCAACCCGCCCTTCAAAGGAACCGGCCCTGGCGCCGCTTATCATCCCAACATCACCTGGCTTCGTGAAAACGGCCGGGATCCCGCCATGGCCAAGGCGATCGAGATGACGAATGTCTCCATCCTGCCCCTGGAAAATCGCCGCATGCCCTACTTCCTGCTGCACGAACTCGCTCACGCCTATCACGACCAGGTCCTGGGGTTCGAAGAGCCGCGGATCAAAGCGGCTTTCGAAACGGCGCGGGACTCGGGTGGTTACGAGAAGGTGAAACGGTTCAATGGCAAGAGCACCTTCGAGGACAAGGCTTACGCCATGACCAATCACAAGGAGTACTTCGCGGAATCCACCGAGGCGTTCTTCGGCCAGAACGACTTCTTTCCCTTCAATCGGGAGGAGTTGAAGCAGCACGATCCCACCGCGTTCCAACTCCTGGAGGCAATCTGGAAGGATTCCTAGTTGCCTATGCCTGCCATCACTCGATTCGCTCCCAGTCCGACCGGCCGTCTACACTTGGGACA
>JBHIXE010000534.1:0-2876 GCA_041984905.1 Verrucomicrobiales bacterium | reverse complement strand
GCAAGCGCTGCGACTACCTCGCGACCCAGCTGCCGTCGACCTGCCTGGTGCTGCACGGCGACTCGACCGACGAGGACCTGATGGACGACGAGAACGTCCGCGAGATGGACCTCTTCCTCGCGCTGACCAGTTCCAACGACACCAACCTGGTGGCCTGCACCATCGCCAAGGAACTAGGCGCCCAGAAGACAATTTGCCGGGTTCACCCGGAGGTGCAACGCACGGAATGGCTCTTCCCCTACAAGGACCAGTTCAAGGTGGATTACATCTTCACTCCGGAACGGCTCTCCGCCGTGGAACTGACCAAGTTCATCCGGAACCCCCACTCCATCGACGTGGAAGAGATCGCCCGGGGGCACATCGAGCTCCAACAGTTCCGCGTGACGGAGAAAGGCTCCGTGCTGGACAAGCCGCTGCGGGAAATGAATCTGCCGGAACGGGTCTTGATCGGCGCCATCTCACGCAACGATACCCTCATCATTCCTTCCGCTAATGATGTGCTGAAACCGAAGGACATCATCACCGTCATCGGCGAGCCGCGGAAGATCGATGAGATTGCCGGAAAACTCGGTCAGGGCGTGAACCAGGATCCCGCCACGGTGGTCATCTTTGGAGGCGGTGAATATGGTGCCGCGGTCGCGGAACTCTTGCGGTCGTGGAAATGCAAGGTGCGCATCATGGAAGCCGACCCGGTTCTCTGCGCGGCGTTGACGGCTCGACTCGACTCCACCACAACGATCCTCAATGTGGACGCCACCTCCCTGAATGAGTTGCGAGAAGAGCGGGTGGGCGATGCCGACTTCTTCGTCGCAGCCTCTACCAGTGACGAGGATAACGTGATGACCTGCCTGCAGGCGCACAACCTGGGCGCCAAGCATTGCCTCACCCTGATTCACCGGGCCGACTACGCCGATGCGATCAGCGCCTTTGGCGAGCACTTCGGCATTATGTCGGCCGTGAGTCCCCGGGAAGCGACCCGGAACGATCTGATGCGGTTTGTCACCACCGACAGTCACCACCGGGTGAAGTCCCTGGGCACGGAAGCTGAGATTCTCGAAGCCAGTGTGACGGAGCACTGCGATATCGCGAATAAAGTGGTGCGGGATGTGGCCTGGCCTCCCGGAACGCTCATCGTGACCCTGCTGAGGGGAACCAAGGCATCGGTTCCTGCTGCCAAGGACGAGATTCTGCCGGGCGACACCATTTACGCGATCGTTTCCAACAGCGAGAAGAAGGCCTTCCTCAAGCTCCTCAAGAATCACCCGCGCAAAGCCCACCAGAAGCCGGACGACGAGTCTGGGGAAGACGGTGGAGGAAATGGGCCAAAGTCTTTCTTTGACCGGATCGAGTCCGCGATCAAGTCCTAGAGGCAGGGCCCTAGATTTCGGATTTCGGATTTCGGATTTCGGATTTCGGATTTCGGATTTCGGATTTCGGATTTCGGATTTCGGTTTTCGGTTTTCGGTTTTCACCGAAGTTCTTGCCGAGCTTACATTCTGGGGCTCAAGTAGTCCCATGGCCCTCACGTTCATCCCTGCCTCCGTGATGGATGCACCTCAGATCCGGGAAATGGCAGAGATGATCTGGCGCAAGCACTATCCAGGGATCATCAGCGAGCGCCAGATCGACTACATGCTGGACTGGATGTATACGCCCGAACGGCTGCGACACGAAATCTCCAGTGAACGCAGCCAGTATGTCCTGTTCCGGCTGGATGGTGAGACGGTCGGATTCGCGGCCTGGGGACCTGGTGAAGCAGACCTGGAGATGCATCTGCACAAATTCTATCTGTTGCCGGCCAATCAAGGCAAAGGGCTCGGCACAGAAGCGTTGAAGCTGATTCTGGCGGAAGCCGAGGACCAGGGCGCCTATCAGGTCAGTCTCCGGGTGAATCGCAAGAATCAAAAGGCATTGCGCTGCTACGAACGCAACGGCTTTGAGATTTCTCACGAGGTCTGCACCGAAATCGGCGATGGCTTCGTCATGGACGACTATTGGATGGTGCGTACCTTACTGGAGTAGCAGCCATGCCTTACCCGGCCCCCCTTCAGGAGATTATCGATTTGTGCGAAGACCTCTCCGAGTCCGAGCGCCGGGAGTTGCTCTGGAGCTATGCGGAGTCGGCCGTGGGTTATGAGCCTCAACCGGACGAGGTCTACGCCGTAAAAGACGAACGTCACGACAAGGAGTGCCTGGACGTGGTGGGCATCTACCTGGCCATGACACCGAGCGGCACGGCTCAGTTTCGAATTCGCATGGGCCCAAAGGTTCAGACCCTCACCCGCGCCATGGCCAACATCCTCTGCAAGGGATTCAATGACCAACCGCTGGAGGTGCTCATGGACTGCGACAACCACTTCATTCGCCGGATCGTGGGCGAGGAATTGATGCGCTTGCGCAGCCGGACGGTCTACTATGTATTGGACCGCATGCGGGAAGCAGCCGCGAGTTACCCTTCACCATCATCTCCACGCACATGACCGAGAAACCCGAATGGCTCGATCAACAGCGAGCCCAGGACAATCAGGCTTACGGAATCGCCCACGCCATCGTCGCCGTGTTGAAGCGCGCCTTCTTCACCCTGCCGCTCTACTATTTGCTCCGCTGGACCACTCCCATGGATTGGGCGCTCGCGTTGACCTTGGCCCTGCTGCTGAGTTTTCCCGCGCAGTTTCTGTTCAAGCGCTGGCTGGAGGCGGGCGAGTAGAGCATTTTGGGTGAGGATGTAGCTGCTGGACGAGGATTAAGGGAGGTGCAGGCAAGCTCGCTCAATAGACCATTCTTCAGGCCGGAGGCCTACAAGTTCGGTAGCCGGTGGTCGAGCGAGAGCATCGAGCGGCACCACCGGAAAGAGAAGGGTATCGACGGTCCCCAGC
>JBHIXE010000533.1:0-2882 GCA_041984905.1 Verrucomicrobiales bacterium | reverse complement strand
TCGCACTGTCGCACTGTCGCACTGTCGCACTGTCGCACTGTCGCACTGTCGCACTAGACCACTACCCGCAGGGCATGGGGCAACACTTCGATCTCCTGCGGCGTCTCACCACAGAGATCGCCGTCGGCCTGCATTTCGAGGATCGGATCGGTCTTGATCTTGACTCTTTCCACCTGCCAATGACGCACCAGGTGAGAGGCATCCACATTGGGACCGTCACCACTCTCATCATCCCCCATCATCATGCGGACCAGGGAAAAGATGCCCTCGGCATCCGCCTTCTCAATGATGATCACATCGAGCTTCCCATCATCCATATCAATGCGCGGCGAGAGAGTGAGATCTCCGATTCCAATCCGGCCCGCATTCGCCACAAAGCAGGCAATCGCAGAACCGGAGTAGGCATCCTTGCCATCCAATTCCAGCTCGTAATGCGTGGGCTTCACTTCCACCAGTGCCTTGCCCGCCGCAAAGGCATAAGCCCAGATCCCAAACTGGTCCTTCATTTCCCGGGTCGCCTCGGACAGGGCATGCGTTTCAAATCCACACCCCACTCGAAGCAGAAACTTCTGCCCACCCATTTGACCAAGATCGACCCGCCGAGTCTCCACGGTTTCGCGGCACATCCGTTCGATGGCGCCATCAATGTCTTTAGGAAGCGCCAACTCCGCAGCCACCAGATTTCCGGTGCCACCCGGCAGAATCATGAGAGGGATGTCCGTGCCCTCCAGTCCTGTCGCTACGTCCATTACCGTACCATCTCCACCAAAGGACGCTACAATATCCGCGCCGGCCTCCGCGGCTTGCTTCGCCAACCTCGCTCCGTCTCCCAATTCGTGAGTGACGAAGAAGTCCCATTTGACCCCCAACTCGCGCATGTGTTTGTTGAGTGTGCGCAAGAGATTTCCCGAATGCGGTGAAGCGGGATTGGCGATGACGTGAATGAGTTTGGGTTTCGATATAGTCATGGAAGCAAAAGGCTTTCTCACTCGTTGACGGCTTGGGTTTTACGAACGTGAGCATAGTTGAGAAGCGCCACAAAACCAGTGCCTCCCACCAAATTGCCCGCGACGGCAAAGAACAGGAACCGGGTGGCATCCCCCACTGCCAGATCTCCCCCCATGAGCGCTGCCGTAAACAACTCGACGCTGCCCGCAATGGAGTGATGCAACTCTCCCAGGCCGATCAAAAAGGTCACGATGTAGAGGCAAGCAATCTGGCTAAACGCTGGTGCCGTCGCCATGATGAGCCAGGCGCCCTGAGCCATCAGCCATCCGGCCAGCACGGCGCTGGCAAACAAGGTGGAATTGGAGAACTCCACGAGATGCTGGCCCAGCTCCAGATAGCCTTGGCGAGCCTTGACGACTCCGTCCGCCATCGTCAGCACCAATGCACTGATGAAGGCCCCCATGAGGTTCCCGAGCAAGACGATGCCCCAGAGCCGGAATAGCTTCATGAGTGAGGAACGGCGATCGAGAATGGGATAGACCGCGGTGGCGGTATGTTCGGTGAAGAGTTCCGCCCCACTCACCACGCAGACGATGAATCCCAAGGGGTAAACCATGGCCGTCAGAACGCGTGTGAAATCTTCCAGCGCCGTGCCCGGCAGGATGGTCTTCATCACCCCCACCGCCATCACTGAAAATCCAAGGATCAGTCCCGCCGCCACGGAGGACAATGCCAGGGAACCCAACTTCCGGTCCAACTGCTCCCCGCCTTCGAAAATCGCCAGTTCCAGGATGTCATCCGGATGTCTCCTGGCCTCGTCCGTTCTCTTGAGAATAACGGGCACAAATTCCTGATCCTCTTCATGACGCTCTTCTGCCCGGCTGGTCGACGGCGATTCATTCTGGAGGTCTTTTTGAGAGGGTTTGTGACGATGATCTTGCATTCTGCACACTTCTTAGACGCCGCTTCCCCGTAGAGGGGCGATGGGCGACTCCACTAGTAACAGTTAGCGTGCCACTGACTCTCACCCAGGGATCCTTGAAAGGTTCGACCCGAAGTGATACTATGGAAATCGAATGCAGCGCCAGGACGACCAGAGCAGTCCCACTGAGAGCCCCGTAGATAGTTCTAAGCAGACCAACGAAGCCAAACAATCCAGCTTGCTTGTCGAACACGGGTTTGAGTTGGCGCGTCAACTCCAGATCTCCAAGGTCCTGGTTCTGGCCGAGCTGATCACGGACCGGCGCCTGTTGGAGCGCTACCGTGAAGATGAGCTTCTGATCTGGGTCACCCAGAAACCGGAGTCCTTCAAAAAACGTGATGGCATCCGCAAAGAAGACCAGTTGATCGAGATTCCTGAAGCCAAGGTCGACCGGATGGACCAGGTGACGCTGGCGCTGATCATTGCCGTCATGAATGGGTTCGTCACACAGAAAGAGGCTGTGGTTTGTCTCGCTGGCGTGGCCGGTTCCAAGCGGCTGGATAATTTGCTGATTGCGAACCCTCAGCGAGACTTTCCCTGGCTCAAGAGCTGGAATGGCGACAAAGATGGCCCACTTCTATCCTCGCGAGAGTTCATTCGACTCATTGAGATCGCGCTCAAGTTCTCCGCTGAGGGCCGGGAAGGCAAACCGATTGGGACGATCTTCGTACTGGGCGAACCCGACGACCTGGAGCCCTACTACAATGAGTTGATCCTGAATCCCTGCCAGGGTCATCCGAGAAAGCATCGCAACATTCACGACAATGGGTTTGTGGAAACAATGCGAGAACTCTCCGCCATCGATGGAGCGTTTATCGTGGACCGCAAGGGGGTGCTGGAATGCGCTGGAGTCTACCTCAATGCCCCCATGAGCAAGGACGTTTCCGTGGCCAAGGGGCTCGGATCCCGCCACCTGGCAGCCGCGACTCTCACTGCCCAGGTCGACGCCCTC
>JBHIXE010000532.1:0-2910 GCA_041984905.1 Verrucomicrobiales bacterium | reverse complement strand
GGTTGTGCCCGTTGTCATGATCACAAGTACGACCCCATCTCGGCGAAGGACTACTACCGCTTTGCCTCCACCTTCACCACCACGATTCGCAGCGAGATCGAGCTCGACCTGGGCCAGCCGGAGAAGACCAAGGTGCAGGTGACCAGTGAAGGCTTTCCGCCCACCAAGCACCACGCCGATGGGCGTGGCTTCCCTCACTTCTATCCCCAGACCTACTTCCTGAACCGGGGAGACGTGAATCAGAAGAAGGAGGTCGCCGAGTCCGGATATCTCCAGGTCTTGATGCGGGAAGGGCATCAGGCGGACTACTGGAAAGAAGCGCCGCCGAATGAGTGGCGCACCTCTTATCGCCGGACCGGCATGGCGAACTGGATCACGGATGTGGACTCGGGCGCGGGGCATCTCCTGGCGAGAGTCATGGTGAACCGGCTCTGGCACCATCACTTCGGGCGCGGCATCGTGGGAACGCCAAGCGACTTTGGACTGCAAGGGGAGAAGCCGACGCATCCTGAGCTTCTGGATTACCTGGCGCAGCGTCTTATCGCCCATGATTGGCACCTAAAGCCCCTGCACAAGGAGATCATGATGTCGGCAGCTTACCGCCAGAGCAGTACGGTGGATGACTCAGATGCCAGGAATGATCCTGACAATCACTATCTCTGGAGCTTTTCCCCACGGCGATTGGAGGCCGAGGCTCTGCGGGATAGCCTTCTCTTCATCTCCGGGGAATTGGACGACACCATGTACGGGCCCGGCAGCCTGGACGAGAGCACTCCCCGGCGCAGCATCTATCTCTTCGTGAAACGCAGCAAGCTCATCCCCATGCTGCAGATCTTCGACATGCCGGAGCCCTTGGTCAGTCAGGGCAGCCGGCCCGCGACGACGATCGCGCCTCAGGCTCTCTACTTTATGAACAACCCGAACGTGATCGAGTGGGCGGGTAGTTTCGCGCAGCGTCTCGACCCTCTTGCGGCGAAAAACCTGGAATCCGCGATTCACGAAGGGTTCCGCATGACCTTGAGCCGTTCCGCCACGGATCAGGAAGTCCAGGCAAACCTCGCCTTCCTGAAGGACCAGATGGCCGTCTACGAGGCTGCTGGAGAAGCAAATCCACGTCAGCTCGCACTCTCGGACTTCTGCCAGATCCTCTTTGGCCTCAACGAGTTTGCCTACATCGAATAACCAGCCTCAACCTCAAACCACTCACCAAGATACGCTTATGAATCCACACTCACGACGCGATTGGCTCCGAAAAGCCGGAAGTGGCCTGGGCATGTTAGGCATGGCGAGCCTGCTTCAGAACGAGGGCCTGCTGGCAGCTCCTGGCAGCGGCAAGATCAATCCGCTCCTCTCCAAGAATCCGCATTTCCCAGCAAGGGCCAAGTCGGTGATCTGGCTCTTCATCAATGGCGGACCTTCACAGGTGGATACCTGGGACTACAAGCCGGAGCTCGCCAAGTACGACGGCAAGGAACTGGAAGGGTTCGATAAGCAGACCGGCTTCTTTGCGAATCAGGTGGGGCCGCTCATGAAGTCGCCCTTCGAGTTCAAGCAGTACGGGGAGTGCGGTAAACATGTCAGCAGCTTGTTCCCGGCATTGTCCCAGCACGTGGACAAGATGGCTTTCATTCACTCCGGGCACACGGAATCGAATAACCACAGTCCGGCCTTGTTTATGATGAACTGTGGGTTGCCGCGTATGGGCTATCCCTGCGCCGGCTCCTGGGTCACCTACGGGTTGGGATCTCCGAGCCAGAATTTGCCGGCTTTTGTGGTGATGTCCGACCCGCTGGATCGGGGCTTGCCGAAAGGCCACGCCGCCAACTGGAGCGCGGGCTTCCTGCCGAGCGTCTATCAAGGCACCTGGCTCAAGCCAAAGGGCGATCCGATCGACAACCTGCACCGGCCGGAGCACATGACCAATAGCGCGCAGCGCCGCCAGTTGGATCTGTTGGCCAAGTTGAACCGGCAACACATGGAGCACCACGCCTTGGAAGACGACTTCAATGCGCGGGTCGAGAGCTTTGAGTTGGCCTATCGGATGCAGAGCGCTGCACCGGAAGCCCTCGATCTCGATGCGGAGAACGCCGCGACCAAGAAACTTTACGGAGTGGACGAGGAGCGTTGCGATCATTTCGCGCGCCAATGCCTCACGGCCCGGCGATTGGTGGAGCGCGGCGTGCGTTTTGTGCAGATCTACTCGGGGGGCATGGAGAACCAACGTTCCTGGGATGGCCACAAGGACATCAAGGGCAACCACGAGCAGTTTGCCGGAGAAACGGACACCCCCATCGCGGGTTTGCTGACGGATCTGGAACAGCGCGGATTGCTCGATGAAACACTGGTGATCTGGGGTGGGGAGTTCGGACGCTTGCCCCTGTCCCAGAAAGGAGATAAGCCGGGCCGCGACCACAACCCGCATTGCTTCACCATGTGGATGGCAGGCGGCGGCATTAAAGGCGGCGTCAGTTATGGCGAGTCCGATGAAATCGGCCACAAGGCGGCGGTGAATCCCGTGCACGTGAACGACATCCACGCCACGATTCTGCATCAGCTAGGATTGAATCACGAGGAGCTGACTTATGTGTATAACGGAAGGCGATTCCGGCTCACGGATGTGGGTGGAAAGGTGCTGACGCCGATTTTGGCTTGAAGTTTTTCTATCAAGGATCGAAACCTGACCTGACGAAGCGGGGGCTAGAACGATTGCCCCCTCCCTGTGCCACCGCTACGCGGCTCGTCGTACGACGCTGCTACCGGGGCCTCGCTGGCGCTCAACCCCGGCTAAGCAAAGACACAGCGCTTCGCGCCTTTGCAGGCGACGACTTGCCCTGGGGGGTGTCTTCAGCTGAACGTTCGGGCTTCGGGCTTCGGGCTTCGGGCTTCGGGCTTCGGGCTTCGGGCTTCGGG
>JBHIXE010000531.1:0-3004 GCA_041984905.1 Verrucomicrobiales bacterium | reverse complement strand
GTCGCAAGCAGCTGCGAAAGGGACTGGGTGTCGAGCCAGAGATTTGGACCGGGCTGGCGGAGAAACTGGGAATCTCTGAACAAGCGCGCGCGGAGGAACTATCGCTGGAAGAGTGGGTGGAATTGGCGCGACACCTGGACGATCACCCGCTCAAGGATCATCCGCAGTGCCGGGAAGAACGCTTTGATGTGGTGGATGACGCGAACCAAGTCATCGGCCAGGAAACGAGGGGGCGCATCCATGAGGCGGGTCTGAAACATCGGGCGGTGCACATCTTTGTCTATAATGAAGCTGGAGAGCTCTTTCTCCAGAAGCGATCGCGTCTGAAGGATGTTCATCCCGGCGCATGGGATTCCAGTGCAGCGGGGCATCTGAACGCGGGCGAGGGCTATGCGGAAACCGCCAGGCGCGAGTTGGAAGAGGAACTCGGCCTTCAAGCGGAAGTGGAACGAGTTCTCCAGTTGCCGCCAAGTGCCTCGAACGGCTGGGAGTTCATCGAACTCTATCGAGCGAAAGCCAGAGGCAAGCTGCGTTGGCCCGCCAGCGAGATTGAATTTGGCCAGTTCTTCCCCGTCTCAACCATTGCTAGCTGGATTGAGAATCGGCCCCAGGACTTTGCCGGTGGATTCCTGGAGTGTTGGCGGGCATTGAAAGAAAGATCCGCCTGAGGAGATCGATTGCTCGTCTAGTAGGGAAAAGGGAGCTGTTGGCTGGTTCCCCGCAGTAGAATATCACTACAAGATGTCCGAATGATGGTAATTTTCGCAAGTTCTCCCCATTGATACTTCTCAAAATTGCGGATTTGTTGCGAAATTGCAGCGGACAACTCGCTTCCCTCTTTACATAGTTAACTCTCAACAATTACGATCCCAAGGTGCACTTCAGACCCTTTACCACAACTGCCGTAGGTTTAGTCCTGCTATCGTCCATTACTGGGGCGTTTGCCCAGGGGCCAAATCTTTCCGATATCAATTTCCCGCAGAACAACCGCTACCCCGGTTCCGTTCAGTCGACGGGCCGCCCCACCAATCCGGGGATCGGTAGTGGATCCAGTTCGGGTTACTACATCCGCTTCGGTGAGGACCTGGCCAATCTCTGTGAGAACTACGGGATTTCTCCGTCCAGCAAGAACCCCGATTATCTCCGGTATCCCCGCTTCCGAGTCAATGTGTTCGCGACGGAGGGCGGATTCGACAGCATCAAGCGTCTGCGTGGGGAGAACGAAGTCCAGCTGGCGATCGTCCAGAGTGATCTCTGGTACTACGCCAACCGTTACCGCAAGCCGGCTGCCGGTGGCCCGGTCGACAACCGGATCCATCAGGCCTGGGGTTACATCGCGGACAACATCCAACTCGTCCTGCCACTTTATACGGAGAAGATTCACCTGGTGGTCCGTCCGGGAACGGAGACCAAGTTTCAAGACCTGGTGGGACTCTTCCAGAACCAGGCGCGCATCGCTGTGGGTGGAGCCAGTTCCGGTAGCATGATCACCGCGACCATGCTGGATGAGAGCATTACGACCAACTGGAAACAGGAATGGGGCCCGAAGCGGCGCTGGGTGCCAGTGCAGTTGGGCGCCGATGCTGCTTTGTCTGCCCTCATCAACGGAGGGAACAATCCCCAGCTGGATGCCGTGCTTCTGGTCGGTGGGGTGCCTTATCCCAGCCTGGAAAAGTATGGCCTGGAGAAACTGCGGAAAGGTCTTTTTGGGGCGCAGAACAAGCCGGACCTGACTCTGATTCCCTTTGGCCGGGCCGATGAAGTCTTCGACAACATGGATGAGTTCAAGGGCTACCTGCCTACGGAGATCAACGCCAACGACTACAAGTTCCTGGGGGAAAGCTTCCCGACCGTGAAAACCCGAGGAGTGACGGCTTGCCTGGTGACTCATAAAGTCTACACCACCGATTCCAAGGAATCCCACAAGATCCTCTGGGTGCGTCACATCATCTATCGCCTCCTTTCCAAGCTGGATCCCACCACGGAAACGGGCCTTCCCACGGACTTTGGCCCGCCTCGTGCCGGCGATATGTGGAAGAACGTCAAGCCCGTGCAGAACTGGGACGCCTATGGCTGGAAGCGTCACGAGGATCCCTGGCTGACCAAGATGGTCGACGCCTGGGCCAAGGACTATGGCAGCCCCACTTCACCGGTGCGGATCATCGATCCCTTGGATGACCTGATCGACTAAACGGTCTTCGAAGCTTGCCAATCTCGATTTGCAGAAAGGGCGCTCAGAAATGGGCGCCCTTTTCTTTGCTCACGAGGTCGTGAGGGAATGCTCTAAATGAAGTCAGGCCTCAGGCGGAGCCTGCTCCACCATCTCTGCTGGCGGGTCTTGTACCGATTCTTTCCCGGCTTCGAGCGACGCTTTTTGCCGGCGTTCCTCGGACAATTGCACGACGATTCCCACCCCAATCAGGAGGATGATAATGAGCAATAGCGCCTTCATGGTGCTGTCTATCAACTTGTGGGCCGGGAAGAGGAGGGTCAAGGGGAAAACCCCGAGTCTGTCACGATCCGGAAGGGGACTTGGATGCTGTCAGATCGGGCCGTGCGCGAGGCTTGTCATGGGATCTGCGTGCCTTGAGATAGGCTAACAGACCGAGGCTCAGCGCGAAGGGAATCCAAAGCGGGATCATCACCACAAAGCCGCGATGGCTGGAGAGGACCTGTGGCCACCACCAGATGGAAAAGGCGTGCCTCTGAGTGTGACGATTGGTACGAACGTCCAGGGAAAAGATTTCCGAGTAGCCCACGAAGATGGTGCCACGTTGAAGCCCCAGGGCATAGTTGGCGCCATTCAGGTTCAGGCTGACGGTATCATCTCTCCAGGCCGAGTAGAGCCACAGCCCTGAGATTCCACCCAGGAGGATCAACCAGAATAGGCCGAGGACCCATCGGGAGGGTGGTGCGGAGCTTGGAGATGTGCCGAACGCGTTCAAAGTTTCAGTCGTCAGTCGTCAGTCGTCAGTCGTCAGTCGTCAGTCGTCAGTCGTCAGTC
>JBHIXE010000530.1:0-3006 GCA_041984905.1 Verrucomicrobiales bacterium | reverse complement strand
GGCAGTCCGGCAGTCCGGCAGTCCGGCAGTCCGGCAGTCCGGCAGTCCGGCAGTCGGTTTTCGGTTTTCGGTTTTCGGTTTTCGGTTTTCGGTTTTCGGTTTTCGGTACACGGAGAAGGGCCGAGGTTTCCCCCGGCCCTTCCAACCACGTTTCGGTTTCCTACGCCGCCTCATTGCGACGTAAGAATCGTTCTAGATTAGCCTTCGGCTCCGTATGCAGGAACACCGTGTTCGCCGAGGTCGAGACCTTCAGCCTCTTCTTCCTCGCTGACACGAATACCGATGGTGAACTTGAGGATCAGGAACAGGACGAAGGAGAAGACAAATGCAGCAGCTGCCACAGCGCCAACGCCGATTGCTTGTCCCACAATTCCGAATTGCTTCTCGCCGCCTTCCGGAACGACCTCAAAGATAGCAGCGGCCAGGATACCCCAGACACCGCACACACCGTGAACGGAGATGGCTCCAACCGGGTCGTCGATGCGGATCCGGTCCAGGAAGATCACGGACACCACCACGATGGCACCAGCAATCAGACCGATGAACAGAGCGCCGATCGGGCTAACAATGTCAGCGTTTGCGGTGATACCGACCAGACCGGCCAGGAAGCCGTTCAGGGTCATGGACAGGTCAGGCTTCTGAGTGAAGATCCAGGAAACGATCATCGCGCCAAGAGCACCGGTGCAGGCAGCCAGCGTCGTGGTGGTGAACACAAGACCCAGAGGTCCAGGTGCCGCGGACAGCACAGAACCGCCGTTGAATCCGAACCATCCAAAGAAGAGCAGGAAGACCCCGATAGTTGCCAGAGGCATGCTGTGACCCAGGATCGGCTTGATGCCTTCTGAGGTGTATTTGCCCTTACGAGCACCCAGGAGAAGCACACAGGCCAGAGCGGCAAAGCCACCGAAGGCGTGCACCACTGCAGAACCGGCGAAGTCTTTGAAGCCGTTTCCACCGTTGAGGCCGCCCATCCAGCCACCACCCCAGTGCCAGGAACCGACAACCGGGTAAGCGATACCCACCAAGAGGGTCGCGAAGATCATGAAAGAAGGCAGTTTCACGCGCTCTGCCACTGCACCAGAAACGATGGTAGCAGCAGTAGCGGCGAACATGGCCTGGAAGATGAAGTCCCCATAACCGGTCATGGCAAGGCCCACGCCGCCATATCCAAAGGTGTTACCGCCGTCAGCGTTCAGATCTCCAATTGGAGTGCCGATGCTGAACCAGCCATTGAAGTCACCCGGATAGTGCGTGTTGAAGCCGATCAAGGCATAGGTCACGATCCCGATCGCGATAATGAAGGAGTTCTTGAAGAGAATGTTGACGCAGTTTTTCTTCTGAGTCAGGCCCGCCTCAAGAGTGGCGAAGCCGAGGTGCATAAGGAAGACCAGTGCTGCGGCGATACAGGTCCACAACATACTGACTGTGAAGAAGTCAAACGCGTAGGCGTAATCCCCCTGTTCCGCAACCAGTGCATCATAGTCACCCTTGAGTTCGTCTTCCGCCATCACGCCCTGGCTGCCAAGGAAAAACATGGCAGTCATAACGCCCAGCATAAGAAGAAGTTTTCGAGACGATTTTGTCATTGCTAGTGTGTTGTCTTGTGTAGTGGTTTTAGTGGTTGTTCCGGGAGAACTGTTCTCATCAAAAATTGGTGAGATCCGCTCTCCCTGCAGATCCCACTGCGGCAGGAGAAAGCAATGTCCATGCCAAGCCTCGCTCTAGCCCTGACAACTTGCCGAATGCGGGCGCTCAGTTGCCCGGATTGGCTCTTTTTGCACAAGTCGCAAGGCGCTGATTACGCTCGTGGGTGCGCCTCATCGAACACCTTCTTCATGCGCTCAACGGTCACGTGGGTATAGATCTGTGTGGAGGACAAACTGGCGTGTCCCAGCATCTCCTGAACACTGCGCAGATCCGCCCCGCTCTCTAGCAAATGCGTGGCGAAGCTGTGCCGTAACTTATGAGGACTCAGATGGATAGGAATCCCCGAGCGCTGCTGATATTTTTGAATTAATGCCCACAGACTGCGGGTCGAAATCTGGTTCCGGGACTTGTTGATGAAGAGGGGACCCCTGGTCACTACCGCCTCATGCAGATAGTTCATAAGGGCATTCACTGCGTGGCTCCCCACTGGACATATCCGTTCCTTCCCACCTTTTCCCATGACCCTCACGCAACCGTCCACCGGATCAAAGTCATGGGTCTTCAGGTTGGACAATTCCGAGACCCGCATCCCGGTGCTGTAGAACATCTCGAGGATCGCTGCATCACGATAGGGAAGCCAGGCCGGCGCCTGCTTGTCCCGGGGGAGCTTCAGAGGAAGTTCCAGCAGTTCGATGGCCTGTTGCACGCTCAGCACCACGGGCAGTTTCTTTTCCGCCTTGGGCAATTGAATCTCCACCAGAGGATTGCGTTCCAAGTCCTTTCGATTCGTCAGAAACCGGAAGAAGCTCCGAAGCGCCGCAAAGTGGAGGCGGATGGTGGAGCGAGCGGTCTCCGCCTTCATGAGCTGAAAGAGGTAATCCCGGAAGATCTCCGCATCACAGGAGCGCCAATGCTCGAATCCCCGTGCCTGATCCCGGAAGGTGGTTAACGCATGCCGGTAATTGCGAATCGTCAGAGGGGAGGCATTCTTCTCCGTGGCCAGATACTCCGGGAAAGACTCCTCAAGTTCTTCGCATGACTCCACGGGCACGCTTGGGGGAACGATGGTGGAAAGGGCTGACAAGGTTCGAATATCCTAATATTTAGATATTTTTAAATTATTGCATATCTCCCTCTGCGCCACAACATTCATCTCAAACTTGCCTCAAATATGCTGAAAAAACGGATCATCCCCTGTCTGGACGTCACTGGAGGGCGCGTGGTGAAGGGAACGAAATTTCTGGAGCTCCGGGATGCGGGGGATCCGGTGGAGTGCGCCATGGCCTACAACCTTCAGGGAGCGGATGAGTTGGTCTTCCTGGATATCACCGCCTCCTCAGATGGGCGCAAGACCATGGT
>JBHIXE010000529.1:0-3010 GCA_041984905.1 Verrucomicrobiales bacterium | reverse complement strand
CGTGGGTTCCCTTCGGTCACACCACGGCTACTTCGGTTCTCAGCGCTTCGCGCTTTCTAAAACCTGAGTTTCTCTGCACACACAATTCTTTGATCGATTTGAGCGACAACACCCGCGTGCTTCAGGAGTTCCTGCACCTCATCCTTGGTGCGATTATCCTTTAGAAGCTGGACTTGGACTCGATCAATTGCCGGTAGGGATCCCCTTCCGGAATGCTCGTCATTTCCCGGCGCGCGGCATCCGGCATCGGCTTGCCCAGAAACGCGTCCGCCGAGGCCCGCAATCGCTGCCGGGCCTCCCGGTCCTCCACGCGAGAAAGGGCGAGATCCCAATTCTGAATCACCCGCCAGCGCTGGTAATGCATGTAGCTCAGGACAGATTTGGGTGTGGGTGTGTCCGAACCATAGGCCTCCTCTTTGGCCGGATTCAGATACTGAGCGAAAGCCGTCTTGTAGTTCTCCTGGATCTTCGCCTCCTCAAATGCCTGCACCGGCATGCTCTCGATTCCATACTCCGTCCAAATGTCTGCCATCTGCTGATCGATCACCAGTCCAGGCAGCATGCCCAGGATCAGGCTCTCGCGGGATCCCTTCGTGGGAGCTGTTTCCAAGCCGCTCTTGGAGGCCTTGACGGCGTCCTCGTAATTCTTGGCGCGCCAGGACGAAATGCCTCGCAGCATCCAGGCATTGGCCCGCTGAGCCGGTTCCAGCCCTGCGATTTTGGTATCGGTAAGTTGCCCCGCGATCTTCCGATATCCCTCCGCGACCATGGCGTCGGCATCCTCGTCAGACACAAACGGGCTGGCACTGGTCTGGTTGTCCTTTTCCACCTGCTCCAGAAAATCCTTCTGCAGCTGGGTGTAGCCCATGGTACCGCAGGAACTCAGGGCGACGGCGGCCAAGAGCCCTACCCAACCGGTCCAGCGGCGGTTCGTGAGAAACATGAGGCGGAATAAGGTTACGAAAATCATGCGCGAGCGAGTCTTCAGGAGACCTGGAATTCTGAGTTGAGCACGTTCCGAAGGACCTTCGCAAGCCTTCCCTGCCCTGGCTGGACCTGGTTCCCCAAGACTTCGTAGAGCGCCGCCCGGAAGATTTGAGGCAGATTGGCGCCGTTGATGCCGTTTTCCATTTCGGTTCTGGCCAGTTCCAGAACTCGGGCCAAAGTCGCGCGAACTTTCTCCGCCTGAATCTGATCCACTTTGGTGCTGCAAACGGTGATGGCCTCCAGCATGAGCGCATTGAAGACCTTGGGAGTGATCAGGTTGCGCGGATCTCCATCCGCTTGAATTGCCATCATCACTCCAGACATCACCTGGTAGAGCCGATTGGTATCCACCGTCCCGGCATTCAAATCCAGCAACTTGTCCCAGTTCTCCAGCGACTTCTCGATCGCGATATCGACCAGTTCCACGAAGCTGCCACCTCGGACAAAGCGTCCGGGATTCTCGCCCACGGAAAACGCCACGGAGGCAATGATCTGGGCCAGCGCGGTCTTGCGCGTGTCGTTCTCGACTCGGCTCAGCAGGGCTTCCGGATTCTCCGCCACATGCGTCAGCACAATCTGGCTAAGCTCGCTCAGTTGTTGCTTGGAAAGCAGCTTCACCGCCCCGTTCTGGAGACTCAACGACAGCACGCCCATGGCTTCAGCGAGCCGTTGCTTGTTGGGATCGTTCGGATCAATGAGGGTCGCGGAATGTTCCCGCAGAAGTTCCACGGATTCCTGCATCAGGATCGGAAGAATCCCTTCAAAGAGCTGATCGCCCTGGGTTTCCCGCAAGACGGCGGCGGTCCGGTTCATCAATGCCTTGATGGTTTGACGATCGGCGAACAGATCGGGATTCTCACCCACGGCAATGAGAACACTGTGGGCCAGGGGTTCGAGCGATTGAGGCGCGAACTCGAGGCCGTTCTCCCGCACGCCTTCGACCAGTTGGATGATGGCGGAATGGACCCGCTGCGATTGGTCCAGGTTGCCGAGGAAGAGGTCTCCGTGTTCGTTGAAGGCCTGGAAACCTCCCCGGACTACGCTGGAGGCCACTCTCTGAAGCAGTTGTTCCCGGCGCGAAGTCTCCCCGACATCCCCTTGGGCTCCGTTGAGGTCATCCACGAGCGCCGTGCACATGCCTCGCATCAGTACCTGGAGCCGCTCGTTATCGGAGATGAGTCCCGCATTCTCTTCCACACTCTGAAACGCCGACCACAGAACCTGGCGCACCACGCCCTCCGCACCAGAAGCCTGCACTTGGGCAAAATCCGTCTTCTCCAGAGAACTCAGGAAAGCAAACGCGACCTGGTAAGCCGGCGATTGCTGTTTCAGACCGAGGAAAGAGGGATCGTAGGCAGCGTAGTCAATGGCCAGTCGAATGGCGCTGTCGACAATGGTTCCAGCCATGCTGGAGGAGGCGCGATACTCCGCCTTCACGCGTTCTAACTTGTGCAGACTGGCGACAATCTCCTTGCTGAGGGCCGGATCCTCGACCTGGAGCTCAATCCGCTTGATCGTGACATAGGCCTTGAACCGGTCTTCGATCGGCAATTGGCAAAAGGGCTGCCCATCCTTGTTGGCCAGCTCGGGATTGTCATCAAAGTAGCGCTGCACCTCTGACTGCGACGGCTCACCGCCCAGGTTGCCGATGGGCAGAAGCAACGGCCCCTCAATGGACTCGTTGATGAGCACGGTATGGATGCTACGGCCCATCCGAACACCGGCCTCAATGGCAAACAATGCGAGCTGAACTTCACTGGCGATCATAGACGGGGAATCCTTCTAATGGAGCCCAACGAACACAAGGGAATTTGTGTAAAATCGGGCGTTTCCCTGGGAGCAAGCAAGACTATCCGGCCCTGCCATCTCCGGATTCTCAAAACGCTTTTAATGAGGCACTTAGCCCTACTCTTCCCGATTCGATTCCCGGAGAAGTCTGTCCACAGCGGACATCAGCACACCTTCCACCTCTGGGCCTACCCGGGACACAATTCCGGTTTCGTAGCCCCCCTGAGAATAGGCA
>JBHIXE010000528.1:0-3024 GCA_041984905.1 Verrucomicrobiales bacterium | reverse complement strand
TAAGAATGAAGCAGAAGGCTGTATTCGGCGCCATTCGGCTTTCAAAGTGACTATGGTCATTAGCGAGTTTCTTCTGAAAGAGAATCTGATCGAATCCCGGATCCCACCCGGTCAAATAGGCGAGCAGCTTTGTTGTGCCTAAGAGAACAGTCACGGTGGCCAATCCCATGCCAGCCAACCGCAATTGTTCCTTGGTCAGCCATCCAACTCTGGGAATTTCCTCCTGCAGGTGGAATCGAAGGGCCAATCCCGAGATCAGGAACGTAATCGCGGTAAGAGGGTTCATGGACACCTCTCCGGGAAAGGCCCGGCGCAGAATCCCGAAATCTCCCCACCAGCCCAGAAGAACAATCAGACTTCCAGCGATGACGACGAGACTGATAGATGGGGCCAGCGAGAATAGAAATAACTGTGTGTTGTTGAGAGTGTGGGGGGCCCTGTTCATCCAGCTCGCAGATCGATCTAATAATTGCCAACTTGAGTCCCTACAACAGTGCGCGTGTTAGGGGGACTGGCAACTAGGGAATTCCCGTTAGTTCGAATTTCGATCTCGAACGGAGATGATGCGGCTGGCTGAGGATCTTTCGCCACTCTTTGCCGGGGCTACCCCTCCAGACTCCAGCCGTCCCGGTATTCTCTGCCCAGGAATCGCTCAGCCTCGGGGTAGTTCGGCACTTTCAGGTTCTTGCTGTCCCACTCCAGCCTGGCTCCGGCCCGGTAGGCCACATTGCCCAGGTGATTGGCTTCCGTCAGAGGACCAGAGTATCCAAAGTGGCAGAGCGTGGGTTCGCCGCCCTTGCAGGCGCGGAGGAACTCAGCCTGCTGACCTGGCGAGGGCGGAATGCTTGGAGCCGGTGGCTCATACGAAGCAAACTTCTTCTCCGGCAAGAGCACATACTTCCGGTAGTCGCTCAGGAGCATCCCATCTTCTCCGACAAACAGCACCCCGTTGTTCCACTGAGGAATCTTGCCTTTCTTGAAGAGTTCAGGCTTTTCCTGGCCCTGATACCAGGTGAGTTCCAGTCCCGGCCGGTCCCCACGAGGTCCATACTCGTACTTGGCCCACATGGAAGCGGGAGCAATCTCGGCATGAGGTGGCGGTCCACCTGCTTCGATGGTCAGGGGCGCGTCGAGATCCAGAGCCCAGAAGGGCAGATCGTTCCAGTGACTTCCCAGGTCCGACATGGTTCCATTGCCAAAATCCCACCAGCGATACCACTTGGGGCCGGGGAAATAGACGGGATGGAAAGGACGATAAGGGGCGGGGCCGAGCCAGAGATCCCAATCCAATTCCGCAGGGGGCTCCACAGTCTCGGTAGGACGTTCCTGGGTGGAGACGACGTCCTTGTACTTCTCGGCGTCTTCGGGAGATTGGCGACCCCAGGTTCGGGAGACCCAGACATGCACCTCCTTGACGTTACCGATGGTCTTGGCCCGGATGAGTTCGACGACCCGGCGATAGTTGTCCTCGGCATGGATCTGGGTGCCCATCTGCGTGACGACGCCAGCCTTGGCGGCCTCCTCCATCACCTTCCGGCACTCCACAACATCCCGGGTCAGAGGTTTCTCACAGTAAACATGCTTACCGGCGCGCAAGGCAGGCAGCGTGGCAAAGGCATGTGTATGCTCAGTGGTGCTGACCACCACGGCGTCAATATTCTCCGTTTCCTTGGCATAGAGTTCGCGGAAGTCCCGGTAAGTCCGCGCCTCGGGAGCATCCATCTTCGCCTTGCTGAGATTGGCCTCATTGACGTCGCAAAGTGCCACAATTTGCTCACCCAGCATCTCGCGCATGTTCCGGGCTCCGCGGCCACCGGCTCCAATGATCGCCAGCTGAAGTTTGGAGTTGGGGGACTGAGAACGGAGTACCGCGGGAAATCCGAAAGCTGCTGCCGAAGCGGTAGCGCCGGTTTGGAGAAATCGACGACGTGAAGAGAGAGAGCCTGCCATACCATCCAGCCTACGGCGGTCCCGAAATTGAAAGGAAGAAAAAAAATCTGCGGGAACGGAATCGTCAGGTATGGAACCTGCTTATCTCGACTCCAAAATGGATAGGGTCAAGTGGGCCCGAACCTCAATCCGGGGGACTGATTTACTGTCAAACAACTACGAGCGAACCGAAAACGTGTGTCCGAGGCAGCGCTGCCCTTCAGAAGGGGGGGCGCTGCTTCTTTTTTGGGTGGGGAATGGAAGGAGCGAGGCAGGTCTCACCGGGGATGAGACCGTTTTGCCGAGCGAGAAAAACTTGATTCTTGGCCCTTTGCCGGTCCTTTAGGTGGGCCGCCATGCTCCTGGTCATCGATAACTACGACTCCTTCACCTACAATCTGGTCCAGTATTTCGGCGAACTCGGCGCTGAAATGGAAATCTTCCGGAACGATCAGATTTCCCTCAGCAAGATCCGCAAACTGAAGCCGGAGCGGATTTGTATTTCTCCGGGACCCTGCACTCCGAATGAAGCGGGGATCAGCAACGAAGTGGTGCTGGAGTTTGGCCCCAAGCTACCGGTCCTTGGAGTGTGTCTGGGACACCAGTGCATTGGCCATAGTTTTGGCGGCAAGGTCGTTCGTGCTGACCGGCTTATGCATGGGAAGACTTCCATGATCCATCACGATGGAAAGGGGCTCTTCAAAGGCCTGAGCAATCCCTTTGAGGCGACCCGTTACCACTCTCTGCTCATCAAGCCGGATACCGTTCCGGACTGCCTGGAAGTGACGGCCAAGACGGAAGAGGGAGAGATCATGGGCGTACGTCACCGGGAGTACCCGATCTATGGTGTCCAGTTCCATCCGGAGTCGATTTTGACAACGGAAGGTAAAATGCTCTTGAAGAACTTTCTTGAGATGGGCATGTGAGGGAACGTAGATTCCTGACGTCTTGACCTTCCCTGCCATCGTCCGTCAAGTTCCGCTCGCTTTCGCCTTCTTCCTGGTTGGCTTGACCGGGGCGATTCCTGCTGCTTGGGCATCGGAGCTTCCCAGCCATACCCAACGCTCGGAGAAGTTGTCCGTCCATATCCGGGAT
>JBHIXE010000527.1:0-3057 GCA_041984905.1 Verrucomicrobiales bacterium | reverse complement strand
ATGCCCGATGCCCGATGCCCGATGCCCGATGCCCGATGCCCGATGCCCGATGCCCATCTAGGCCATCATCCCGGGAGCCAGGTTGTATTGGTTGGCGATTCCTTGAACCTTCAATACCGACTTTGAGCCCGAAAGCCGTAAAGCAACAGTGTCCGGCATCGACCCCCTGGAGACTGGGGCGATTTTCTCGATTCAAATCGCGAAATGATTCGGATTTCGGATTTCCGAATTCGGATTTCTCACTCAAGGTGTGCCAGCTATGACAGACCGCAGATTTCGCATGATGGGCTCCGCAATCATTGCCTCGGGAGGCGCGATTGGATCCGATTCCTCCGTGGGCGCACTGATCGCCCTCGTGTTCTGCATCCTTTTCCTGATGGACTGGATTCCGCCTCTCATCAAAGACTACTCCAAGTCCTCTTCCGAGGAAGAGAACGGTCCAGAGTCAGCGGAAACGGAATCGGAAGCCGCAGCCAAGGAAGGCTAAAGCGCCGCTGTCCTTGCTTACATCAACTCTCCGATGGTGCCGGTGCTGGCGCCATTGAAGCTGTCGATCTCCAGCCCCAGCTTCTGAGCAATGGTCAGGTGCAGATTCGCCATCGGCGTGGCTTGTTTTTCCACGATATGACGGCCAGGCTTGAGAGAGCCACCCCCACGTCCTGCCAGAACAAGGGGCAAGTCGGTGCGGATGTGGCCATTGCCGTCCTTCATGCTGGAGCCGTAGAGCACAATGGTGTTGTCCAACAGGCTGCCATTGCCTTCATCGACCTGCTTCATCCGGTCCAGAAGATAGGCGAACTGCTCGATATACCAGGTGCTCACGAGGCTGTATTCGCTGGTGAGTTCCTTCTTGTTCTTGTGGTGAGACATTCCGTGGTGATCGGAATTCACGCCATTCAGGAAGGAGAAATTCTGGCGGCTGAATCCATGGGCCGTCATGAGCGTGCCAACCCGGGTGGTATCCGTCTGGAAGGAGAGCACCATCAGGTCCATCATGAGCCGCAAGTGCTTGTCTCTCTCCCGGGGAATGCCCGGCGCAGGACGCACCAGATCCGGCTCGGTGAGTGGTTCCCAGGTGCGTTCCGGCGGATTCAGGGTCCGCTCGATCTGCACTTCCACGGCACGAACACTTTCAAGATACTCGTCCAGCTTGGCCTGGTCCGGCGTGCTGGCCTTACGACGCAGATCCTTGGCGTCTTCCATGACCAGATCAATCACGCTGAGCCGGTTTTGAGCGGCACGGCGGGCTTCCGGGCTGTTCTGATCGCGGAACATGCGATCAAAGGCGACCTGTGGATTGATTTCCGGAGAAATCCGGGTGGTCTCGCTGCTCCAGGAAACCGTGTTGGCGTAAGCAATGGGTTGGCCGCCGTCCCCACCCTGACGAGGAGGCTCAGTGCCAAGCACGATCGAAGGCAACCGAGTGTGGACACCGGTTTTCGCGGCGACCATCTGGTCGAGCGACATGGCGTTCTTGCGTCCATGGACGCCCACGCCGGTAAGGAACGCACTGGTCAGCCCCACGTGTCCGGAGCCGATATTGTCGATATTCTTGAGCACCACGATGTCGTCCTTATGCCCCTTGAGCGGCTGAAGAATGGGAGACAGTTCAAAGTCTCTGCCAATTCCGTTGACATCCCAGTTCTTCGGGTAGACGCCGTTAGGCTGGAAGAGACAGGCCAGACGCACGGGAGGAGCCGCGCTGACGCCAGCGGCCCGGGCGGTTTCGCCCATGATTTCCAGGTAAGGCAAGGCCAGCGTCGCGCCGAGGCCTCGCAGCATGTGTCGTCGGGATATCTTCCAGCTTTTCGTCATGGGTGATTGGGAGGGTGCTTGGGTTGCTCAACTACACGAGCCTTACCCGTTAGATCTATCTTTGGTCCAGGTGTTCAACCCCGGTAATCCCTAAATCCTCCATAATCCCGAATAAAGCCGGGATCAGCAAAAGAATGACCAAAACTGAGGCCAGCGTCCCGATTCCCAGCGAAATGGCCATGGGAACGAGGAAGAGAGCTTGTTTGGAAGTCTCGAAAATCATGGGGCCCAGGCCCAGGAAAGTCGTCACGGCGGTAAGGAAGATGGGCCGGAATCGGCGGAGAGCCGAAAGCTCCGTGACCTCGCTGACGGGAGTGCCGCTTTCCAGGAGGCGCATCCGGGTTACGGCCAAGACGAAGGCGCCGTTCACGACCATCCCGCAGAGGGCAATCATGCCGAAGATGCTGAAGACGCTCAGGCCAAATCCCAGGAGTTCATGGCCGAGAACCGCCCCGGACAGGCTCCAGGGAATGGTGAGGAGCACGATGAAAGCCTGGAAATAGCTGCGCAACAGGGCCGCCATGATCGCATAAATCGCGAAGAGTGCCGCGGTCAATCCCCACATGAGATCCCGCATCGCGTCTCTTTGTTCGCGCTGCTCGCCCTCAAAGGAATAGCGCAATCCGGGGTAGCGATCGAGGATCCCGTGCAGCTCATCCTTTGAGAAAGCGTTGAGCACTTTGTTGCCGCTGGTGACTCCGGGAATCACGTTCGCGGTGACGTTGACGACCCGTCCCCCATCGACGCGCTCAATGCGCACGGGAGCCTTGTCCTCAATGATCCGGGCGGCCTGCTTGATGGGGATTTCCCCGCCTTCCGGAGCTCGAATCAGGAGTTCATCGATCCCGCTGAGCGACCTGCGATCCGCCTCCGGCAACCGCACCATGACCCGGAGCTCCTCGCTTCCCCGTGGTTGGCGCAGCGCTTCCGCACCATAGAATGCGTGCCGGATCTGACGTCCCAACTCCCTCGCCGTGACCCCGAGACTTCGGCCCTCAGGTTTGATCTCGAAACTGAGCTGCTGCATCTCCCGTCCGAAGCTCTTGCGCACATCCTCCACGCCCGGGTAACGCCCGACCGCATCCGCGACTTCATCAGCGGCGTGCCGCAGAGTAGCGATGTCAGGATGAGCCAGCTGGATATCGATCTCCGCCTCCCCACCGGGGCCAATGAGGTAGTCGAAAAAGATGGACTCCACGTCCGGGATGTCGGGAATCTCCGTCCGCCAGACTTCTGAAAACT
>JBHIXE010000526.1:0-3082 GCA_041984905.1 Verrucomicrobiales bacterium | reverse complement strand
TATGGAGCGCATCGCTTCCTGAAAGCCCCTGGCCTACGGCATCGATCGCGCAATCAATTAGATTACTGCCAACCATTACGCCTCTGCAACTTTGACGAAATTGCTCAAGTTGATCAATGCATTCAGTTCCCTCAAAAAGGACCGTTTGCTCCCCCGCCCCGAGAATCATCCCTAGATCAAGAATTGGGGCCCCCTGAAAGTCCTTGAGGAGTGAGACCTCCAAAGCTTCTCCGACCTCCGAATGCGAAAACGAAACATTCTCCGCCCGTTCAGCGACTCCCTTCCAGTGTTTAGGCATGGGCAGACTTCTGTGAGGGCCATCACTCATAATGTCAGCATTATAACTCAATTTATCTGACTTTGTCAACCCATGCACTTTCTGACCTGCGCCGCGGGCAAAGGGTCAAAATCACTAAGGAACCTTCCTGGCTCAAAGGCAGAAATCATCGCGATCATTTGGTCACTTAAAGCGGACCATGGAGGAACTATGACCTATCAGGAGTCGACGAACGGCCAACATCCTCTCCCGAAACGCTTCAAATGGCATTGAAAGGTCAACGCCAGCCCAGCGGTTGGAGCACTCGATCTCAATTGCTCCACATGGAACCTACGGTTTGGCTGACTATCTGAGCACCTTCAAAAACAGCTCAGGAGCCAACTCCCTCCCAGTCGACACTCTCGACTCCATCGACGTCATTGGAATTGTTACCTTAATGTTACCAGCCCCCAGCCAGTAAGCTGACTCCGCGAATCCAACGCTTTTGTTTTCAGCACGTTATGACAATGGTGCACGGGGAGGGATTTGAACCCCCGACCAATTGTGTGTAAGACAACCGCTCTACCACTGAGCTACCCGTGCAACTGGGAGGACGCGGACTTCCGGCGAGTTGCCGGGTTCCCATCCTTGGGGACGGCGAATCTGCTTCGGTTTCCCCTTTGGCGCAAGCGGAAAGGTGGTTTGGACGGGAGAAGGTAGCAGGCACACTCCGTGTGCCGTCTGAATTGGATGGGCTCTGCGGAGTGTGCCTGCTACAATCGCTCTGCGAGCGAGCCCATCTCTCCGTGGCGATCATTCGGAATTGCCCTCAGGAGCTGACACGTCCCTGCGCACTACCCCACCCATGATCTTGATGCTCAAGAGCGCGGCAAAGGAGATACCAAAAGCGGTCAGAGCCACCGCAGCCATGCCGATGAATTGGCCGAGAAGGCTCGGCCCCCTGCCTTCCCCTAGCGACTCCGGCACAATCGCGAAGAGAGGGCAGGCCAGAATCCCCAAGGCGCCCCCAATTGCAAACACCCAAAAGACGGGTAGCGATACGGTAGTATTCCGGATTCGCTCGGTCGTTAGCCAACCGGCTACAGCAACGGCACCTCCTCCCATCGCCACCGCAAAGACGCCCGGGAGACTCAGGATATCGGCGCAACTCACCAGCGCCGCGCCTCCCGCAAGACTGCCAAAGACAGCGCCTCGAAGCCATTTCCGCCGGTTCAAACCCAGAGCCGCCACCAGTCCAGCAAGGGCACCCGCAATGGCTGCGAGGTGTCCGCCCAAGGCAAAAGGCAGGACGAGGGCACCCGTCAAAACATACCAGAGGCGTCGGCTCGCGGGAGGCGCCTCTGTTTCATCTGCGCCCTTTCCAGGCCCTAGAGCCAGCGAACCGCCCAGCAACGAGAATCCTGCCAGTCCATACACCATGGCGCCCCCTGCAAAATCCTGGAATCCGTAGCCCTCGCTCAGACTGGCCATCCAACCCCTGCCCCAATGCCAGGAGCCGATCACGGGATAGACAATTCCCATCAGCAAAATCAGGTAGGCCCAGAAATACACAGGCTTGAGACGGTCGATAAGTGCGGACCCAATCAGGATTCCGACCGTTGCGGCAAAGGCGGATTGGAAGAGAAGATCCCCCAAGGACGTCATCGAGAGTCCCGGTCCCTCATATCCATATAGGTCCTCCACCTGGCTGTCGGGCCAAATGAACGGCCCGCCGATTTTGAGCCAGCCATTGAATTCCTCCGGGTAGTGGGTGTTAAACCCCACGAGTGCATACACCAGGATTCCAACCACTGTGATCAAGGCGTTTCGCAGGAGGATCCGGGGCAGCCTGCGCGCCGGATTCAGTCCCGCTTCCAACAGCGCATACGCGAAGGGGAAAACGACCACCGCGAGATAGGCCAGGAAGGTCCACCATCCTGATGTCGCCATCCCTTCAAAGGCATAGGTGTAATCTCCCTGTGCCGATAGCAGTTCGTCATAACCGCTCGAAGTTGGCGATTCCTCCGCGATCAGCGGTGTTGTCATCGCCCAGAGAAGTCCCAGACTCCAAAGGAGCACGCGCGAGCAGTTATTTATCACGAGGTCAGTGAAACCCAGGAAACCCCACTCCCTCAAGCCCTGACTTTGCCATTTGGAAACTCTCTCGACCGAATCTGACCTACCCCGCCTGCTTATTGCGCCGGCTGCGTGATGAGACAGCACCCACCTGTTGCCGCCGCGTGATGAAGTGCCAGAGGGCCGACTCCACATGATCATCCGTGCCGAGCAGGTAGTGATCCATGCCGCATTGCAGAGCGGTGGTGCGGATGCCTTCCAGGTGTTCCTCGAATTGCTTGAGGTAACGGCTTCGGGCCTGGTGGGGATCGATGAAGAATTCCTGACCGGTCTCCGCATCGCGAAAATGGGTGGCTTCCTCAAAGGAGAAATCGCGTTCGGCGGGATCGAGGATCTGGAAGAGCACGACGTCCTGGCGCGTTGCCTGCAGGGTGCGTAGGCCGGCCTGGATTCGTTCCAGGGGGACGAGAAAGTCCGAGATGAGCACGACCATCCCCCGCTTGCGCAGAAGCTGGGGCATTTTCTCCAGCATGCCATCGAGCCCAGTGGCGTTGCCCTGACAATCCTGCTCCAGCATGAGCATGAGCCGCCGCAAATGGCCGGGACGGTTCCGGGGCGGGAGGCGTTCGGCGATCTCTTCGTGGAAGGTCGTGAGACCCACGGCGTCGCCCTGGCTCATGAGGAAATAGGCCAGAGTCGCGGCGACGGTGTTGCCGTAATCTGTCTTGTTGTAGTCCTTGGAGCCAAACT
>JBHIXE010000525.1:0-3092 GCA_041984905.1 Verrucomicrobiales bacterium | reverse complement strand
GCAGGGTGGCATTGGCGTCCTTCACCATGGACTCCTCATTAGGAAAGCTGGAGCGTTGGAAGGCATCGCTCTTCACAAGTAGCCGGATCATGGCCTTCATGGACCATGGTTCCGCCTCGGTCTGAGTGGGTTCGACGAACTCGGCGGCCAGCCAATCCAGGAGTTCAGGGTGGGAAGGCGTGGCTCCGGCAAATCCGAAGTCGCTTCCCGTGGGGACGATGCCCGCTCCAAAGATGTGGTGCCAGATACGATTGACCATGACTCGGGCTGTCAGGGGGTGGTCTGGGCTAGTGAGCCATTCTGCAAACATCAGCCTTCGCTTGGCCTCGTGACTGGCAGAGTCCAATCCCAGATCACCGTCCAGGACAGCAAATCCGGAAGGAGCGACTTCGTCTCTGGGATTCTCCGGGCTTCCACGGTGGAAAACGTAGGTGGTTCCAGGATTCACAAACCGGCCCACGAAGCTATGCCGAGGGCCTTCCTCGTTGAGCGCATCAATGTGTTCATGGAGCCGGGCGGACGCCGCTTTGAGCTCCGGTGATTTTTGAATCTTCGTCTTGGCCTTTTGGGTGCTGGCCACCTCCTGCCAGGAACCGTCTGATTGCTGGGCGAGGATTCGGTAGCCTGGGAACTGACCATTGGGGCCACTCGTCAGGTAGTCGGTCTCAAAGTAGTATTCGCGATTCGAGCTAAAGCGGAACCGGTTCACCTCCTGAGGCTGTGCAAAGTGGATCTCAACCCAGGGCTTCTTCTCACTCCCTTCAGGGGCCTTCGACCGCCAGATCATCGTGCCGTATTCACCGTCGTTCGCTTTGGCGACAGGCTTCCCGGGATCCGCCAATTCCGGGTCATCGACCAGATGGGTGCCGGACTCTGCCGCAGCGAGATTCTGCTGGTAGTCTGCCGGCCCGAACACTTCCAGTTCATCGATGAAGACCTGGTTGCGCTCGAACTCAATTCGCAGCGCTGCCGTGGTCGTCGCAGGAAATGCCATGTCCGTGTAGCCTCCCCAGTTCTCTTCCCAGTAGCCGATGGCGTTTCGTAGGTGCGACCGCTCCGCATTCAATTGGGGATAGAGTTCGGCGGCTCTCTGTTTGCGCGGATGGCCCTCGCCAAATTCTGGGCGTCGCCCGCCAAATTCCACGCCCTGGAACACCGCCGTCATGGCGTAGTAATCCTGAATGGAGATGGGATCGAACTTGTGATTGTGACAGCGTGCGCAACTCACCGTCACACCCAGCATGGAGGCACCCACGGTTTGCATGATTTCGTCGATGCGGTCAGCCCTTGCCTGGCGAATGGCGGTGGGTTCCCGGCCAATGGTCGCCGCAGGAACGTGAGGTCCGGCTACCAGGAACCCCGTAGCCTCGCCCACGCCCAACTGATCGCCCGCCAGTTGCTCGGTGATGAAACGGTCATAGGGAACGTCTTCGTTGAACGCCCGGATCACATAGTCCCGGTAGATCCACGCGTTCTTACGATACAGATTGGCTTCTGAGCCGTTCGTCTCGGCCCAGCGAATCACGTCCAGCCAATGTTGCGCCCAGCGTTCTCCGAAGTGTGGTGAAGCCAGGAGGTCGTCGACAAGCTTCGCATATGCATCCTCTGGGTTTCTGGCGAATTCTTTGGCAAAGTGATCCTCTTCCTCAGGTGTCGGGGGCAGTCCGGTAAGGATAATCGAAGTACGGCGAAGCAAGGAGCGGGGAGGCGCAGGACCGTTTGGCGCAATGCCTGCCTCTGCCAGTTTCTTTTCCAGAAAAGCGTCTACGGGTTTCTCCCTGGAACCAGGCACTGCCGGACGCTCTACGGGCTGAAAAGACCAAAGGTCTGTCTCAACGGACGTGTCCACGTTTGCCATCTGGCCCGGCCAGTGCGCTCCCTCAGTGATCCAGGTTTCGATGAGGGCGATCTGCTCTTTACTGAGAGGGGCCCCTTTCGGAGGCATCTGCATGTCGGGATCGACTCCCGAGATGACCTCCACAAGGAAACTGGCCTTGGGATCTCCGGGCACCAGGGCAGCAATGCCAGAGTCTCCCCCCTGTAGCATCGCAAGACGCTGATCGACTCGGAACCCTGACTTCTGTTTGTCGGGGCCATGACAGTCGTAGCAATGGTCCTGCAGAATGGGGAGAATAGTCTTCTCAAAGTCGACGACCTGAACGTGACCGGTCGCGGAGCAGAAGAAGAGCAGCGTTGAGAGGATGAGTAAGACGGGTGAGGGCCTCATTACCCCATTACTCCCAGCGGCACGAAATTCTAACGCAAAAAGTTCGTGGAATTCGCGAACCTATTCCTCCTTCTGCCAGACCCTCACGTAGTCCACAACCATGGATGTGGGAAAGGAGGAGAGTTTCGCCCTCGCTTTCGGATTCGTTATTGGATCGATCGCGTTGTTCCGGTTGTCTGAAAATTCCACAAATGGTTTACGCAGACCAAGAGACAACGCCAGGTGTTTGGGGCGATGCCAATACAAATTCGCCTTTCGAGCCACTTCCTGGCCGTCGATGAACCAGATGATCTCGGACTCGTTCACCTCGCATCCATAGATATGAAAGTCGTCACGTGGATCCCACGGAGCCCGCCATTTGTTCAGTTGTTCTTCCGCGTAGTCTTTGGGGCGTCTCCAGCTCCTTTTCCCTTCTTTCTTGATTACGCAATGGAGATTCAGGTCCAGGTCCCTGACATCGTCTTGCTGTCCTGAATACCAGTCATACTGTTGCAGCTCCACCACGTCGATCTCTGAATAGATCGTTTCGCCTTCGGCCACGCGATCATTGAAATCGCTGAAGAGCCAAAAAGACGGGCAGACTCCAGACTCAGGAAAGGCGGCTCCCTTGATGCGAGCCTCAAAGTATCCGTAGACGAAGGTCCGGTAGGACTTGAGGATTCCGGAACTGAAGTAGGTTCCCGCGTGGGGAGTGTTCCCAGCATTGTGCCGCAAGGTAAGAAGCGCCACACCGTCTTCAATGCTCACGTTATTCGGATTGTCCCACTTCCAGGATGAGGTATCCGGCAGTCCCCCGGACCGGATCCACTTCTTCCAATCGGGTGCGCTATCGTTGAACTCGTCCGATGCGCTCCACTTGATGGTC
>JBHIXE010000524.1:0-3113 GCA_041984905.1 Verrucomicrobiales bacterium | reverse complement strand
TCGGATCTGGAAATCGCGCTAAGCATCCAGCATCCCAAGCTGGAACGCGCCACGGTGCGGCGGCTGGATGCGGGCAGCAGCAAGGAAGGCGTGGAGCGGATGAATCTCGAGTCCACAGACGAGAACAACCTGCGCACCTTTGTCCAAACCTTCCCCAACGTGCAGGAGGACCTGCAGTATCGCGTCCATGCCGGCAATGCGGTGAGCCGCTACTTCAACGTCCATGTCATCGACAAACCGGCCATCGATCAGCTGACCATTCGCTACGACTATCCGGAATACACCAATCTTCCCGCGCGAGAAGAGGTCAGTGAGAACGGCGAAATTATGGCGCTGGAAAACACCATGGTCACCGTGTCCGCAAAGATGAACCGGCCCATGAAGTCGATGGTGATGACCATCGGCGGTGAACCGCAAACGCCCGTCAACAATCTGAGCGAGAGCGCGGAAACCGGGGCCGAAATCTCCTGGCGCTTCTACCTCAAGCGCGATCAGGAGAGTTCCTGGACCATCCAGCTTCGCGACGAGCATGGATTCGAGAACGAACCGCCCGTCTACCAGCTGAGGGCGACCCGGGACTCCGCTCCGACGGTGAGTATCACCGCACCCGCAACCCGGGAGTTGAAGCTCAAACCCACGGAAGTCCTGCCGATCCTCTATTCCGCTCGGGAAGACTACGGGTTCTCCGCGGTGAACCTGCTGGTTCAGGTGACCGGGACGGAGGACACCATGACGCTGCCTCAGCCCCTTCCCGCTCTCACCGCCCCAGAAACCTGGACCGGTCGCGCGCCTCTCAATCTGGCTTCCCTGGATCTGGAGAAGGTGCGGGAAATCACCGTTTGGGTGGAAGTGGCTGACAGCCTGCCCGAACAGCATTTCGGACCTCAGAAAGCACTGAGCGAAGCCCTTACCATTCGCTTGGAGCGGGGCGCCAAACCCTTGATTGAGCAGGTCTTCGAAGCCCAGGAAAGAGAGATCCGAGACCAGTTGAACCAGGCCAAGCGAGACCTGGATCGCGCCAAGGCAGAGAGCATCAGTGCCCGCAAACGGATGGAGAACGAACCCGAGATCACGGCGGACACCCTTGAGAAACTGGAAGAAGCTCGTGAAGATCTCACCAGTGCCGAAACCAAGATCCGTGAATTGGCGGAGAAGATGCAGAGCACCATCTTTGCGGACCGCGCCGAGGAGATGAAAGCGGTGAACGCGGAAGACGTTCGCCCAGCTCGGCAACTAGCCGAGGAGATACCGCTAACCGACGACCAGAAAGCTCGTCTCAAACAGGCGGAGGCATCGGAAGAGAAGATCGATGAGGCTAAGCAGAACATCGACGCCATTCTCGCCAACCTGGAGGAATCCCGCGATGACGTCGAAAAGATCGCCGAACTGACCAAGCTGGCGAACGAGCAACAGCGACTCGCCATGGAAGCGGCCCAGGAAGCTCAGAACGAGCGAAAGGCCAAGGCCGAGATGCCCCAGATGAGCGAGGGGGAACAGCAGCAGATGGAGCGGGATCAGGCTCGCAAGCTGGCTGAATGGAAAGGTGACCAGGAGGACATCCTTAAGAACCTGGCGGAACTCCTGAAGGACGATCCCGAAGCCGCCGCCAAGGTGCTGGATCAGCAGGGCCAGAACGCATTGAAGCTGGCGGATGAAGCCGCGGAGCTCGCCAAAGACCAACAGAGCCTAAAGGAGTCGACTGAGAAGGCCCAGAATCCGGAGGAGTTTGCCCAGCTACAGCAGGAACTGATGTCTCAACTGGAACGCGCTCAAAGCCAGATTGCCGAAGACAGCCAGCAACTGCAATCCGAGTTCGCCAAGAACCATCCCGAGATGGATGATGCGGAATCGGCCCTGAAGGATGCCGCCAGGGAAGCCCAGGAAGCTGCCAAACAATTGAAGCGCAAGGATCTGGCTCAAGCTCAACAGAAAGCCGCGGAAGCAGCCAAAGGTTTCGAAGACCTGGCCGAGCAATCCGCGCAAAAGGCGAACGAAAACTCCGCTGCCGAATTCACCCAGCAAATGGCCAGGGGCGAGACGCCCACGGCTGAAGCTTCCGCGACCGGTGAGATGGAATCCAAGATGGATCTGCCCGCGGACGCAGACCTTGCCAATCAGCTGGCGAACCTGGAGAAACGCCAGGATGCGGTGGCCAAAACCCTCGACGCCGTGAAGAAAGGTCAACTGGAGGAAGCCATGGCCAAGATGCAGGAAGCGATCTCCGGCAACGCTCAGGAACTGGAAGACAAAGCCAAGGCGCTGGAAAGAGCCAGCATGCTGGCCCTGGAGATGGAGGCCAAGGCCCAGGCCGATGCGGCAGAACGGGAGTTTGGTCAGGCCGATCAGAAATCCCAACAAGCCGCCAAAGCTCTGACGCAAGCTCAGGCACAACAGGATCAGGCCCAGGCTCAAGCCGCGCAGAAAGAAGCGGAAGCCAAGGGCATGAACCCGCAGCAGGCACAGCAGCAAGCCATGCAACAGGCTCAGAATGGCGACACCGCCCCTGCCCAGCCCACCAAGAACGAGCTCTCCAATCTACAGAACTCCCAACAACTCCAGCAGCAGTCTAAGGATGCGCTGGAAAAGGCGGCCCAGGAACTGGCGAAAGCGGCCCAGAAGCTTCAGGACCAATCTCGCGAACTGGCCCCCACTCAAGCGGCGGAGGGCCAGAAAGCCATGTTGGACGCTGAAGAACTTGCTCAGAGCTTTGAGGAAGTTTCCCAGGCCTCACAGGCCCGTAACTCCGCCCAGGCCGCGGAACAAGCCTCTCAAGCCGCCCAGGCGCTGCAGAAGATGTCCGCTTCCGTTGCCGAAAAAATGGGTGCTTTTGACCAATCCGCCTTCACCGACGCCGAATTGGCTCAAAATGGGCAGGCCAGCCAGCAGGCGTCTCAGGCCACCGAATCCGAAGCTCGCACATCCACCACGATTCCCGCGCCCGTATACGGGGAAGGTGAAGGACTCCCTCCGGAGATTGAGAAGCTGGGGATCAGCACCTTGCTGATCACATGGATCACGCCATTGCTGTCCCGCACATCGGTGGCCGCGATGGGCGCCGGGGTGCTGGTGGTGTCGATGATGCGCAGGGGCGAGCCCTGGACCACGAAGCTCTG
>JBHIXE010000523.1:0-3139 GCA_041984905.1 Verrucomicrobiales bacterium | reverse complement strand
ACATTTTTGCTCAGGAAACACCCAACACAATAAAATCAAGCATGATCTCGTGCACAGGGGCCACAAAGATCTCAAGTCCCAGAAGACCAAAATCTGCGTCGTGGGCGCGGGTTATGTGGGTCTGCCGCTGGCGGTGGGACTTGCCAGGCACTTCAACGTCACGGCTTTCGATATCAACTCGAAGCGGATCAAAGAGCTTCGCAATCACTACGACAATACCGGTGAACTCGACGCCTCGGTTCTGGAGCAGTCGACCCTCGATTTTCAGGACGATCCCGCCGTGCTGGCAGAGTGCGGAATCATCATTGTCACGGTACCCACTCCGGTGGATGCGAACAAGCGCCCGGATCTCACGCCGATCCATGCGGCTTCCCGTTGTGTGGGAGCGCATCTGTCTCCCTGTACCATCGTGGTCTATGAGTCCACGGTTTACCCGGGCGTCACGGAGGAAGAGTGTGTGCCGATCCTCGAGGAAACCAGCGGCCTGACCTGGAAAGAGCATTTCTGGGTGGGCTATTCCCCAGAGCGGATCAATCCGGGCGACAAGGTCCACACCGTGGACAAGATCGTGAAGGTCGTAGCGGGGGATACTCCTGAAGTGACCGACATTCTGGAGTTCGTCTATGGCTCCGTCGTGACAGCGGGGATCCATCGCGCAGAAAGCATCCAGGTGGCGGAAGCGGCCAAGGTGATCGAAAACACCCAGCGGGATCTCAACATCGCGTTGATGAACGAACTCGCCCTCATCTTCAATCGCCTGGGGATCAACACCAACGCGGTCCTCGAAGCGGCGGGAACCAAGTGGAACTTCCTGAAGTTCACACCGGGTCTGGTGGGCGGTCACTGCATCGGCGTCGATCCCTTCTACCTGACCTACAAAGCGGAGAGCACCGGCTATCATCCCCAGATCATCCTGGCAGGGCGCCGGATCAACGATGGCATGGGCAAATACATCGCCGAACAGACCGTCAAGCACCTCGTGCGGGCTGGAGTCGCCGTAAAAGGGAGCCGGGTTCTGGTTCTGGGATTCACCTTCAAGGAGAACCTGTCAGACCTGCGCAATACTCGCGTGATCGACATCGTCACCGAGTTGGAGGACTACGAAGTGGATGTGACGATCCACGATCCCTACGCTTCGCCGGAAGAGGCCGATCACGAGTATGGCGTCGAACTCACCACCAACATGGATGCCAACGGTCCCTACGACGCCATCGTGCTCGCGGTCCGTCATGACGTCTATGCGAAGCAGCTCAACCCTGACAAACTACGGGCCCTTTCCCGGTCCAAACCCATCCTGATCGATGTAAAATGGCTGTTTAAGCCAGAAATCATGCGTAAGGAGGACATAACCTATTGGCAACTCTAGCCTCTCCATTCACATTCCCCCATGTCTTTGTATTTGGTAACTGGAGCCGCGGGTTTCATCGCCTCCAATGTTGTTTCGCAATTGATTGATGCCGGCCACCAGGTCGTCGGTGTCGATAATCTCAATGATGCTTATGATGTGCTGCTCAAGAAGCATCGCATGTCCCATCTGGAAGGAAAAAAGGACTATCAGTTCCATCACCTCGATCTGGAAGATCGTGAGGGGCTGAGGAAGATCTTTGCCGCCAATCAATTTGATGGAGTGCTGAACCTGGCGGCTCGTGCCGGGGTGCGATACAGCATGGAGAATCCTTATGTGTATCTCTCCAGCAACGGGATGGGCACCCTGAATGTGCTCGAACTGATGCGGGAGTTCGGCGTTAAGAAGCACGTTCTGGCGTCAACCTCCTCTCTGTATGCAGGTCAACCCATGCCTTACGTGGAGACCTCTCCGGTGAATACGCCGATCTCGCCTTACGCGGCCTCCAAGAAGGCTGCCGAGGTGATGGCCTACACCTACAATCACCTGCACGGGATCGACTCCACGATCGTTCGCTACTTCACGGTCTACGGGCCTGCTGGCCGACCCGACATGAGCATCTTCCGTTTCGTGCGTTGGATCGACAACGGCGAGACCATTCAGATGTATGGCGATGGGGAGCAATCCCGTGATTTCACCTATGTGGAAGACATCGCCGCCGGAACGATCTGCGGCCTGAAGCCCCTCGGTTACGAGATTATCAACCTGGGTGGTGGGCAGAACCCCATCACCATGAACCAGATCATCCACATGCTGGAAGAGCGGCTGGGCAAGAAGGCGATTGTCGACTATCAGGAAGCCCACATCGCCGATGTGCGGGAGACTTGGGCAGACATCACCAAGGCCAAGAAGCTCCTGGGCTGGGAACCGAAGATTTCGCTGGAGGAAGGGCTCGATCGCACGGTGGAGTGGTATCAGCAAAACAAGGAGCTGGCCAACTCCATCAAGATTTGATTCTAGATAGAGTGGATGGAGACGCGAACCGGTCTCCAGACTGATTCCACAAGATGACTCATAAGCCGCAGCAGCTATTGATCTTGGGTGCTGGCGGCCATGGGTTGGTCGTCGCCGAAGCCGCTCAGGCCTCCGGCTGGGAAGTCGTCGGATTCCGGGATGACGTCAAAGAGCCGGGTTCCAGAGTGGGCAACTGGCAGGTCATCGGAAGCCTGCGGGTTTCGGTTCCGGCTGGAGTCCTGGTCATTGCGGGGATTGGTGACAACCTCGCCCGGGAACGCATTTGCACCGAGATGGCGGAGCGAGGCGCTGCTTTTGCAACGGTCATCCACCCGCGCGCCTGGGTCAGCCCCAGTGCGGAGATCGGGGATGGAGTCTTTGTTGGGCCCATGGCTGTAGTGCATACCGAAGCCCGGATTGGCTGGGGCAGTATCGTCAACTCCTCGGCGGTGGTCGAGCATCACAACCGCGTTGGGAACTTCAGTCACATCTCGCCGGGCGCGGCCCTGGCAGGATCCGTCACGTTGGGAGACCGGGTGCTCGTGGGGGCCAATGCTTCAGTAAAGCCGGGCATGAGCATTTGCTCGGACGCAACCGTCGGCGCGGGCAGTGCCGTGGTCGAAGCCATAGAAAAGCCGGGAACCTATGGAGGTGTCCCGGCTAAACTCTTGGAAAGATCGGAGTCGCCTGACTAGACTAGGTCTAGACTAGGCGCGGTAGGCGGGCTGGGATTCTTCCAGCACCATCTGCAGATACTCCCGATAGGTGGGGCTGCGGACT
>JBHIXE010000522.1:0-3153 GCA_041984905.1 Verrucomicrobiales bacterium | reverse complement strand
TGAAGGTGGATATTTCCTCCCTGTTGGGCGGCGACATCTACTCCAGCCTGCGGCAACGCAGTGAGGACGCCAAGTCCCGCTTCTCCAAGGAGCGCAGCCCGGATAAGGCGCTCAATGAGCGGAAGAAATGTCTCACCAAACTGCAGAGTGACGGGATCATCCCCGCGGAAGTCCTGGCGGAACTGGACCTCGCCTCTCTGCCCTCTCCCGAGGAGATTCAGCAAAAGGCCAAGGAAGCGGCGGCCAAAGCTCAAGCCGCGCTGGATGCCCAAAAGCAGTGAGAAAACTTCCAATCAGGCGCTGCTCGGAAACAATTGCCCAGCCTGCCCCGTGGTAATCCTGAAACGCCCCTTTTGCTTGAACGTCTATCCAAACTTGCCAAGCTAACCGCGGAACTCCACCGCCCGACGAAGGGTTAATCCCCAAAACAGCTCTCCCCCCAAATCCGGAATGTCTTCCACCAATTTCAAAACCGTTAAGCTTCCTCAGTCCGTGCCGCTGACCACCACCCGGTTTCGCGCACCCAAGAAGAACATTCCTCAGACCAAGACCGAGCGCGATGAGTTGCTGGGCCACATCCGCACCTACCTGGAGACGAATCGAGTCGTGCCTCCCATGCCTCTGGAAGAACTGGAGGTGCATGCCCGGAAGGTGCTGAAGACGGCAGGATTCGACGAAATTTACCTGCACTACACCGCTGTCTCCATCAACAACGAGGCCTGGCGGGAAACGCTCGCAACCATCCCTTACGAGCGTCGGCTGCTTCTCATGCCCAAGTGTCTTCGGGTCGAGGAAAAGTGCCCCGCTCCGTTCGATGAGTTTGGTCTGCTCTGCAAGCAATGCGGCCTTTGCACGATTCAGGATTTCCAGAACGAAGCGGAGAAACTCGGCTATGCGGTGCTCGTGGCGGAAGGTTCCGCAATTGTGATGTCCCTCATTCAGACCGGGAAGATTGAAGCGATCGTGGGCGTGAGCTGCCTCCCCGTTCTGGAGCGCACCTTCCCCTACGTGGAAGCGGCTGCGATTCCTTCCATCGCGGTGCCTCTGCTGCAGGATGATTGCATCAATACCACGGTCGATAACGACTGGGTCTGGGATTACATCCACCTGACCAGCGACGACAAGACTCGCCGTCTCAATCTCAACGCCCTCCATGAAGATGTGCGTGAGTGGTTCTCCCCGGAAGCCCTCCAGGAAGCGATGGGCGAACCGGAAGGCAACGCCGAAGAAGTCGCCCGGGAATGGCTGGCCAAAGACGGCAAGCGCTGGCGTCCCTTCCTGACCGTCGCGGCCTACCAGGCGCTTCGCGAAGATCAGGGCGAACCAATTCCGGAAGAGATCAAGAAGATCGCGATTGCCGTGGAATGCTTCCACAAAGCCTCTCTCATTCACGACGACATTGAGGACGAAGATAAGGAACGTTACGGCGAGAAGACGCTGCACGAAGAGCGCGGCATGGCCGTGGCCTTGAACGCGGGCGACCTCCTCATCGGCGAAGGTTACCGGCTCATTGGCGAGTGCGATATCGACCCTCGTTACATGGCCCAAATGCTTCGGGTGGCGGCCGAAGGACAGCGGGAACTCTGTCGCGGCCAAGGCACTGAACTTGCCTGGGCGCAGGAACCGCAACCGCTCAAGAGCACCCAGGTGCTGGAAATTTTCCGCCAGAAAACGGCGCCGGCTTTCGAGGTCGCGCTGAAACTGGGCGCGGCTTTCGCCGGCAAATTGGATGAGGTCTCCGAGACGCTCAGCAACTACAGCGAGGCTTTGGGAATCGCCTACCAGATCCGCGACGATATGGATGACCTGTCCGAAGACGCGGGTGACAATTACCTGGAAGCTTTCCGCCCCAGCGTGCTGCTCTCCACCACCCTGGAGAAATCCAAGGGCGAGCAGAAAGATTGGATGAAGGCGCTTTGGAGCCGCCAGCCTCAGGAAGGAACCACCGTGGAACGCGTCCGCCAACTCGCTCACGACACGGGCGCGGACGAACGCTGCATGCTCCTGCTGGAGACCTACAAGGAAACCGCCGTTCGCAGCCTGGCTGATCTGGACAACTCCAATCTGAAAGGACTTCTGCGTCGCGTACTCGGCAAGATCTTCAACGATCTGGAAATCAAAGGCTGGTGCCGCGAGTTCGAGGTGAAAAACGGCGTTCGCGAAGATGGCGAGCCCGCCGAGCAAAAAGAAGCCGTCGCGGTTTGATCCGCTGCGGCTGATTCCCGGCTTCAGCCGCTCTCCCCATGTCTCTTCGGTTGGAAATGCTCCAGGTGGCGCGGCTCGCACCCACCGTTCTGGGCGAAGCTGCCGAGTTGGTGCGGGACTACGTTCAAGGTTCCCAGAACGAGGATGGTGGATTCCCGGACCGGGACGGAAATAGCGACCTCTACTACACCGTCTTCGCGATCGATGCCCTGACCGCACTGCAAGCGTCCGTCCCCGAGGACAAGCTGGTCCCCTACCTGCAGTCCTTTGGAGATGGTGAGGGTCTGGACTTCATTCACCTTTGTTGTCTGGCAAGGGTCTGGTCCGCCATGCAGACGGCGTCCATCGATGCAGCGACGCTCAACCGTCTCTTGAAACGCATCGAAGCCTTTCGCACTCCCGAAGGTGGCTACGATCAGACGGAAGGATCCAAGCACGGAACCGCCTACGGCTGTCTCCTGGGTTACGGCTCCTATGCGGATCACAAGCGGGAACCAGCGAATCCGGACGGGATCCGCCAATGCCTGACCGATCTCAAGTCGCCGACGGGCGGCTGGCAGAACGACACCATCTTCCCCATCGCCTCCAGCCTGGCAACTGGGGCCGCCATCTCGCTCTGCCGGAACCTGCTGCATCCCATCCCGGATGACACCATGCACTGGCTCTTGCAGTGCTACCATCCGCAGGGCGGCTTTTTGGCCTTTCCCGATGCGCCCCTTCCGGACCTGCTCTCGACGGCGGTATCGCTTCACGCGCTCGATGGATTGCAGGCGCCTCTGGAAAAGATCAAGGAGCCCTGTCTCGACTTTGTCGACAGCCTCTGGACCGCGGCTGGCGGATTTCACGGAACCTGGGAAGACGATATCCTGGATCTGGAGTACACGTACTACGGCCTGCTCGCTCTCGGACACCTGGCGCGTCATCAGGGACTGCAGCGTCGGCATGGCC
>JBHIXE010000521.1:0-3159 GCA_041984905.1 Verrucomicrobiales bacterium | reverse complement strand
GCGGAAGCCATCGCCCAGCCGGGCCGCCAGCGCGCCGCGCCCTCCCGCCACATCGACCACGTTGCGGTTGTGCCCCAGCCCCGGCACATCGATGTAGCCACCATCCCGTTCGCGATAGGCCACCAGCCGCACGCCCGCTTCCACCAATCGTCTCGCCATGAGGCAGTTGCGACCGTAGACCGCCGTCTCTTTGCGGTCCAGCCCATAGAGTTTCTGAACCTCTTCCGGCTCGTCGGACAGATCCACCACTTCCGGTGCTTCCGCCTGCATGCGGAAGGCGAGTTCGTAGCTGCGAATGCGGGCTTCCAGATCCGTGTTGGACTGGCGCCCGTCCTGGTGCCGACGATTCAGCTGATCCAGAAACGCGAGCTTTCCGGCTTGCCGTTGATCGGTAACACCGTTCGGATTGTTAAGGTTATGAATGGGTTCGTCCCCACTCTCCAGCAGCACGCCCTGGTAGGCTGAGGGCATGAATCCGGAACCCCAACTGCGAACGCCGTTCACCACCATGCTCTTGGTATCCTTGAGCACCACAAATCCAGGCAGGTTTTCATTTTCCGTTCCGAGCCCGTAGGAGACCCAGGATCCCAGGGAAGGCCGCCCCCCAAAAACTGACCCCGTGTTCATCTGGCAAACGCCACCTGCGTGATTGATCCCATCCGAAACACAGGAGCGCAGCACACAGAGTTCGTCGGCAATCTGCCCCATCTGCGGAAACCAGTCCGAGATCCACAACCCGCTCTGCCCATGCTGTTTCCACTGCCGTTTGCACTCCAGCAGGGGCGAGTTCACCTCCCCCATGGCGGTCACGGGACGCTCGAAGCTGTCCGGAAGGGGCTGGCCTGCCAATTTGTTGAGCAATGGCTTGGGATCAAACAGATCGATATGGCTGGGTCCGCCTTCCATGAAGAGCCAGATGACACTTTTGGCCTGCCCATAGCGGTGGGGAATCTTGGCCGAGGCCGGATTGGCCAGGCTGGCTCCCAGCGCGTGGTTCTGTCCCAGCAGCGCGGACAGCGCCACCGCGCCGAATCCACAACCTGCTTTGCTCAGGAATTCCCTACGGGAACCGGGTTGATCGTAGTTGTTACAAGGCATGACAGTAGAAAAATCAATGGAGGTAGAGGAATTCGTTGGAGCTGAGCAAAGCGTGACAGAAGTCCGTCATGGCGCTCATCAGTTTGGATGGTGACTCGCCATTGGCTGGACCCCGGACCCACTGAGCGCCCGCGATCGGTTGGCTCCCCACGAGATCGTTGAACTCCAGGTCCACCACGCGAGTGGCGCTGGCCGCATCCTTCCCGATGAGAAGTTGATCCTGGCTCAAGGCACCCGCACTCACGGAGAAACGCGCCAACTGACCGTCCCACATGGACCGGCCTGCCTGACCACGCCCGCCGACGATCAGCTTCTGGGACATCAACTGGAGCCCCTGAACAATGGGATGATGCACTGTGCGCTGTTCCAGCTTGGCGTTGGGATCTGAGAGATCCTTCATGTAGAAGGTCACCGTTCCCCCGGTCTTGTGCTCCTTGGTGGGTTCCGTCGACACCACGGCTGCAATGTAGACTGGTGCTCCCAGCGGGAACCTCAGGTCGGAATGGACGACTTCGTAGACGGTATTCCCCTGAAAATCCTCACCAATCAATTGCATGATGAAGTTCTGGGGATCATAGCGCGACTTCTGACTGGTCACCCCGAAGGTCCAGCCTGGGGATTGCTGGGATCCATTCCAGCGAGCGGCAAGGGTGCGCACATCCGCATCCTGGTAAAGCCCATCCAGGTTGGCGATGGCCTCGATGGTGAAGTCATCCATATCCAAAGCCTCACCCGGCACCTGGAGTCGCTCGAACCGGCTCCCTGGCTGGAGCCACAAGGCGCTGCTTCCCAGTTTCAGCCCTTCCACTTTGCTGAAATACTGGCTGATGGATCGCAATCCATTTTCGCCTGGATACTTGGGCTCGGGCTCGCTTGCCCCGGACACTCCCATCTGAGCGTTCAAAAATGCTTCCGCGGCGGCCATCTCTTCAGAGGAAGGCTCGCGGGAATAGGCCCAGGCGTAGGCATCCCGAATCACCTGGCTGTTGATCTCCATCCGCCCGGCCAGGAGCTTTTTGGCAAAGGCTTCCGCACGGTCGACTGCCCAAGTCCCGTTGACCAGGAGCAGAGATTGCAGCGCCGTCGTCGTCGCATCGCGGGTTGGAGAGCTGTCAAAGCCCATGGGCGCGTCAAAACCTCGCAACATGTTGTCCGGCGTGTTGCGGATCTTCTTCACATAAATGCTGCGGCTTGGCGTGGTTCCACTCACGGAGGGTCCACTATCCTTGTCATTCAGTTCTCCGCTGACCAGAAGCATCGAGTCCCGCACTTGTTCCGCATCCAGGCGCTGAGGTGGATAACGCCAGAGCAGGCGGTTCTCGGGATCGACCAGCTGCTGTTTCTCCTTAGGTTCGCGACGGGCCGTCTGCCGATAGGTCGCTGAATTCATGATCAGGCGGTGCATTTCCTTCATGCGCCAGCCTTCTTCCAGGAAGCGACTGGTCAGCCAGTCCAGAAGTTCCGGGTGGCTCGGCTCCTCACCCAAGGTTCCAAAATCGTTGGGAGTCGGGACGATGCCCTGGCCGAAGTGATACTGCCAGATACGATTGACGATCACCCGGGTGGAGAGCGGATTCTCTGGATTCACGATCCAGTTGGCCAGGGCCAGTCTGCGGCCTGTGGAATCTTCCTGACCGGGATCCGGAATGGTGGCTTTGGAAGCATCCAGAATACTGAGGTAGCCCGGTTCAATTTCGGTTTTCCCCGTCCGGGACTTCAACCAGACCTCAGGCGCTTCCGGCCCAATATCCGTCGCCACGAAAGCGTCCGTGAGCGGCTTGGGTTTGAGATTGTCGTAGACGGCCAACTGCGCTTTCAGCTCCTCCAGCTTCTTGGCCTCATCCCCCTTCACGGACTTCTTCTCATCAAAGCGTTCCCGCTCGTAGTGGATCTGGATTTCCGCCAACTCCACCAACTGCTGTTCGTAGGGAGTGCGATCTTCTCTCGCCTTGGCGAACATTTCCTGAATGTCTTCCGGGAACATCTTGCGAGTGTAGTTCATCTTCGACTGGATCTTCGGCTCGATGATCTTGTCGATCTCTGCCCGAATGTCCTTGGTCG
>JBHIXE010000520.1:0-3165 GCA_041984905.1 Verrucomicrobiales bacterium | reverse complement strand
GTTGTCCGTCCGACTTCATCTTCGATAAGTCCTGGAAAAGGTTTTCCTGCGCGATTGCTTGATCGATCGACAAGCATGAGACTGCACGACGACAATCCCCCCGACTTCATCGCCATGAGCACAAGCGGTGAGCCACACCTCCGGGCCACTTTGGTTGGAACGAACTTCCAACTTGGGAAGGCGGCGGCGGGAAAGATCGCAACTGGTCAGGATAGGGACGAAGCTCCTGTGGACCTTCGGAGTCGATGCAGTCATGTCGGCTTCAGCACGCGGGCGAAGCAAAATAGGGGGTGGCGGTAGTAGCTCGTTCTTCAGCGGTGAGTCAGCTGAAGAATGGATGAAGTGAGAAAGAAAACGGTATTGATGAGAACCAGGCTGGAACCCCTCTTCCGAAAGGGAATCTTGGGGAATGATCCAACCGGCAAAAGAGAATCTTGATTGGCCGGAATGCAAGGGGTTTTGATGGATTCGGCCATCAAATTTCAGGGTGGCAAAAAGGCAGAGACGGAAGGGAAATTCCGCCTCTGCCCGCAAGTCAGACAATGAGAATGCCAATCAGGGGTTATTCAGCGCCCTGAACCTCGACAGTGTCCTTGTCTTGGTTCGTAGAATTGGCAGAGTCAGCCTTCATGGACGGACTCTCGAATCCCCAGTAGGTATAGACCTGGCTGGAATCGCCTGACAGCAGAGTCTTGCGGTCGGCTTCCTTATATTCCGGGGCATCAGCGAGCTGCTCGTCCGTCGCATCGATCATGGCGACGAAGGCTTCTGCTTCCACTTGAGCTGGTGCAGGTTCGACACTGGGGTCGGTTTCCGTGATTGGTGCGGACTGCTTTGCGCGATTCACTATGGAGAGAGCTTCCCAGGGAATAGCGATCAGACGCTCGCCCAAGTCCAGGAATCCGCCTGTGCCGAGGATCACGAACTGGATCTGACCCTTCTCGTTCACCAATAGCTGTTCAATGTCGGCGATCTGTTCGCCTTCAGGGTTTTCGACTCCGATGCCCTGCAGTTTACGGACATCATGCAGGCGATGTTCCTGGGCCATGGGTTGGGTTGGCTGATTGGCCTCGACCTTGGCTTCAGCGGTCGCCTCGTCGGAAGAGTCCTGGGCCTGAACGTCAGCAGCTTGGTCTGGAGCCGCAAGATCCAGGTCCTCTTGAGGGTTGTCCTGGGCATAGCAAACAAGGGATCCAGCGCTCAGCAGGCCCAATACCGTTGCAAGTTTGGTTGTCATATCGATTGTGTAATTAGGGGTTAGAAGCAGGCGCCGGGAGCGACGTCTGCTAACCAGAGATGGAGCGCATGAGGCGTGCCAAGGGTCCTGGATCCCCCGAGACGGAACCGCCACCCGGTTGCAGAGGGCTCTACCGAGGTCCTTGGTAGTTCCCAATTGATCTACGGAGGATGCAGTTTGCATCCGTCGACCTCGAATGAGCAGCAAACTGCAATCATCGGGGCGTTCAGACCCGGTTCATAAAGAAGGCCGCCAGAGACCAGATCGACCAGATCACCATCGCGACCAGGAAGGCGATCAGAATGTTCAAGATGCTGGCGGATAGCTCCAGGTTTGCCATGAGCTCCATGGCCGTCGATTGACCTTCCTCCGGCAAGCCATGGATTCGGTAGGGAATTGGCCATCCTTTCCCCCAGATTCCATCCCGGTCTCCCCATTCGATGAAGGAACTGAGGGTTCCGGCCGCAATCGACAGAAGGGCGAGGATCCAGAGTGGACGTTTAGACTGCATGAGGCAGCAAACTCTAAGCGTTTCTCCGTGAGCGGTCGAGCCGACACTGAACTTTCAGACTTCTGAACGGGAAGAGGTTTCGATTGACCTCGAAGCGAGTCGCGGTCAGGGACGCCTCATCAGGTCTGGGCCTGCAGGAGGGCAAGAACAGTTCAGGCGGACTGAGTTGTGGAAACAGGCTCTCCATTGGGGATTAGGCTGATGAGGGTATCGCCGTCGCTGGGGGGCTTCACTTCTTCCGTCACCACCGCGAGAGTTCCGCTCTTACGGATGATAAAGAGGGAGACTGCGTTCGGACCGTAGCGGTGACGGTAATCCTCGTAGGTGAAGGTGTCCGTGATTGGAGTGCTCTTGACCACAGCTCCTGTCGCGTCGAGTTCTCGCAGCTTCGTCGAGGTCATCGAGCCATTGAAGAGGATGCGCCCGGACAACTCATGGTAGGAGGACGTCTTCCGCTCGCTATCATTGGCGGAATTGGGCAGAAGCTGATACACATTGGAGCGGCCCAGGGTATGACCGAATCCCAGGCAGGCCAGAGAATTGATCTCATCGTTAGGCGTGACGGCGAGCAATCGGCCAATCCCATGAAGATCGATCTCTTCGGTGGAGTAGGAGGATAAAACGTTGGCATTGAAAGCGGTGACTCCTTCCATCCGCGCTCGCTGGGTTGCCTGATAGTTGGAGTCCACCATCAGCACGCGAAACCCGGCGTTCTGCAGGACCACGGCGGCCTTGATGGACCAGGGGTTGGCTCCGGCGAACATCACTCCCTGCGGATTGGGAGAGGCGAGGCCCAGCTTGCGGGCAATCGGAGCCGCAGCGAGGCCATAGAAGGTCACCGTGCCAAAGATGATTCCGAACACGATCGGAACAATCCGGCTGGCTTCCTCTGCGATCGCGCCACCCTGATGGGAGAGTTCCAGCGCGAATATCGCCGAAATGGCGGCGGCAACAATTCCACGGGGCGCCATCAGAGACAGGAACACTTTCTCTTTCCTGGAGAGCACCGCGCCGTAGGTGCTCGCAAAAACTGCCGCCGGCCGGATGATGGCAATCAGTGCAATCAGCATCAACACGGTCTCCTTCCAAACCGCCAGGATGTCCTGCCAGCCTACCCGGCCTCCCAGAACAATGAAGAGGCAGGAGATCAGGATGATCCGGAGATTCTCCTTGAACTCGATGATGTGGCGGATCTTGGCAACGTTCTGATTCGCGAGCTTGATGCCCAGCACGGTGACAGTCAGCAGTCCGGATTCATGCTGGATGAAGTTGGACAAGGTAAAGAGCGCCATGGCCACGGAAAGTATCATGACGCTCTGGAGAAAGTCCGGAACCCAGTGGCGGCGCAGCACAAAGACGATTCCTTTGGCCGCGGCAAAGCCAAAGCCTATTCCCACCAGGACGGTGAGGCACAGGT
>JBHIXE010000519.1:0-3166 GCA_041984905.1 Verrucomicrobiales bacterium | reverse complement strand
TTTCTTCTATTTTCTTAAGCATTTTGGCCTCTTCTTGCTCAAGCATAGCTACTCTATTTGCAATTTTCATTTCGTCAGTTTCCAGAGATTTTAACTTGTATTACAATTTAAGCATACCGTTGTTAGTCGGTATAATTCCAGATTCTGAAGACGAGGTCACATTAATCGACTTATTCACAAGATGAGGACTTCCTCGTTCTCTTCTATAACACTTCCCGCGAGCATCCGCCCATCCTTGAGGCTCATGGTCACAAGCTTGTAGTCTTCACTGACGTCCTCTCCGGGGAAGAGCACACTCAGAAGGAAGTAGTCGAGGTTGGCGCGGTTGGATCCCGTGAGGTTGGGGCCGATCTGCCCACCTTCGTTGTAGAGCTGATGGCAGGCGCTGCAGGTGCGCAGAAACACTTCGCGGCCATGCGCGGGATCAGCATTGGCCAGGTAATGTTCCGGCAGCCGATCCTTCCACTTGGCGAGGAGCGCGGCTTTCTGCTCGGTGTTCACTTCATCCAGTCCCCAGAACTCGGCGAACTGTTTCTTCTCGGATGCCACGGTGGCCAGTTGGCGAGCCACGTACGTCGGAACTCGTTCCTTGGCGATATCTCCATCTCGCAAGGCTTGGACCAAGGCGTCCGCAAAATCTTTCCGGGCAGCCAAGGTCTGCAGAATGGTGGTTTCCAGGTCCCGGTCCTTCGTAGAGGCGAAGAGCTCAAGCAGGCGAGGAGCGGTGTCCTTGGCCGGATACAGGGTAAGAGCTCGAATGGCATGTGGTCCCAACTCGGGATCTTCCACCAGACTCCAAAGCTTCTCACCGATGCTTGGCGACTTGGCGGAACTCAGGAGATCGAGGAGTTCGATTCGTTCCTGTTTAGGGAGCTCGGGGTTCATGACCCGAGTCACCAACTCTTGTTCCGCTGAGGTATCGCCAAAGCGGATCGCGAGCCGAGCCGCGGCTGCCTGAGCGGCCTTGTCGGATTGCGCCTGGATCGAGGCATAGAGTGCTGGCCAGGAAGCCGGCATTTCCACCTTGCTGGGCAGCGCCAGGAGGATGCCTTCCAGGACATCCTGCGCATTTGCCGAACTGACGGACTCTTTGAGTCCGGCAAGAACCGTATCCAGGGCTCCAGCAGAGACCCCGCGTCTTGCAATTGAGGTAGCTAGAAAAGAGGGGATGTCGGCCAGGGCCAGTTCGACCGCATCACCAGTGTGAGTTTCGACGGTCGGTTCCAGGCCATACCAGGTCATGATGACCAGGTTTTCATCGGACTCGGGGATGGGAAGTTGGGAAACCAGGCTCGCGGCTTTCCAGCGGGACTCGACGGGGATCCTTTGCAGGGCCGCAGCCATGGCCAGGTGAACCAGGGGAGAGCGTTCGTCAGGGATCTGGTTCTCCAGCCAGGCGATGAGGTCCGCGTCCGGCGTCTTTTCCGTAAAGAGCAGGATAAGGAGATGGGCCCGGATCGCGTCCCGTTCGGAACCACGGTTGGAATCGTAGATCTCGCGAGGCCAACTCGGATTGGTGTTGTCCATGGCATGGAGTGCATCGATTGCGCTGATGGCGTCGCGCACGGAACCGGATTTGGCGGTGTTCATCAGTTCGCCAAGCTGGGCTTCGGTGAGTTGCTCACCCGAGGCCGCGCGTTCGTAGAGATTGCGCAGGGCATGGCGGCGCCACCAGACGTTTTCGTGCTGGAGCAAGGAGAGCAGTTCCTTGGTATCCAGAGCCGCCACATCGATGGTCTCCGGTTTTGGGCTGTCTCCATGCCAGACTCTGTAGAGTCGTCCACTAGTACGGTGAATGCCGTCACGATCATGGCATTCACCGAGGTCCGTCCACTCCGCGACCATCATTTCGCCATGGGGTCCCTGCTTCAGATCCACGGCCCGGAACCACTCGCTGCTGCTCTTCAGGAAATCGTTACCGTGACTGGCCACATAGCCGGACTGCGACCGCGCCAAGTGATCCATATTGAGTCGCTGGCCTAACACATTGCTGAAAAAGGCGCGACCCTGATACTCCTCCGGCCAGGAATCGGCCTGATAGATGACCATGCCGCAATGGGAATGGCCGCCGCCGGCTTCGTCGTGATTGGTGTAGGTCTTGCGCTCCTGTTCGCCACCGACCCAGTGCCGGTGATCGGAGGTCGGGCGCATCCAGTCGTAGGTGTGGGGATTCGGATGCGTCACCCCTCGCCCTTCCCAACGCGCAAACCGGGCGCCGGGCACCAGGTGCCAGAGGTGATCGACCACGCTGGTGTTGATGAAGGGCTGGCCTTCCTCGTTCCAATCCAGTCCCCAGGGATTCACGGTGCCATCCGCATACACCTCAAACTCATGCCGTACGGGGTGAAACCTCCAGATGGAACAACTCAGCTCGATGCGTTCTTCTGTCGGTGTGCCGGGCTTGCCGACGTGTGAGGGTTTCTTGATCCCGTGGCGACCGTAGAGCCAACCGTCGGGTCCCCAGGTGAGACCATTGAAGAAGTTGTGTTCCGCGTCCAGGGCCCAGCCATCCAGCATCACTTGCGGTTCACTGTCGGGCACATCATCACGGTTCGCGTCCGGGATGAAGAGAAGGTTTGGCGCATCACAGACCCAAACTCCTCCATGTCCGATCTGGAATCCGCTCAAGTGATTGCCCTTGTCCCAGAACACCTTGCGAGAGTCGAAACGGCCATCGTTATCGCTGTCCTCAAAGATGAGGATCCGGTCCTGACCCTTGTCCTTCCACTCGATGTAGGAAAAGCTCTCCACTACCCAGAGCCGCCCACGATCATCGTAGTTGATCGCAATAGGTTGAGCCACGTCCGGTTCTCCGGCAAAGAGGGAAACCTGGAAGCCGTCAGGAACGGTGATCATCTCCAAGGATTCCTCTGGAGACGGTGGCGAAGTCGAGGGATCCTGGGTATCCACAAGGCCCTCCGGAAGCTGGGCCGTGGCAGTGCTCAGCAAGAGGGCAAAGAGAGGGATGAGGCGTACGAGCTTCATGAGAGGAGAGAGCGGTTAGGCGCGTTGCACGCCAGCTTCCACAAAGGCGGAACTCATGGTGCGGTAGCTGGTCTTGGTGGCCTCGACGGGATCATATCCCTCCGCGCGCCAGACCTGACTACTCACTTCACAACATCTCCATGTGGAGGCGCTTGTTGGGCGCCCACTTCATCTTCGTCTC
>JBHIXE010000518.1:0-3211 GCA_041984905.1 Verrucomicrobiales bacterium | reverse complement strand
GTCAGGATCGCCAGCAGTCCGTAGCGAATGGCCGTGTCTCGCGCAAAGTCGTTGGAGGTCTGGGCGCTGACCTGCAGTGTCTTGAACAATCCCACCATCGCCAGTGAGAAGATGGTCACCGCCATGATGACCTCAAAGAGCATGTAGCCTTTCTCCGATTGGGACTGGTGGATTCGGGGCCTCATTGCACGTAGGAAGTTTCGTCCTCGATTTCGGCGGTGAGGGGATTGAAACGCGCCTCAAAGAACACGCCCTCGTTCTCCATCTGAATCGTGAGAGGCTGGCACATCCCGCTGGGTTGGAACACCCAACGCTTGGTCTGGTTTCCGGCGAGTTGCTCGAACTCGTGCTCGCCCCAGGGCTTGATCTTCACTTTCATCCCTTCCGGCCACTCGTAGCGGATCAGGAACTCGTTGTCGGGCTCGAACTCCTGGTAGGGATCCGGTTCCGCCGCGCCGAAGCGTTGCTCGCTCGCTTCCAGGATCTCCTTTTCCAGCATGCGAGCTTCCTGCTCCCGCTTCAGGGTCTCATACTCGCCGTCGCCTCCGTAGGGCTTGTAATAGGCGGAAGCGAAACAGCCCTCGGCGTCGAAGCCAATTTGGAAAGGCCGCTGGGTGCGAATAGCCCGAGCCCGGACTTCACGAGCCATGCTCACCAGTTCACGGACCGGCTCACGGGCCTGGTGCTCTTTGACGACACCAGTGATCGAAGGCGTCAGCGCACCGGCCAGCAAGGCCAACACGGTGAGCGACACCACGATTTCTACCAGGGTGAACCCCTGTGAACGGGGACTATTCCCAGTTGCCGATGTCATCCTCGTCTTCGACCCCATTCTCGTTCATCGAGAACAGGTCAAACTTCTTGCCGCTGCGCTTGCCGGGAACGCGATACTGATACTCGTTCCCCCAGGGATCCAGCGGCACTTCTTCCATGTATTGGGTCCAGCGCTTGGGTTTGGGCTCGGAGGTGGGCATTTCCACCAGAGCGCGCAATCCCTGCTCCTGCGTGGGCGGCTTGAAGTAATTGTTCCGTTCGTAGTTGGTCAGCATGGTGGTGATGGTGCGGATGTCATCGTCCACGCGTTGTTGCTGAGCATCGCCGACCAGACCTTTGATCATGAAGATGGCTCCTCCGGAGAGCACCATGATGATGGTCAGAACGATGACGATTTCGACGAGGGTGAAACCAGCCTGACGACTGGGCGATTTCTTTACGGTGTGCAGTTTCACGTTTGGTAGGTTGAAGGTTGGACGGAGTGATCAGGTCTGGCGGATGCTGTTGGCCGACTCAAACAAAGTGGTAATGATAGCATAGGCGACTACCCCAACCACGAGGGCCATGGCAATCAAAACGATGGGGGAGATCATCTTCGTAAGCCGGTCAATCCGGACCGTGAGTTCCTTGTCGTAGCGCGCAGCGGCTTTGACCAGAGCATTGCCGATCTTGCCAGTCTGTTCTCCAATCCCCAGAATATCGACCATCATGGGGGGAAAGGCATTGAGCTTGCGCATGGTGCCGGAGAGTGAAGCGCCTTCCTGGACACGAAGAACGACCTGTTCCATGAGCCCTCTCAGATAGACATTGGGAGTGGCCCGGCCCATGAGCTTGAGGCCATTGAGAAGGGGAACCCCGTTGTTGACCAAGTTTCCCAGGGATTGGCAGAACTGGGCGTAGTAACGCGCGGTGATTACGGGGCCGAAGAGTGGGAAACCGAGCTTGAACTGATCCCACCAGCGCCGGCCCTGAGGAGAAGCGGTGTAGGCCTTGAGCAGTAGACCTATGGCGACAAAGGCCGCGAGGATCACCCACCACCATTTGGCCATGAACTCACTGAATGTCATGAGGAGCTGGGTCAACAGGGGCAGATCCCGATTGGTCATCGTCATCAACGAAGTCAGCTGCGGCATCAGGACCGTGGAGAAGACGAAGATCAGGAGAATGCAGAACCCAATCAGGAACGCCGGATAGATCATCGCGCTGACGACCCGGGTTTGCAGATCGTGCATCACCTGCAGGTTGATGGCGAGTCGTCTCAGGATGTCCGGCAAAGCGCCACCAGCTTCTCCGGCAGCGATCAAGTTGACGTAGAGCTCGTCGAACGAAGGGGATGCCTTCTTGAGCGCCTTGGAGAACTTGGCACCTTCCCGAATCTCTTCCCGCAGAATCGCGCTGACCCGCTTGATGGAGGCGTCGTCCTGACGCTCTTCCATGATGCGCAAGGCCTGCTCCAACTGAAGTCCCGCATCAAGGAGATCCGCCAGCTCGCTGGTGAACAGGATCAGGAGCGTGCGCTTGAGCCGCACGGGGCCTTTGGAACTCGCGGACGCCTTCTTGGATGCGGCGCCACCACTGGCGTGCTCGGCCTCTTCCCGCACACTGACCGGATGCAGGGATTGCCGTTCCAACTCGCGGTAGGCCTCCATCTTGGAGCGTACCGCCAAGCTTCCCTTCACGGTCTTCCCGGTAGAATCGAGCGCTGTGTAGGCGAAGTTCGGCATTCGTTAGGATAGAACTAAACCAGTTTATGGGGGATGAGTTGCAATCTATCAACTCGCTTCCGCGGTATTGGTGAGGACTTCGTCAATAGTGGTCAACCCCTCGGCGACCTTCATCCAGCCGTATTTGCGCAGCTGGATCATCCCGTCCTTGATCGCCTGAGCTTTCAGTTCCGCCACCGGCCGGTCGCGAGTGATGAGTTCCTGCAGGGTCGGCGTCAGTTCGCAGATCTCCAGAATCGCCATCCGGCCGCGGAAACCGGTGTCCCGGCAAGCCCGGCATCCACCGGTTTCGAAAATCTGGTCCTGCCATTCCAAAGGATAGCCAATCTGTTGCAGGTAACCGGGATCGATCTTGGCCGGTTTCTTGCAATGCTCGCAGAGGGTCCGCACGAGACGTTGCGCCAGGAAAGCCCGCACGGAGGAGGCAAACAGGAAGGGCTCCACGCCCATGTCCAGCAGACGCGAGATCCCGCCGACCGCATCGTTGGTGTGGAGCGTGCTGAAGACCAAGTGTCCCGTCAACGCCCCGCGCACCGCGATCTCGGTGGTTTCCAGGTCTCGCATTTCCCCGACCATGATCACATTGGGGTCACCGCGCAGAATGCTCCGCAGTCCCGTGGCGAAGGTCAGTCCGATCTCCGGCTTCACTGCGATCTGGATCACGCCGTCCAGCTTGTTTTCAACCGGGTCCTCGATGGTGACGATGCGCCGGT
>JBHIXE010000517.1:0-3225 GCA_041984905.1 Verrucomicrobiales bacterium | reverse complement strand
AGGCCGCCGATGCTGGTCAGCTCACCAACCCCGAGCAGGTGCACCAGCAAGTGAAGCGGCTTCTCGCGAATGAGGATGCAAGCCGGCCACGGGTGCTGCGCTTTTTCCAGGAGTACTTTGAGTATCCCCGCGCCACCGAGGTGTTTAAGGACGGCCGGAACGCCAACGCCATTTTTGCCAATGATCGCGTCGCGGACGCGGACGAGTTCGTGAACTGGATCCTGGATGAAGATCGCGAGGTGCTGAAGCGACTTCTCACGGAAGACCGGTTCTTCGTCTTCCATAAAGGCATCCCCAATCGTGAAGGGCCGGAGAAACGGGTGCGGCGCGATGTATTGCCAGATTACGGGTTCCCCGGCCAATGGAAATGGGAGAAGAATCAGCCCCTGAAACCTCTCCAGGGCAAACGCTCCGGCATGCTGACCCATCCTGCCTGGCTCCTGGCGTTTTCCGACAATGAGAAGAACCAGGCCATTCAGCGAGGGCGCTGGATTCAGATGAAGTTGCTGGGCGGCACAGTGCCGGACACGCCGATTGGAGTGGACGCCAAGCTGCCGGATGACCCGCACCTCACGCTTCGCGAGAAGATGCAGGAGGTGACGACGGCGGAATACTGCTGGCGCTGTCACCAGAAGATGGATCCCCTCGGGCTGCCCCTGGAACAGTTTGATGATTTTGGCCGCTATCGGGAGACCGAACTGGACCGCCCCGTCAATACCCAGGGGAACATCGCCGTTGGCGTCGAGGAAGTGGACGGCGAGGTCGCGGATCCCTTCGAGATGTTGCTTCGCCTCGCGGAAGCGGAACGGGTCGAGCAAGTCTTCGTCCGCCATGCCTTTCGCTATTTTCTCGGCCGGAATGAAACGCTCGACGATGCGCCGACATTGATAGATGCGCACCAGGCATATCGCGAAAGCGGCGGGAGCATGAACGCCCTGATCACCTCTCTTCTGACCTCGGATTCGTTCCTCTACCGCTCGCTGCCGACGGAAACGCTCGCGTCGGCGACGACTACCTCAACCTCCTCCCAACCATGAATCACTTCACTTCCAATCGCCGCCGTTTCCTGCGTAACCTGACTCTGGGTGCCAGCGCACCCGTGTTGGGCCCCATGCTGGATCGCATTGCTCTCGCTGCGGAAGGAGAGCTCATGCCGATGCGCTTTCTCTTTGTGCTGGAAGGCAACAGCCTGCCACCTCTCCAGGTGCATCCGGAAGGCATCCCCTATGTTCAACAGGAACAGCGGGAAACCTTTGTGGAGCATTCCCTGGATGGCACCACGCTGCCCACGGCGCTGAAGCCGGTCGAAGAGTTCCGTGACCGGCTCACCATCATTCAGGGATTGTCTGGCCGGATGTGTTCCGGCGGTCACTCCAGCGATCACGGGGCTCTCGGCGCCTATCATGCCAACCAGGGGCGCCGCATCCAGGGTCCGACCATCGACGGTTTGTTGGGCCAGACTCATCCCGGCATTTTCGAAAACCTCGTCCTGGGAATTTCCAGTGATGCGGACAAGGCCGTGGACTTCAATTGTTCGGCCGGTGCCGCCAAACGCAGTATCGCTACCATCCTGCACCCTCACATTGCCTATCGCCGTCTCTTTGGCAGCGTGGCGCAGGATGCGGCGGGAGCGGATTTCAAGGCCCAACGCCATCTCCTGGATCATATGCAGAGCGATATCAAGCGCGCTCGCAAGGAGGTCGGTGCGGATCGGGACAAGCTGGATGCCTATCTCAACGCCTTCGAAACCCTTGGCACCACTTCTCAGCGATTGGTCGATTCCCGGGAACACCTGGAAGGGGTCGTGCCGAATCTGACCAACAAGTATCAATCCACTGTGGAGACGGATCGCCTGGATGCGCACTTTGAGATGAGCACGGCGGCCTTGATTGGCGGTCTCACCAATTGCGCCACGATCGCCTCTGGGGTGGGGTTCCCGAACTTCAACGTCACCTTCAGCGGGCCGGGCATCTCCATGTCCAAGCACCCCATGGGGCACGCCCTCTACAATGAGGAGAATCGCGAAGCCTGGGAACTCGCGGAGAAGATCAAGGCCTTCCACTTTGGGCTGATCGCGCGGACCATGAAGGCGCTGGATGAGGTGCCGGAAGGGGATGGGACCATGCTGGATCGCACTGTGATCGTGTATCTGAGTGATGGGGCGGAGACCCATCACAGCCGCTGCTTCGAGTGGCCCTTCGTGGTGCTTGGCAAGGCAGGCGGCAAGCTCCAGAGCGGAGGCCGTTATCTGCAATACCCCACCTATGGCGCCAATGGACACCGCACCATCAATGCCCTCTACAACACGCTGCTGCACGCGGCAGGCGCACCCCGGGACGACTTTGGGTTCCTGGATCCGAATCTGGACGAGGCCATGCACCGTGGTCCCTTGAGCGAATTTCTGGTCGCGTAGGTGTCGAGAGCCGGGTGTCGCAAAGACGGCGCCCGGCTTTCGAGGACGCGAGTGTGCAGGTGCCGGACGGAAATCGCACGACCAGCATGCGGATTCCGTTGCGTTTGGAGAGGCGCATTGCATCTTCTAGAACTCCCGTAGTGGGACGTTCTTTACCTTTCATTTCCATGACACTTTCTGTGTTGCTGATCCTCCTCTCCTTTGTGATCCTGACGGTGGGAGCGGAGCTGTTGGTTCGAGGCGCATCCTCCGTCGGATTGCGCTTCGGCTTGAGCCCCTTGCTGGTGGGACTCACGATCGTGGCCTTTGGCACCAGCGCTCCGGAACTGGCCGTCTCCGTGAAGGCCGCATTGGCAGGCACGGGCGATATCGCCATGGGCAATGTGATTGGCTCCAACCTCTTTAACGTGGTCGTCATCCTGGGGATCGCCGCCCTGGTGCGACCGCTCTCGGTGCATCTGCGGGTCATCCGGGTGGATACGCCGTTGATGCTTGCGGCTTCGCTGGTGTTTGTGCTGTTCCTTTTGTCTGGTGGCGGATTGGCGCGTTGGGAAGCAGGTGTTCTTTTTGCGGGTATCCTGAGTTATGTCGGCTACTCCATTGTGAACGCTCGGAAACAGATCGTGCCCTCGGAGGTGCATCCCCTGGACACCGTGGGCGTGTCGCCCAAACCCCTGAACCTGGCCTTGGCGATTGGGATGATCGTGGGAGGTCTATTGTCGCTGATCTTCGGCGCGCGGTTGCTCGTGGACAACGCGGTCAGCCTGGCTCGTGCGCTGGAAGTGAGTGAAGCGGTCATCGGACTGACGATT
>JBHIXE010000516.1:0-3230 GCA_041984905.1 Verrucomicrobiales bacterium | reverse complement strand
GTTGAGCGCCAACCCTCCGATACCAGCCGTAGAATGACGCAGGAAGTGGCGGCGGGTCGCGAGTTGGATTCGTTCGAGTCTGGGATCCATGGTAGAAAGTGGTGAGGGGAGTTTAGCGTTTCAGGAAGAGCTCGTCCAGATTGAGGAGCACATTGCCAACGACGGTCAGCGCTGCGAGTCGAATGGGATCTGCGCCGTCAGGGACTGGCCCCAAGGGATCTTCCGCCATTAGCTGGGCCTGTTCTGGGCTCTGACTGTAACGCTCGTAGGCGGTTTGATAGAGCTGAGTCAACCGGCTCACCTCCTCCGGCTTGGCGGGCCGAACGAGAGCTTGCTCCAGGCCAAAGCGGACCTGCCCCGCCGGATCTTCCGTGACTTCCGCCATGCGGCGAGCCAGGGACTGGGCAGCTTCCACATACACGGGATCGTTCATGGTCACGAGCGCCTGCAGGGGCGTATTCGTACGAGTGCGTCGAACCGTGCAGACCTCTCGATTGGGAGCATCAAAGGTGGCCATGGAGGGATAGGGACTCGAGCGGCGCCAGGTCGTGTAGATCCCACGCCGGTAGCGGTCAACGCCCTCGCTGGTCTTCCAGTCCGTGGTCGGTCCGAATGCGGCTTTCAATCCCAGTTCTGGTTGTGGAGGCTTGACCGGAGGCCCGTACATCTTATCGCTCAGCAATCCACCCACTAGAAGCGCCTGGTCTCGCACCATCTCCGCCGTCACCCGGAATCGTGGCCCCCGCGCCAGAAGCCGGTTGAAGGGATCTTCTTTCCGCAAGGCCGGGCTGGCCACGGACTGTTGCCGGTACGTCGACGAAGTCACCAACAACTTGAGGAAGGCCTTGAGATCCCAACCACTCTCCTGCAACTCCACCGCCAACCAGTCCAGCAGTTCCGGATGCGAGGGCAACTCTCCCTGGGAACCAAACTCTTCGCTAGTCTCCACGATCCCGATCCCAAAGATCTTCTCCCAATGCCGGTTGGCGATGACTCTCGCCGTCAGTGGGTTGGCCTCATCGACAAGCCAGTGCGCCAGTGCGAGCCGGTTCTTCGGCATGTCTTCCGGAAGCGAGTTGAACGCCGCTGGCACACCCATACTCACCTGGTTCCCTAAACTGAGGTAGTTGCCGCGGATCTGCACAAACGTATCCCGCTGCGTGTCCTTCCCCATCTCCCGCATCACGGGCACCGTCGTACTAGGCTTGGCCTCTGCGAGCTTCTTCTCCAGCTTGGCGAGTTCCGAGCGCTGCGACTTCAATTCCGGAGCAATCGTTCGATAGTAGCCTGCAAGCTTGTCAGTCTCAGCCTTCTCATGGGTCCCCTTCCTCAATAGCGCGCGGATCTCATGGGGAAGACGTGCCCAAGCCGTCGCACCTGGATCGTCCGTAGCGGAAAGCCGGAGGTGAGTGAGGACGTGACCTTCATACTCGGATGTCTGCGCCAGACGGAGCACCAGTTCGCCTGCTTCCATTTTCTGGGGCGCCTTGAGGAAAAGGCTCAGTTCGTGAGGCTGGCCCACTCCACCGCCAATCGCCCAGCCTTTCTTGGGATCGGCCTTGGCGGCCAACACATCCGTGGGCTCAAAGCTGGACTGCGTAAAGTCCGCATAGGCGACATCGAAAGGAAGATTGCGGTTCCCGGAAAGCGCAAAGTCAGAGGAAGGCTCCGGGACTTTGGCAGGGGTCTCCTCCCAAACGACACGGTGCTGCGCATCCAATACCTGAACCCGGAATCCGGCAATCCGCTCCGCCATGCTGCGTCCGCCGTCCATGCGATTCCAGATGCGAACGCTATCAATCAGCCGCGCTTCGCCCAGGTCGACTTCCCACCAGGGATTGCTCTGCTTGCCCGTATGGGTCACGGACTTCTTCACGTAGTCACCGTCCGTGTTCCCATCGATGGCGCGTTGCGCTTCACCGCCGAAATCAGTGGAGCTCTGCTTCGCTGTTCCTTTCAGGGCCAGATTCTCCTCTCCAGACAAGACTTCCACCTCCGCCACGTGCAGCATGCGATCTTTGCCGGGAAGCTCCAGCCTCACGTAGCGCCCTTCCACCTTGGCGGGACTCGCCGGTTTCCAGGTCGCGCTGACCTGACTTAGCACGAAGTTCTTCTGCTGCTCGGCGGGGACTTCCAGGCGCAGTGCCGCGAGAGTCTGCCCTTTCTCGGTCGGGACACGCACCGTCCAGACTGCGGTCTTGGGCCTTTCCCCTTCTCCTTCCAGTTGGATCAGTCCGTCTTCCTGAACTTGAAGGTTCGCCTGAGGGGAATTGGCGTTGGAGGGCTTCAATGCGCTCCACTTGGGTTCGGTGCGGTTCGTCTGAATCCAGTTGTTCAAGGCCAAGTCCAGCTCCGGAGTCTGGGTGGAGAGCTCCTTCTTGAGTTCACTGATTCGCTCTCGCCACGCCGCTTTCTCTGCTTCCTGTTCATCAGTCCAAATGTCGAGCAGCGGACTCTCATCCTTCTTGTCGGCATCCTGGGACTGATTGAAGAAGTCGAAGAACTGGAAGTACTCCTCCTGGGTAATGGGATCGTACTTGTGAGTGTGGCATTGGGCGCAGGCCATCGTGGTGCCCATCCAAACGGCCATAGTCGTGTTGACCCGGTCCACGATGGCTTCGTTGCGGAATTGCTCGTCGTTCGTGCCACCTTCGTTGTTGGTCATGGTGTTGCGATGGAAAGCCGTCGCCACGAGCTGTTCCTCTGTCGGCTTTTCCAGAAGATCCCCGGCAATTTGCTCAATGGTGAACTGGTCGAAGGGCTTGTTCGCATTGAGTGAGCGGATCACATAGTCGCGATAGGCCCAAATCGTACGAGGTGGATCGTCGGCATAGCCCGCGGAATCCGCATAGCGGGCGAGATCCAGCCAGGTCCGCGCCCAGTGCTCCCCATAGCTGGGCTTGGCGAGTTGCTGGTCGACATATCGTTCGAAGGCCCCCGGCTTGGAATCTTCCACGAACTGCTGCGCTTCCTCCCAGGAGGGAGGCAATCCGGTGAGGTCCATTGCAACCCGCCGGGCCAAAGTCCAACGGTCGGCTTCCGGCGAAGGTTGCAGCCCTTCCACATCCAGCCGCGCCAGGATGAAACGGTCGATCGCATTTGCCGGCCAATCCGTTTGCTTCACCTTGGGAACCTCCGGACGCTGAGGCGGAACGTACGACCAGTGCCGTTCATAATTCCCACCTTGCTCGATCCACTTCTGGATCAGCTCCGCCTGTTCCGCTGTGAAC
>JBHIXE010000515.1:0-3231 GCA_041984905.1 Verrucomicrobiales bacterium | reverse complement strand
ATGCATCTGGGAATGAGAGGGCCACGACAGGAGCGCCCTCATCCTGGCTTAGCTCTCGTCGGAATCCACTAACCCCATCTCTTTCAAGCGTCGTTGCAAGGTCCGCCTGCTGATTCCCAGCAGGTCGGCAGCCTCCGTCCGGTTCCCGTTGGTGCGGTCCAGGGCCAGACGGATAAACCGCTCTTCCATGGCCGCCAGATTGAGGTCGTTTCCTCCACTCGAAGCCACGATCGCACTCGGCGCTGCGGCTGATCCACCACCGGAGGACTCGCCCCCAGTGTGGCTCGGCAAGCTGGTGCGCTCCTCCTTCAGGAAAGGCGGCAGGTGACGTACCGTGATCTTGGGTCCCTGACTCATCACGACCCCGTGTTCGATCGCGGTGCGGAGTTGACGCACATTGCCGGGCCAATCGTATTCCATGAGGCAATTGAGGGCTTCGCTCGTGAGTTCCCGATAGGGTTTGCCGTTCTCCTTGGCGAAATGCTTCAGGAAAGCATCTGCCAGAAGCACGATGTCTTCCTTGCGATCCCTCAGGGGCGGCATGGTGATTTTCACCACATTCAACCGGTAGAACAGATCTTCCCGAAACTCCCCTGTCTCGACCATCTGCTGCAGATTCCGGTTCGTAGCAGTGATGACCCGGACATCCACCTCAATGGTCTTGGTGCTCCCCATCTTCTGGATGGTGCGCTCGCCAATGGCTCGCAAAAGCTTCACCTGGGTCTTGGCATCGATCTCCCCGATCTCGTCCAGGAACAGGGTGCCGCCTTCGGCTTCCTCAAAGTAGCCGTTCCGCTCTTTGTAAGCGTCTGAGAAGGCCCCTTTCACGTGCCCGAAGAGCTCGCTCTCCATGACGTTGGGGTTCAAACCGGCGCAATGCACCGTGATGAGTTTGGCCTTGGGCCGCCCGCTCAGGTTGTGGATCGCCTTGGCCACCAACTCTTTCCCGGTCCCGTTCTCTCCTTCGATCATGACCGTGGCCCGGCTGGGCGCGACCTGCTGGATGATATCGAAGACCGGCTGCATCGCCGGCGATTTGCCGATGATGTTGCTGATGCCGAACTGGGTCTCGACCTGTTTCTTGAGGGAACGGTTTTCCTTCTCCAGTCCCCGCTCTCGCACGGCCCGCTTGATGAGCAGATCCAACTCCTCGATGTTGAGGGGTTTGGAAACGTAGTGATAGGCGCCCCGGCTCATCGCTTCCACGGCGATGTCCGTGGACCCATAGGCCGTCATCATGATGCAGATGGGCGCGTTGGGCAGGACCAGCGCCTTGTCGATCAGGTCCATCCCGTTCTCGCCCCCGAGCCGCAGGTCGCTCACCAGCACATCAATGGGTTCCGCCTTGAGAATCTGCATGGCGCCCTCGATGTCCGGCGCCAGGAACACTTCAAAGTCGTCCTCCAGAGAGCGGCGCAACCCGTCCCGGGTGTTCTTCTCATCATCCACAATGAGTACCGAAGCGTGGAGCCCTAAACCGTATTCGTCGTCCATGATCCTTCTTAGATATCGATGACTTCCAATTCAGATTTCTGCGCCAGAAGCCGGATCCGGCGTTCCGTGAGCGGAAGGTAACAACTCACGCAGGTGCCGGAGCCAGCCTGACTCTCCAACTCGATCTCCCCGCCGTGCTCCCGAATGATCCGCCGGACGATCAACAAGCCCAGCCCGGAACCCGTCTTTTTGGTCGTGTAGTAGGGCTGGAAGACATTGGCCATGTCCTGAGCGGAGATCCCCGCTCCATCGTCGATGAAACGGACAATGACGTTGAGATCGTCCACATCCGTCTGGATGCGCAGCACGCCTCGAGTGCCCATCGCCTGGTTGGCGTTCCGAATGAGATTGTAGAAGGCCTGTTTGATTTGGGTGGGATCCACCTGGAGCTTTGGCAGGCGATCGTTCAGCTCCAGAACCACCTCGATCTCCCGATCCTGGATTTCCGGTTCCAGAATGCGGACGGATTCCTGAAGCAGTTGGTTGATATCGCAGCGCTCCATCTGGGGAGTCGAGGGCCGGATCGCGTCCAGGAACTGATTGATGATGAAATCCAGACGCGAGATCTCGTTCTGCGAGATCTTCAGGATCTCTTCCAATTCCCCACGAAGTTCCGGCGGCGCCTTCTTGAGTTTCTTGCGAGCCAGTTGCAGGTGGATGTTCAGCGAGTTCAGCGGGTTACCGATCTCATGAGCTACTCCCGCCGCGAGCATCGTGAGCACGTTGAGCGTCTCTGACTCGATCTTCTGGACTTCCAGCCTGCGAGTCTGGGTGATGTCCCGGATGATCATCACATATCCGGGAGACTTGTCCGGCGAGGCCGGGTCCTCGATCGGTGCCAGGTAGAAATTCAGAAAACGGTTTTCCGGATAGAAGACTTCCAGATCCCGGCTCACCACCTTGTTGGGCTCTTTCACGAGCGACTTCCATTCCAGACCAGGGATCTTCGAGTCGATCCGGTCCCCCACCACATCATCGCGATTCAGAACGAACAGGTCGCTCGCGGCCCGGTTGATATAAGAGATCGTCCCCTTGCGGTCCGTCACCACCACGCCTTCCTGCAAGGCATCGAAGACCTTCTCCAGGAAGCCCTTTTCCTGCATCAGATTGAGAAGATACTTCTCCACATCATCCGGCCCGATGCGGTCGACTTTCTCAATCAGTTTTTGAAGAAAACCACCTTTCATATCTCCTAGGTTCCTAGGGACAGAATGACACAAAAGGCCTCAAGGCGCAAGTGTCAGGACAAGGCCGAGTGTGCCCTTTCGTCGCAAGGCAGTCCATCAAGGCGAAGGCCTTGATCAGCGCACGCAGCCGGTGATTGAGCGCAGCGACATCTCCGGATGCAATCAATCGAGGTATCGTTCTTCGTACGCGATACCTGCTTTCTTCAAAAGGCCAACAAACTCATCTCGATAGCTCTGATACTGATGGTGTTCTTCTTGATTGGCAATGTAGCGGCGAACCGCTTTTGCGGAATTGGGCCCCACCGTGAAGGCTCCGTATCCCTTTTGCCAAACAAAGTGAGGGTCCTTGCCGGAGTCATGAATCCACATGGATGAGCCCTTCTTCAGTTCCCGCATGAAGTCAGAGAGCCGATGCGTGGACTGGAGTTCCACCAACAAGTGGACGTGATCCGCCGTTCCCCCAATCCCGTTCGATTCCCCTTCCAACCGGCGGACAATGCCTCCCATGTATTCGTGCAATTGCTGCATCCATTCGCGAGCAATTCGAGGA
>JBHIXE010000514.1:0-3242 GCA_041984905.1 Verrucomicrobiales bacterium | reverse complement strand
AGAAGATGCCTGTCTTCAAGGCGGGGAAGCGGATTGGTCCCGCCGGCCACAACATGCAGGTCAGCTATGTGGACGGGAAACCCCGGATTCTGCGTCAGGGCACCGAATACAAGGATTTCATCAAGAACGGGTTCGAGAAAGCCGAGAAGATCTACCCGCAAGCCAACATCCATGAGAATGGAGTTCGCGCCAATATGTGGCGTTACGTCGATTGGGAAGGCGATGGCGATCAGGATCTCCTCGTCGGAGTGGGTGACTGGAGCGACTACGGTTGGGACCATGCCTATGACGAGAACGGTGTCTGGAAGAACGGTCCACTGCACGGCTACGTTTACCTGATTGAGAATGGGCTGGAGGGCTACGGCGAGCCTCGCAAGATCAAGACCGGCGAGCCAGTGGTGACCCTTCAGGCGTTGAAGGATGAGAACGGCACCGAAGTGGATCTGAAGACGACCGCGGAGTTCCGTGCCCTGGCGCGTCAGTATGCGGACAAGGGCGTGGAGATTGATGTCTACGGCTGGCCCTCTCCGAACTACGCGGACTTTGATGGCGACGGAGACCTGGATCTGCTCTGTGGCGAGTTCCTGGATGGCTTCACCTACTTTGAAAATGAGGGAACCCGGGAAGTGCCGATCTTCGCGGAAGGCAGCAAGATGGTGGGGAGCGATGGCAATCCTCTCGTCATGGACCTGCAGATGATCACGCCGGTGGCGATCGACTGGGATCGCGACGGTGACATGGACCTGATCTGCGGCGATGAAGACGGACGCGTGGCGCTGATCGAGATGCTCGATCCTGCGGGTGCGTCTGGCCCAGTCTTTGCGCAGCCGGTGTATTTCCAACAGGAGGCAGACACGCTAAAGTTTGGTGCTCTGACCACGCCTTTCGCCTATGACTGGGACAAGGATGGCGATGAAGACATCCTCTGCGGCAACACCGCGGGCTACATCGGTTTCTTCGAGAACCTCGGCATGGAGGGGGACACTCCTCAGTGGGCGCGGGTCAAGTATCTTGAGGATCAGGATGGGGTGATTCGGATTCTGGCAGGACCGAACGGATCTATCCAGGGACCCTGCGAAGCAAAGTGGGGATACACCACGCTCTCCGCCACTGAGGTTCTGGAGAATGGGGTGAGCCGCCAGGTGCTGCTCGTGAACTCTATCTGGGGGAAATTGGAGGCTTGGAGCCGGACGGACAAGGGCAAACTGACTCGTCATACGCCGGAGTTCGACTCTTCAGCCGAAGCTCCCGCCTGGGCCTGGTGGTCTCAAGTCGGCACCGAAGCGGTGACGCAGTGGCGCACCACTCCCTTGCAGGTGAACTGGCCCTACCAATGGGTGTCCGGCGTCCTGGTGCTGGATAACGAAGGCTATCTGGCCGTGCACGATGGCGAGAACTTTCAGCGACCTTTTGTGGATGAGGATCTGCAACCCATCCAATTGAACCAACGTACGGCGGGACGCAGTGGCCGTTTCAAGTTGGCGGACGTGGATTGGGATGGCGATGGCCTCGTGGATCTACTGGTCAATTCGGAGAACGCGACCTGGTATCGCAACTGCGGCACCCGGGACGGGAAGATCCTGCTCAAGAATGTGGGCAATCTGGCCAAGCGAAAGGTTTCCGGCCACACTTCCAGCCCGTCCGTCTGCGACTTTGATCAGGACGGCAAACCAGACTTGTTGGTTGGGGCTGAAGATGGGCGCATCTACTATGCCCATCACAACGAGTGCATCGCCTATGGTGCGGATGCCATTGCACCCCGGGAGCCGGCGGAACCCAAGAAGCCCCGTCAGCCCGGGCTCGTTTCTGAGGAGTTCATCTACACCAAGGCACCCTTCCCGCAGTGCCACGCTTCCACCATCATCGAGAACTCTCGCGGCCTGGTTGCGGCCTGGTTCGGCGGCACTCATGAGAAGAACCCGGATGTGGGGATCTGGGTGAGCTACAACGATGGCGGTGGCTGGAGCACTCCGCTTGAGGTCGCCAATGGCATTCAGTATGAGGGACATCGGCACCCGACCTGGAATCCGGTCTTGTTCCAAACGCCTGGGGATCAGGAAACACTGCTCTTCTTCAAGGCGGGACCGGATCCTCGCACCTGGTGGGGCGAAATGATGGTGTCCTATGACCGTGGCCGTACGTTCCGCGACCGGACCCGTCTGCCGGAAGGAATCGATGGCCCTGTGAAGAACAAGCCAGTCCTGCTCAGCAATGGAACGTTGATCTGTCCCTCCAGCACGGAATACGATGGCTGGCGCGTGCACTTCGAGCTGACCGATGACTTCGGCAAGACCTGGAAACGGGTCGGGCCCATCAATGACGCCAGCCAGTTCAACGCGATCCAACCGACGCTGCTGCAGCACCCAGGTGGAAAGTTGCAGATCCTGTGCCGAACTCGGGAAGGACGCGTGGTCAGCAGTTTCTCATCCGACAACGGTCTGCACTGGAGCAAGCTGGAAGCCATCAACCTCCCGAATCCGAATGCCGGATTTGACGCGGTGACGCTTCGCGATGGACGCCATGTCCTCGTCTACAACCACACCCTTCGCGATGCCGGAGAGTGGCGGGGCCGGAGTCAGTTGAACGTCGCCGTCAGCTATGACGGACTGGATTGGAAGTCAGCCGTGGTCCTGGAACAGGAAGCCAAGTCTGAATTCTCCTATCCGGCAGTGATTCAAACCGCGGATGGCATGGTTCACACCACCTACACGTGGAAGCGCCAACGCATCAAGCATGCAGTGCTGGATCCAAATGCCTTCGTGTTGAAGGATTTCCCGCCAATTCCCAAACCGGAGAAGAAAGCGGAACCCAAGCCTGAGAAGAAGCCCGAGCCTAAAGCCAAGGAAGAGGTAAAGCCGAAGGAGGAACCCAAGCCCAAGGCTGAGCCAAAACCTGCGGAGGATAAGCCTGCGTCAGACGGGCCAGCCTCGGATACGCCCAAGTCCTGAGCTTCGGAGACTCCCGAAATCTCCCTGTCTCCCGTCTCATTGTCTCCCTGTCTAAGCGTTCCTAGCAAGATGCTAGGAATGCTTCCGCGCTGCGTGCTTCTCCAGCAGTTCGTAGTTCCGCTTGTGCGCCTTGAAGACGAAGTCAAAGAGGTCACCCGCCACGGGAATGGATCCCAGGGTGCCATCCAGAAGCAGGTTCCAGAGCATCTTGACGATGACCCAGAAGGAAAGCTTGAGCCGGATACCTTCGCCAACGACGACCAGACCCAAGGCCACCCCGGCAAAGTCACCAAT
>JBHIXE010000513.1:0-3251 GCA_041984905.1 Verrucomicrobiales bacterium | reverse complement strand
GCCTTCGGCCTGGAGAATGGACTTCCTCGTATTCACTGGAAGACGTTTCCTTGGGCGCACCTCCATCTAAGATGCTCTAAGAGTAATTTCTACCGGAATCCTAGGAGGCGTCGACCTTGACTTTGGAGGGGATGGACTCCTGGGCGCCCACGTGAAGGGTGGCCAGAGCTCCGGCCACGTTGGCGTGATGCACCGCGTCATGGAGTTCTTCTCCCTGTGCCAACCGGGCTGCAAAGGTCCCGGCAAAGGTGTCTCCCGCACCTACGGTGTCCACCGGAGTCACGGTCTTGGTGTCTACCTCAAAATCCTGAGTTCGGCCAAAGACCTGGGTGGACTTCACACCACGGGTCAGGATCAGGTTCGAGACTTGCACCTGCTTCATGCGATCCCGGATCGAACCGAAGTCTCCCAGCAACTGCTGAAACTCCAGTTCGTTCACAATCAGGTAATCGATGGGCGACGATCCCCAGGGAAAATCCACGCTGAAAGGAGAGGGGTTGACGACGATGATGACTCCTGAACTGCGGGCGATCTCGATGGCTCGCTTGACCGCCTCCAAGGGAACCTCGAATTGCAACAGGATGACGGCGGACGCCTCAATCAGATCTGCGTGATCGCTGATGTCTTCCGCGGTGAGGCTTCCATTCGCGCCACGCCCCACCACAATGGTGTTCTCTCCACTACCGTCCAGGGTGATGAAAGCAGACCCTGTAGGAGCCGCCACCTGCTTGATGGCATCCGCATCGATGCCCTCTTCCCGGAGTCTTCCCAGGTAAGTCGCCCCCATCTCATCCTTTCCCACGCAACCGATCAGACTCACTTCGGCTCCCTGGCGTGCGGCTGCAATGGCCTGGTTGGCTCCTTTTCCGCCAAAGCGGATGTCCAACGCCGTGGCGTTCACCGTCTCGCCGGGACGCGGAAACTTTCTCACGGTCGAAAAGTAATCGACGTTGAGAGAGCCCACCACACAGACCCGCGGTTCATTGGACATGGGGGAGTCTTGAGCGTGGGAACTGGCTGTTGGCAACAAAAATATGAGGCGCCATGCAAAAGGCAATGCAGTAGCTGCCAATTCTTGCAGTTTGCAAGACCAGCGCGCTAAGTTTGGATGGGCTCCATCACCATATCCCGGATGACTTCGTCCACATTCTCTAAGATTTCAGCGGGCTCGGGAAAGATCATCCCTTTCGACTTGGCCCGGGTCAGGATTTCATCGACAACTTCGGGAATCCAGGACCGGTTGGGAGCGCGAAAGCGAGATTTTCCCGTCAGGGAGAAGACGGCTTCGTGGAGCAGGTAGATGCCTCCATTCTTCCACCCCGCATGAAGCAGGATCTGGTGAGGGAGAATCGACCGGAGCATGGGATTGAAAGTGGTATCCCAGGCAAAAAAGCTGATGGGCAAAATTCGCTTGTGCACTTGCGGCAACACACTCCGGACTCGAGCGGAAAGCATCCCACCTGGGGGCCGGAAATACCGGGTCTTGAAGTCGTAGCCCAAGGCCTTGCTGTAGGCTTCGTCCGCCATCTCGATTTCCCGGCGCAGATGAGCGGCGTCCATCATCCAGGGGGCCAGGTGCCGATAAGTATGGTTGGCCAGAAGATGCCCTTCACCGACCACGCGACGACATTCCTCAGGACAACGTTCCACTTCCTGGCCAATCAGGCAGAAGGCAGCCCGGACATTGTGCGCCGCCAGCACGTCCAGTAAACGAGCGGTTTGACCGCCTGCCACGGGACCGTCATCGAAGGTGAGGAGCATGGTGCCTTCCGGCATTCCCAGCACCTCCCGGCTGCGCTCGATTGTCTCGACAATCGTCATTGCTTCTCCCGGACCTTAGCCCATCCCTTCACGGGCAGGTGGCAAGCCTGCTCTTGGTGATTGCGTGATGTCATGGTGTTCTGCGTGCAGTGAGTCCTGTCACCATACGCGGAACCTGGAAGGATTGAAAGGGGGAGGCAGGGGACTAGACCCGAATCTCCTCAGCATCAACGAGATGCTTGAGGGCCAATTCCATGGTGGAACGCGCCTGGGCCGCCGACTGATAAAGGAAGGAATGGATGGCGGCGTCTTCCTGGGAGCGACTCTCACACTCGCGACTGTATTGCTCAAAGGCGTGCAGGCTTCCGAGGAGAGAGGCGAGATGCTGCGGACACTCGCATTGCACCGCCGAGGAAATCTGGGCGATCTTGGCCAGCTGCTGATCGGTGAAAATGCGTGGAGCGATGCCCAGATTCTCAGACGCTTGGGCAAGGGAGTCGGTCCAATGAGGTGGTCGCAGGCGATGGGCTCCCGCTTCACGACAGGCATTCAGCACACGCTCCTCACTCACCGGACCTTGAATCAGAGTCAGGAAAGGATGCGTGCTGAGGTTTTTCAGGTCCTGATTCTGGGCAAACTCGTAGATCACCACACACCGCAGAGCTCCAGTCTTCTGCGCGAGCTCAAGGATCGCCCGGGCAGTCTCAGCGAATAGGGTGGGGCAATTGATAGCCAGAATGTCGGCCTGGTGCAGCTGGGGAGCTTCGGTGCCGGCCGCAAGATCGGCAAAGCTATCCACCACCATGAAGTCCTGCGCGGAACCGAGCAGGGAACCGAGTTGGGACCCCACCACGGTGGTGCGTTTCTTAACTGCGCGCCACTCGCGAGAACTCTTAAGGGTTGCCTCTCCGTTTCGACGGGATTTCTCCTCCGCCAACCTCGCCACAAGCTGTTCTGTCTGGAGCCTTGCCAAAGTACTGATGGCCTGTCCGCAGTCTACCAGCGCCTTGATCAAGTTGAGACGATGGATGTCTTCCCGGCTGTAGAGTCTTCTCCCGGTTTCCGTGCGGGCGGGTTCGACAACCGCATACCGCTTTTCCCAGGTGCGCAGACTATGCACCGAAAGACCGGTCATCCGCGCTACTACGCTGATGGTGAACCGGTCTTCGGGGGGTAAGGAGGATTGTAGCGGACCTCGTTCTGCCTCATTGCTCATCCGCGCAAGTTACGCACTTGGGCGGACGAAGGTTTCGGTATCAGGGCTTAGACCATCCGGGGAACAATCATCCGCAGGCGGATCAACCCACGGCGGGCCCGGGCTTTCACGGTGCCCAGAGGCGCCCCCAGAGCCTGGGCGGCTTCGCTTTGAGAAAGTCCCTTGAAGTAGGTCATCTCGATCACCTGCCGTTGTTCCGGGGAAAGTTGCATCACGGCGGGGGCCCCGCCGCGCAGATTCAATTCACCTCTGGCTCGACTGGTGCGCCCAAGGG
>JBHIXE010000512.1:0-3282 GCA_041984905.1 Verrucomicrobiales bacterium | reverse complement strand
GCAGGGCATTGATGGGCGCGTCAGGGTCGCGGTAGCCGAGGCCGAGGCCGCAGAACAGCATCTGCTCTTCGGGGATGTTCACGAACTTGCCAATGGTCTTGTACCATATGGCCCAGGCTTCCTGCGGGCAGGTATCGAGGCCGTGCTCACGCGCCAGCAGCATGATCGACTGGATGAACATCCCGCTGTCGAGCCAGGCGACCAGGTTGCGAACCATGGGCGACACTGCGGAGCGTTCCGGGATGTCCGCGGTTGGTGAAGCATCTGATTGGGTTTGGAAGGTCGTCGACATAGGCCACCCTTAGACGCAAGAGATGTTCCAGGTTGAGTTTCCCCGATGAATTGAGGCTGTGTAGGGGCCCGGAGTGCAAGTTGTCGGGATGCCTCTTGCCATTTGCCCGATCGATTGGTTCGGCAAGGTAGGCGAAATGTGTCGACCTTGTTACATCCATCCAGACATCTTTGTTTGCTTGCCAATTAAGATGGCTTAACGATGAGAGAGCTTTGAACTGACTTTTCATCATGCTCACACAACTTCGCCAACGGCAGCGCGATGCCAATCCCATCCGGGTTGGCGTCATTGGAGCGGGCACTCGAGGGAGAGGGGTGGCGCTGCAAGTGATGCACTCACCTGGAATGGAGCTGGTATTTGTGGCGGATCGCAGTGAATTAGCGCTAACCGCTACCGCCAAGGCCACGGGACTGAATTGCAGGTGGGTCGAGAATCCCTACCAGAGCGAACCGCTGGACTGGCAAGGGCAGTTGCTTCTATCGACCGATGCGGACGGGATCCTCTACAATCAGGGGCGGCTGGGCGGCATCGATGTGATCGTGGAAGCTTCCGGCTGTATTAGTGATGGCGTCAGGCATGGACTGACAGCGATCGAGCAGGGGATTCATCTGGTTTTGTCCAACCCCGTCCTGGACGTGACCTTCGGTGCTCATCTGCAGGCCCATGCCCGCAAGCGCGGCGTGGTCTGCACTAGTGATGCGGGCAGCTATCACGGGGTGCTCATGGGGATTCTGGAAGAGTTGGAGCTGCGCGGACTACACCTCGTGGAAGCCGGAGCCCTGATTCCAGAGGCCACCGACCCTTTGAAGACTCCGGACCAGGTTCGTTACCAGGCGGTGCGACGCCAGCTGGATCCCGTGATCTGGTGTGCTCAGGTGGATGGAACCGCTCTTAACCTGGAGATGGCGCTTGTGAGCAATGCTACGGGGATGATGCCGGAAGTCTTCGGGATGCGCGGCTCGGCATTAAATGACCTGACTCAATTGGGCGAGCGCGACCGTCTGGGAGACAGTGCCTGCCTCAACTACGTAATTGGAGCCAACCCGAGTGAAGGCGCCTATGCCCTGACGCTTTGCGAGGACCTTGAGCGGGAGCCCTTTCTCCGAAGCTTCCGGCTCGGAGAGAGTCCTTACTACCTCTTCCCAAGGCATCAGCGGACCCAACACCTTGAAGGCACACTGGCGATCGCCAAGGCCGCGCTCTATGAAGAACCCGTTCTGGCGCAGCTTCGTCCGGGAACCTCGAACGTCTATGCCTTTGCCAAGCGGGACTTGCAGCCTGGCACGGTCATCAGCCATCCGGTTGGTGGAGGGGAAGTGTATGGATTGATCGAGCGTTGCGCGGCTCCAGAGGCGAAAGACTGGGTGCCGGTGGGGCGGTTAGAGGGCTATGGGGATTCGAAGCCGGTCATCACTCAGTGGATCAAGCAGGGGGAACCTCTCACGGCGAATTGCGTGGAATTTCAGGAGAGCCCCCTCATCGGATCCTTACAAGATACCGAAATCGGGCTTGATCGTGGGTCTGAGCGGCGGCAGGCTACCGGCGGCGTAGCTCTGCATTCATGACCCAATCCGCTGAAATTGATGTCGTCATCCTGGGAGCCGGAATCACGGGGCTCTATGCCGGGCTGAAACTGGCTCGTGCTGGAAAGCGGGTTGCGCTGTTAGAGCAGTATTCCGAGCCCGGTGGGCTGTGTCGCAACGAGATGTTTGCGGGGAACTATGTCGATTTCGGGGTGAACCCCATGCACATCACGGACGCCGCCATCAACGACGACGTACTGGAACTGCTGGGACCGGATCACCTGGAGGTGCAGCTCGACAACCGAATCCGGTGGGGAGGTCAGGACGTGCCTTATCCCTTTTATCCGGGGCATTTCCGCCGAGGGCTCAACCTGGGTCAGAAGATCGGACGTCTCGTCGGATCCTTGACCGCCGGGTGGACGAGTTCGAAGGACCCCAAGGATGCGGAAGCGTTCTTGAAACAGCTCTACGGCAAACAACTCTACGAGTTCTACTTCCAGGATTTCATTGAACGTTACTGGGGAACTTCGGCCCGGGATTTGTCTCCGCTCTGGGTGCTGGAGAAACTTCCGCCGCTCATGGCGATGGGCTCCAAGCATGTATCCAAGAATGAGACGGCCTTGCCGGCAGGCATGACGGTTCAGTATTCGACCGAAGGGAACGGGGCCTTGGCGCGTGCCATGACTCAAGCCTTGATGGACCTGGGCGGCAAGATCGTGTGTGGCGCGGAAGTGGTCTCCGTGGAGACGAACAAGCACCGGATCGAATCCGTGACCTGGCGAGATACGAGCTCGGATCCGGAGGATCCCGTCTTGTCTCGTGTTCGTTGCAACGCAGTAATCTCGACAATTCCCGTACGAAGTCTGCTGAAGTGTTTCGGTCAGGTCGCTCCGGCGCAGGCTCACGCTTCATCCCTGCATTTGGCCTATCGACCATTGGTCGCTTATAGCATGCTCGTACGGCGCCAGAAGTGTTTTGAAGGGTTCACGACCCGGTTTCGCAATCGGACGTTTCACCGCATCAGTGAGCCGAAAAACCTGGGCGTTCCCATCAAGCCGGATGGCCACACCCTCTTGATCGCGGAACTCACGACCACGACCGAGACTCCGGCCTGGCGCGGCGACGAGGAAGTCTGGAACAACATTCTGCAGGATCTGAAAGACGAAGGTGTCTGTAACCTGGACGAGGTGAGCAACCGCAACATCATTCGCAGCGAGCATGCGTATCCGATCTATCGGAAGGGCTTTGAGGAGCACCGCGAAAAGCTAGCCGGCTTCTTCCGCCGCTTCGACAACCTGGAATGCGCTGGCGGGACCGGTACGTTCACGTTCTTGACTTTCGAGGAGTCTCTGCAACAAGCGGCGATGATCTCGGAGCGGATTCAGACGACGCTGGGGATCGTGAGGCAGTGAGAACAGTGCGACAGTGCGACAGTGCGACAGTGCGACAGTGCGACAGTGCGACAGT
>JBHIXE010000511.1:0-3299 GCA_041984905.1 Verrucomicrobiales bacterium | reverse complement strand
CCGTAGGAATTCAGCTGCACATGATTGCTCATGATGGTCGCCGCGGCTTCCGGGCTGATGTTATTCAGCTGCATGAAATACCCGACCAAGGCTTCGCCGAGCGGAAGGCTCTCCGGACTGGTGTAGAGAAGCTCCCCTTCATTGAAGTTGCTCGCCGCCTGGTTGGGTGTGCGAGACAGGCGAATCTTGACGGTGCGGTTGTCCGGCTCGTGGATGAGAACGTAGCCGTTGATGATAAGAGCCGCCTCGATCAGTTGAACGGCCTCCTGCTCGGTCACTTCCGTGGGGGTCACCAGGCTGATCTGCGGTCCCTCGAAAATGGAACTGTCCTTGATGACGATCTTCCCGGTGATCCGCTCGTAGACCGGCAAGATGTCATTCACGGAGTTGAGCGGAAATTGGAGGCTGATGGGATCTCCATTGCCCCCCTGCACACGACCGGTTGGCGGCGTGGGATTTACCGGCTGTTGATTCTGGGCCCAGCTTACGGAAAGCGTTAGCAATCCTACGACAAGGCCTCCCCAAATTGTGGCTGGAATTCGGTCCATGATATACGCGTGGCAATGAAATGGCGGCTTAGCGCTGCCTTTGGCTCGTCATCCGGTCGAGAGCCCGAGAGAACTGCTCTCTCATCTCATCCCGCGACATATTTGGGTTTTCCTCGCGCAAACGGCCCATGTGCTCGAAGAGTTTGCGGCGTTGATCTTCGGAAAGCTGGCTCATCTTCTCCCGGGTTTCGGATGAAGGACCTCGGCGGTCTCCGTCATCCCGATCCCCATCGCCACGCCCCCATCCTCCCCGGGCCTGGGCAGGCTTGGATTCGCCCGGTTTCAGCTGATTCTCGTCAAAGCGCACACTGATGACTTCTCCTCCAGCCACCGCGATTTTGGCGGTCACTTTTCCGAGATCATTGCGATCCCCTTCCACATCCACCATGCGCCATCCCTGGGCATTGGTGTCACCGGCAACCACGTAGGTTTCCTTGGATTCCTTGTCTACCAGGGTGGCCACGATGTCGTCTCCGATGTGGGCGATCCCTGTCAGGATGAGGGAGTCGGATAAGTTCAAGGCGCGCGTGAAGGGCGAGTTGCTGGTCAGTTCCGCGTAGTCCGCTTCCGTGATGGGTGCGGGCACCCTTCCGGGGATTCCTTCTTCAGGGTCTCCAGCGGATTCGGAAGTGGCGGTCGAGGGAGCAGAGGGGGGAACGGAGTCTGCAGGATCCTCACTGGCCGCAACGGTCCAGGCGGTTCCCAGGAAGAGGATTCCCAGGATCCATGGGCTTCTAGAGATTCTCATAGTATTGGTGGGCTTTAAAGTTCTCTTGAGGCGATCAACTAGTTGTCCGGCTTAAACCACTGAGCCAACGTAAGGTTGCAGCGAGCCTGCGGTTCCTTTTCCCTGGAGTTCGTATCCAGGGCCAGTTCCATAGATTTGATGACGTAGAAATCCTCTGGTTTCTGCAGGGAGGTCAACCACTTGTTAATTTCGTCAAGCTGCCCCCTCACGATGACGTTAATGGACACCTCTTTGTAGTAAGCAGTCTTCTCCGGCTCCAGAAGGCTTTGCCTTTCCAAGCGGAGTTTCCGCTCAAACACCTCGTTCTGTACCTTTTGTAGTAATTCTCCCTGATTCTTACCAGCTGACTCTAACAATGGCATATTTTCGTCAATCCACCTCTCTAAATCTTCAAAATCTCCCTCCCGAAGCCAAATTTCTTGCTGAGTCTGTTCGTTAGTGAGCAACCGGATCTGCTTGTTGCTCGCCCGCAGCCCGACGATTACCCGCTGCATCACGACCAGATTGACCATGACGAACAGGGTCGCCAGGCAGATCCCCAGGAGCCATCTTTCTCGATCAGTTAGACGTCGCATACTTCCCATCCAGGCGAAATGCCGCCGTGTTGTTCTGGTTCACTTGAGGGGGTGCCATATCCCAGGTGTAGCCCGGAAAATCCGGGTGCTTTTCCAGGTCTTCCTTAAGCTGGTAGGCCAATTGGGATTCCCGGGCGAGTCCTTCGATCCGAATGTCCCGGCCTGTAGAGGCGAACTTGTGGACGACGATCCCGCTGGGAGGCATGACCCGGGCAATCTCATTGAGCTGCCGCACGGGGTAGAGCTTCTTGTCAAAGGCGGGTTCCAGGGCCTGCTGCCGCGTCAGCGCTTCCTGAATAAAGGCGACCTGGGGACGGTTGGCCTCAATCTCCTCCGCCAGGTTCGCGGCCCGAGTCTTGTTGTGCTGAAACACAATCATCAGAGTCACCGCGGCAATCACGTAGACGAGGGCCAGGCAAAGGGCGCCAAGCCGGATCTTCTCCATCCGCTTCTGTCTCGCCACGGCTTCCTGAACCGGAACGGGCAACAAGGGATTGGACGCGTCCCGCACGAGTTTGGAGTTCGGAGACGGCTGTGGCCGGACCTCCACCGGAAAGGAGAAGCGCTTCTGGAGAAATCCCGTCTCCTCTTTGGTCAGGTCCAACCAGACCTCGAGGCCGACGCGATCTGCCAATTGACCGGATCCCTGGAGCGAGAGAATGCTCAGGTTGATCTCTTGAACCATCGATTCGTTGATCTCCGTGCCGGAGGTCAGAATCTGGCTAAAAGTCATGCGGCCGTGTTTGCCCGCGACCAGCACCAACCGGTCATGATGGCGCATCAGGACCAGCTTGTGATCCGGGATCGTGAAGAGTCGCGCGGCGGCGGTATATCCAGAGGCCCCTTCCAGACAAAGATCTTCGCTGAAATCCGGCGTCAACACATCCACGCTGATGAGGCTCTCGCCCGGATTTCGCTCGATCACATGATGGGCGAAGACCGTGCTCCCGTTTTGGGTAGCCAACCCGCGACGCTCGAGCTGAGCGTAGATCATATCCGTGAACAGGCTCTCGTCAGAAGTGGGCAGCGTCAGCGCCAACGTCGTGCACTCCTGCGCCGGCAAGCCCACGATGGATTCGCTGCCATTCTTCGGCACCTCATCCAGCATATCGATCGACTTGCGAAGCTTGGAGCGATGCCAGATCTCCCACCCACGGCTTTCCGCAGGCATGATGATGGTTGCTTCTTGCTTCACAGGTTCGAGGGCTTAGGCGAAAGAGAAGAATTCTTCTGTCCGGGATGAAACATGGTGGAAGCCGTTCTGTTGCGGTTCAAAGTTGGCAAAACTGCATCTGAACAGACCGTTTTTGTGCCTGTCCCAAAGAGAGTTAAATGCCCCTAAATATATCCATTTCCGAACTGCTTGCGAAGATTCCCCAATCCGGAATGCTGAATTGGATCGGATTGCGCCCTCAGCGACGTGGCGAA
>JBHIXE010000510.1:0-3309 GCA_041984905.1 Verrucomicrobiales bacterium | reverse complement strand
GCCCAATTCCGGAACCACTGCTTCCAATACATGGGGAAGTATCCGTGCGGATTCAGAAAGCAGAGCACCACGTCCGCCTTGGAGGCCTGGGTTGCCGCTACGGCCACACTCCCATTGTTATGAGCCATGATCTCTTCCAGGTCGACGATCGGCGTCGCATCCAGAAGTTCGCCGGGTTTCCGCTGTTGCAGTTTTCGGCAAAGCTCCGCGGCTTCTTCAGCCATATCGGGATCATTGGTGATGATGACCGCTCTCAAAGGAGCAGCCGACGGCGAGGACTCAACGCGGGTGCGTTTGGAGGTGGGTTGACGGACGGATTTCATATCAAGCAAGCAGCAAATGCAGGGTCAACTTGCATCGTTTAGGTGAGGGGATGGATCGGCCCAGCTGGCACTGGACTCCCCTAAAACACCAAAAAAGAAGCGAACCAGCAATAATATTCGAAAGAAAATATAATCTTCATGGCCCGAGAGGCAACCTTCATCGGGCTTTTTGCAGGGCTTTTTACACTGATGGGTCCAAATTTCTTCCCAGATGGCCTGGATTCCGGCTCCCCAACGCTATTCTGAGGACGGAAAGTCACTTGACTTCCGTTATTTAGAATAACGTTAGGAAAGTCAACTGTCTTTCACCACTTTGCCGCCCAGCCCCAAGACGGTGGCATTTTGCTTGGCGGCTTCTGCCTCAGGGATTTGCCCGTTCTGCATGTACATTTGTGACAGGGCAGTCCAGGCCAACTGATCGTTGGGAGAGAGGGTGGTGGCCTGCAGAGCTGCGCCGATCGCCTGCTTCAGCTGTCCATCATGCTTCAGGGCCATGCCGAGTGCATGCCAGCCTTCGAAGAAATTCGGATCCAGTTCGACGCAACGCCGATACTTCTCGATCGCTTCCTTGAGATCGCCAACCGCGACATCGCCGCTGGCGTCATCAAAAAGCGCGTCTCGTTCTTCCTCCATGCTACTCATGGAGACACACTCCCGCTCAAGGCCTATCGACTCAAGGTCAATATCTGATCGACATTGAGCGGTTCCTTGGTGCCGGTATCCGGATTGGTATACATGGGCAGTTTGGGGTCCGCCTCGTCATACTGGTGGATGAACCAGGCCCGGATGGCCTTGGCGACTCCACGAGCGCGAAGGGTCTGGGCGATCATTTCCCGGTCTTCCGGCTCACTTTCTCGCTCCGGAAGCACGCGATCCTTCAGGTAGACGAGAAGAGCGCCGCCCACGGTGAAGTGGGGATCACTGATTTCGCCAGGTCCGAGTTCGACGGCGCGGAAACCAGCCACAGAGGCGTGGTCCGAACCTTCCGGCTGGGACATCCGGTCGAAAGGCTTGAGCTGCTGGAAATCGATACCCTGAGCTTTAGCGGCATCCTCAAAGCTCTTCCCAGCTTCCATCGCTTCCTTGAGCTTGGATTTCGCTTCTGCGGTGGCCTTCTCCAGGCGAGCGCGGATCTCCTGATCCTTAAGCGTTTGGGTGATCTCGTCTTTGGCTTGTTCCAGGGTCAATTGCTGAGGAGGAATGATCTCATCCACCCACAAGAGATAGATTCCTTCCGCGGTCTGCACCGCACCCAGCGTGTCATTGACGATCATGTCTTCGCCAAAGGCGCGCTGCAGGAGCTCGAGTTCTCCCTCCAACTCGGCGGGAGGATCCGAAAGATCAAAAGGCTCTGAGGTGAAGGTCTCCGTCTCGATTCCGAGCGTGGGCAACTTCTTCAGAGATGCGGAGGACTTCACGAACTCCGAGTATTTCAGGTCTTTGTTAGCGTCTTTGGCGGTGCCGAACTCCGCATAGACTTCGTTGAACTGCTGCGCCACATCATTGGGCGTGAGCTTGGGCTCGCTGGGCTCCTCTTCTTCTTGGGGCTCCTTCGCGTCCTCGGTGTCTTTGGCAGCGTCGCCGGCCTTGTCATCGGCAGCGGCTTCGTCTGGTTTCTCCGTAGATGGGTCTTCAGGTTTCTCTTCTGCTCCGGACTCGTCCGCGGTTTCGTCGGTGGTAGGAGCAGCGGCATCGGCTTTCGGTTCTTCGCCTTCAGCGGTAGCAGCTTCTCCTTCGGCTTCCTTCACGTCTTCGGCCTTGGGCTCCTCCGGGGCAGCCGTTTCTTCTGCTTCAGCGGTCTCATCCTCTTCTTCCTCGTCAGTGGGGTAGAGGAATTTCACATACTCGACGACCCGCTTTTCTCCGGACATAAGGAGGTCCTTGTTCTCATCGTAGTAAGTCGCGATGGCCTCTTCGGTGATATCGATGTCCTTGGTGTAATTCTCTTCTTTGAAGAACATCTCGTAGGCCGTGAATTGCTCATAGCGCTGGCGATACTCGACATCGATTTCCCACTCGGTAGGGCGCACGCTGGAGCCGACCAGTTGCTGCAACTGCTGATACTTGAGGTAATCGCTAATGAGTTGGCGAAGGTCCGTTTCGCCCAGTTGATAACGGCCCATCTCATTGCGGATGTAGTTGTAGTAGACCGTAGGATCAAACTGACCCGTCTGATTGGCAAACCGCCCGATGCTCTGGATAGCCTTGGTGATGTCTTCTTCCGTCGGCTCGATGCCCAGTTTCTTGGCCTCATTGCGGAGGATGACCAGGTGAATGATGAAGGGCGTCCGGTCGATGCTGCGGCGGGGCCCCATCAGGTCGAGGGCAAACCGGCGCAATCCGCTGGGATCAAACTGAGATCCTCCCAGGTCGTAGAAGGCGACGTTGAAGATGTTCGCCATCTGGGATAATTCCGGCGGGCGATAGGTTTTCCCATCGATCTCCATGGCCAGGTTGCCCGCACCAGTCCCAGTATCGGTTTTATTGAAGAGCCAGGCAAAGGCGACACAGATAATGATGGTGACGACAATCAGGATGCCGCGCTGCCATTTGCGGATGTGGGTAAGCATGGGGATTTAGCGGAATGGATGTGGGACAGGCATAATAGGGGGCCGCAACGAGGCATCAAATGGATTTTCATCCAGTTTGCACGTTGGCGCCCCAATGGGACGATTCGGAAGCGACCGGGATGGGCTTCCGGGAATTCAGCCGCGGATAATTTGCTCGATTGCCTCATCCCGCTTGGCCCCATTCTCGAGGGCGCGCTGATAGAACTCACGGGCGAGCTCCTTGGAGGGATTTTCCCGCGTGGCATAGAGGACGGCGAGATTGAAGTGCGCGTCCGCATGACCCGGGTTGAGGGTGACAGCGGCGCGGAATTCCGACTCGGCCTTGGTTCCCCAACCTTTTTCACTGGCGATGAGGCCGATGTAGTTGTGGGCGTTGGCGTTGTTCACGTCAAACTTCACACACTGACCGAAGGCTT
>JBHIXE010000509.1:0-3318 GCA_041984905.1 Verrucomicrobiales bacterium | reverse complement strand
CTGGTGGATGCCTATCTCTTTTCCAGCGGGGAGTTCCTGACGGATTCCCTGCGCCGGGTCTTGCTCCCTCAGTTGGCGCGAATGACCCAAATGCCACTGGAAGCTTTGGGAAGCAGTTCGCCCAGTCCCTTGATGCGGCACTTCGATTCAGTGATGGGTTTCCTGCAAAGTGCCGCCCAGCAGGATCACGTCACGGTGATCGAGAAATTTGGGGCCCTGCCTCCCGAGGTGCAGAACGAGAAGTTCGTCCTGATCCAGTATCTCGGCTCCATCATCTTCCTGATGAATCAGCAGGGCAAAGACCCGCAGCTGCAGCGGCTCTACTACGATGGCATGCTGAACTTTGAGGTGCAGTATGGCGATGACCCCGCCTATCTGCTCATGGCGATGGAATACCACTTGTTCAAGGAGGATTATGTGGCGGCCATGGAAACGGTCGACCGGCTCGACGCCACGGTGGGCGGCGATCCTTATCTGGACTCTCTCCGTGCCGACATCCTGGCCCTGGAGCACCGGCTGGAGGAAGCGCTGACCTTTGCCATCCAGGCCCGGGAACGGGCGCCTTGGGTTGAGGATACCTACTGGCAGGTGCTGGACATCCAGTTTCGGCTTCAGGATTGGTTGGGGGCCGCCGCGGAAATGGACCGGTTGGTGCACCGCTTCAACTACAAGTTCGAGATCGAGTCCCAGCCTTACTACTCCGCCTTTCTCCAGACGAAAGTGGGGCAAACCTGGCTCCAGGATCACAAGCAGGAGCTCGCCAACTAGCCTCAGAGCTTTTCCATCGGGGCATTCCGCAAAAAATGCGTCACACCCGCCGTGATTTGGTCATTATCGGGTGAAGATGGAAGACATTGACGCACAGATCCTGCTAAAGGCGAAGTATGGGGACCGGGAGGCGCTCTCTTCCATCGTTCGTCTGCATCACCGGCGTTTGCGGGCTTGGCTCGCGGCCATCTGTGGGGATACCTCCGCGGCGGACGACCTCGCTCAAGAGACCTTTCTGCGCGCCTTCGAACGGCTGGATCGCGTGCAGTCCGCTTCCCAACTCTCCGCTTTCCTGCGAGGGATTGGCCGGAATGTTGCCCGAGAGCATTTTCGGGCCCGAGCCCGGGATGAAGATCGCGCCACGGCTTATCTCCAGTGGATGGAAGACTGGTGCGAGGAAAGGGAGGCGGAACCTTGGATGAGTGATGATCCCAAGGTCGTCGACCGGCTCCGGCAATGCCTGGAAGCGCTGCCGCAGCGCAGCCGCCAGATCGTCCGGATGCGATACTTCGATGAGATGGATGCCACAAAGATTGGCGAGGAGCTATCGATGAATGGTCCCGGAGTGCGCAGCGCTCTGCGCAGGATCCGGGTGGCGCTCTTCCAGTGTCTGCGGGAGAACTCGAACCCAGCGGAGGCATCCTCATGACCGATCCAGACTTTCATCAACTGCTGGAACGTCTTCTCGATGGAGAAGAGAACGACGCCGGTCTCGCGGACGAAATTCCTTTTGAAGAATTGAGTGACGCACAGGCCGAAGAACTGGTGGCTCACCTGTCGCTGATTCCTGCACTCCGGGATGCCCTGATGGGCGAAGACGCGTTTGTCTCACTCATGGATGCGGAGACGGGCGAGGACTTTGTAGATGATGTGATGGCACAATGGGAGCGAGGCGCTCGGGCCAAGGTCTGGCACACCTATCTTCCCTGGGCGGTCACGCTGGCTGCCTGCCTTTCCGCCTTTCTGGTCTGGGCGGGATTCTTCCGCGGAAATCCCGGCGTAGGCGACTCGACGATGGCGCTCCTGGTCGATGAAGCGGGCGCGACCTTTGCAGAAGGAGCTGCGCCGGATGAGGTGCGCTTTGGACAGGGCGTCTACGAGTTGGAATCTGGAGCCATGCATCTGCGCTTCACCAATGGAGCGGATATGATCATGCGGGCGCCGGCAAGGTTTCGAATCGAGAACGCTCTGCGAGTGCAACTGGAGTCCGGGGGGCTGCGCGCGATCGTGCCAGAATCCGCCCATGGATTCACGGTGGGCTCGCCCGGGATCGACTACGAGGATCTTGGTACGGAGTTTGGCGTGTCTGTGGATCCGGCTTCCGGTAGAAGTGAGATGCACGTCTTTGACGGGCAGGTGAATGTGCGTCAGCCGAAAGCAGGCGAACTGGTGTCGTCCATTCGCTTCGGTGAATCGGTCGCTTTTGATGGGGAAGCCTTGTCGGAAGGGCCTGCGCCTGATCTCTCGAAGTTCCCGACTCCTGGGTCCATTGGATTCGAACGCTGGAAAGTGCATGCCGCGGAGATCGAACAGTCCGATGGAGTGATCGCTTTCTTCCCGTTTCAGAAGGGGAGCGATTCGGAAGTACTGGAGAATCAGCTGACATCACGGGTTTCCCCGGGGCGCATTGTGGGGGCGCGATGGGTGACGGGCCGTTGGCCGGGGAAGGAGGCGCTGCTTTTCGATCGGGACACCGATTACGTGGAATTGAGCTTTGAAGGCGCCTTTGAAGAGTTGACCCTCACAATGTGGGTCAAGGTGGATCGGCTGGACCACGAGGTGAACGCCTTGCTGGACTCCAATAGCTGGGAGGACGGCGACCTGCACTGGCAACTGAAGCGCCAGGGGCTGCCCTGGGTCGGCGTGAAGGAGTGGACTCAGGAACGCCTGCTGGAGACTCCACCGGCCGCGCTGGGTGAGTGGATGCATCTCACTGCCCAGATTTCCCGTCCTCTGGGCATCGCCCGCGTCTACAAGAATGGTGGCCTCGTCTACGATGCCCGGACGATTGCCGCTGTTCCGCTCACCCCGGGTGTCTGCCGGATTGGCAACTGGCTGCGGGACCCGGAATGGCCTCATGCTCCCGTTCGCGCTTTGCGGGGCCGCATCGATGAATTCGCGGCCTGGGACCGCGTCCTCACTCCCAAGGAGATCGAACAACTGGTCGAGCAGGGCAAACCCACCCGGCTCTGGTCCGTGACTCCCTGACACTCACTCTACTCCATGATCAAACCTCACCACGTTTCTCTGTTCCTTGCCAGTTGGCTGCTGCTCCTCGCGAGTGGGAGCGCCGCCGATCGTCCGATCGACTTCAATCAGGAGATCCGGCCCTTGCTTTCCAACAATTGTTTCGCCTGTCATGGGCCGGATGAGGAAGAACGCAAAGCGGACCTACGGCTCGATACCCACGAAGGTGCGATCCAAGACCTCGGTGGCTACGCCGCGTTGACTCCCGGTGATGCCGAAGCCTCGGAATTGTTCTATCGCATTACCACAGATGACCCGGATGACCTGATGCCGCCAAAAGGGAAGGGTTCCAGGTTCACAGCG
>JBHIXE010000508.1:0-3345 GCA_041984905.1 Verrucomicrobiales bacterium | reverse complement strand
TGAACTCCAACCGAGAGTCTCCGCCATGCGAGCGGGGACGCTCGCGCTCCGGCATCAGAGGATGCTTCCCGGCTGATATTCCTTCGCTCCCGGGATCTCCTCAGCCAAGGGCTTCACGCGCGCCACAAACCCTTTCACCTGCTCCTGTGCCATACCAGTCTCCTCGGCTTTGGCGGCGACGATCTTCTCCAAGTCCGCCTTGGAGAACCCTAACCGGGCATCCTTCTCCAAGCGATCCAGGAAGTCGTTCTCGGATTGGCCGCCCTCACGAAGGGCTCGTACGGCGGCGACCGCGTTTTCCTTGATCGCTTCATGGGCGGTCTCGCGACCGACACCGGCTTTGACCGCTTCCATGAGGAAGGTCGTCGAAAGCAGGAAGGGGAGGTAATGCTGGTTCTCCCGCTCAATCACGGCGGGATACGCCTCGAACTGATGGAGGATGGTGAGGAAGGTTTCCAGCAAGCCATCCATCGCGAAGAACGCATCCGGCAAGACCACGCGACGCACGACGGAACAGGAGACATCGCCCTCGTTCCATTGATCGCCGGCGAGGCCATCGGTCATCGTGAGATACCCCTTGAGGATGGTGTGGAAGCCGTTGACCCGCTCGCAGGAACGGCTGTTCATCTTGTGAGGCATGGCCGAGGAACCGACCTGACCTTTCGCGAAGCCTTCGCTGGCGGTCTCGTGACCAGCCATAAGGCGTAGGGTCCGCGCAAAGCTGCCGGGCCCGGAGGCCAGATCCACAAGCACACTGACGACGCGATGATCCAGGCTTCGCGGATAGACCTGTCCCACGGCGGTGAAAGTCTGGGGAATGCCGAGGTGCGCCACGATCTTCCGCTCCAGTTCCTGAGCCTTGGCGGCGTCGCCATCGAGCAGGCTGAGCAGGTCGAGCTGGGTGCCGTCCGCGCCCTTGAGTCCGCGGGCGGGATAAGTCGCAAGCACCTGGCGCAGCATCTCGAAGGAACCGAGGAACTCCTCGCCAAACATCGCGATGCGCTTGCCGAAAGTCGTGAGCTGAGCCGCCACGTTGTGAGTCCGGCCCGTGATCACAAGGTCCGCGTATTGCTCCGCGCGCTCGGCCATCTTGAGCAGAGTCGCGGCGGACTTGCGCTCGATCTCCTGCAGCGCGCGAAACACCTGGAGTTGCTCCACGTTCTCCGTGAGGTCCCGGCTCGTCATGCCCTTGTGGATGTGCTCGCAGCCGGCCAGATCACAGAACTCCTCGATCCGCGCCTTCACATCATGCCGGGTCACACGTTCCCGCTCCATGATGGATTCCAGGTTCACCTGATCCTTCACCTTCTCATAAGAGGCGATGGCATCGGCCGGCACGGCGATTCCCAGATCGCGCTGGGCCTTCATCACGGCGATCCAGAACTCGCGTTCCAGGATGACTTTGCCTTCGGGGGACCAGATCTGGCGCATCGCCGCCGAGGCGTAACGCTCGGCCAGGACATTGGGGATGACGGACATAGATCCCTTACATCGGGTAAGCCTCGCCCCCTTGCAAATGGTTCCGTGTTAGCCGGATGCCGCTTGCGGAAGGGGTGGGGATGACCGACTTGGGTTAGGCAAACGCATTTGCCCCATGCCTGAACTCCTCAAGAGCAACGTCTTCAAGATCACGGCGTACATTCTCAGCGCCATCTTTATCGGGGCCCTTCTTGCCCCTCCATTCTACTGGATCGGCAAGAGCCTGGTGAACGCCGGCACCTTTGAAGGGGGCAAATTCCTGGGGATCGATCTGCACGACGAGATGCGCCGCGCGAGTCTGGGGCGCTACTTCAACCGGGCGATGCTGTTGGGTGCGCTGGTCTGTCTTTGGCCCACCATCAAGTGGCTCGGCGTTCGACCGAGAGATTTCCTCCAACTCGACTACAACCCTCGACGCTGGTGGCACATCGGAGGGGGCTTCGCCCTGGCGGCAGGCGGCTTCTTCGTCATGGGCCTGATCCTCGTAAATCTGCAGGTCTTCGGCGGCAAACCGGTGGATGAGCGCGATCCGGTCTTGGAGATCCTCATGGCCTCTCTGGTCTCGGCCTTGGCGGTGGGCTTTCTGGAGGAGTTCTTCTTCCGAGGCTGTCTGTTAGGTCTGGCGCTGCAAACCACCACCAAGCTGAAGGCGCTCATCTATATTTCCGTGCTCTTTTCCGCGGTGCACTTCCTCAAGCCACCGGAACACCTGCAGATGCCGGACCCCGTGACCTGGACCAGCGGCTTCTGGCTGGTCGGACAGATCTTCGCCAAGTTCGGCAACCCCATCTTCTTTATGGCGGAGTTCATTACCTTGGTCGCGGTGGGTTGGATCCTCGGCTACACGGCTTTGCGCACCCGATCCATCTGGCTGGCAGTGGGACTGCATGCCGGTTGGGTCTTTGGGATCAAGGTCTTTGGCGGACTCACGGATCGGACCAAGGAGCTGGAAGAGACGCTGCCCTGGATCGGTCAGGATCTGAAGAGCGGGCTGGTCGCGCTGATGATGGTCGGGTTTACCGGAGCGTTGACCTGGTTCTGGCTGTCTCGCTTTGAACCGGGAAATCGCATCTCTTTCCGGAGCACCTCTAAGGATTCGGTTTCATGAAGGATGCTCTCCAGTCGGCGCGGACTTTTCTGGAGACGCTCTCCGTGGGAACCGCTTCGCTGGATTTGGTCTATCCGCGATTTTGCCCGGGATGCGATCAACCGCTGCCCAAGAAGAGCCAAGTCCGCCTCTGTCCGGAATGCCGGGAAGGTTTGGCGGTCCTGAAAGCGCCGTTCTGCGAGCTATGCGGCGAGAAGTTTCATGGAGCGCTCGCGCCCTCGTTTCGCTGCAAAGTCTGCACGGAGCGACCTCCGGCTTTCGACTTCGCTCGGGCGGCGTATCACTCCCACGAACTGGTGCGGGAGCTGATTCATGGGTTTAAATATGAAAGAAAAATGCATTTTAGCCCGCTTCTCGCGGAATTATTGGCCGATGCGCTGAAGGACCGTCGATTTGGGAGGGGAAACTGGCTGTTGGTTCCGGTGCCGCTGCATCCTCGACGCAAGCGACAGCGCCATTTCAACCAGGCCGAAGAGCTTTGCATGCTGCTTTCCAAAGCCACTGGTTACCCGTGGGTTGAGGGACTTCGGCGAATTCGTTACACAATACCGCAAGTTCAGCTGGAAAAGTCCGATCGCCTGCGCAACTTGGACGGCGCTTTCGCACTTTGCCGGTCGAAAAGACGGCGGGAAAAGCTCGGGAAGGCCCAAATTTTGCTGATAGATGATGTTATGACCACGGGCTCAACGGCTCATGAATGCGCAAAAATCTTGAAACACGACGCCAAAGCGTCAAGAGTTGCAGTTATTATAGTGGCC
>JBHIXE010000507.1:0-3363 GCA_041984905.1 Verrucomicrobiales bacterium | reverse complement strand
GATCGATCTGAAGGAGCTTGCCAGTTGTGGTTGGGAACCAGCGAGGTGATGCAAGCGATCCGATCACCTGCACTGGCCGGGAAACAGGTTCGACCCGATACGCTTTTGCCCAGGCCTCCTGCGCTTCCTCGATGGCGTCCAGGCGAGCCGTCTCCGCTGCCTCGATCTCTTCCTGCTCCTCGCATTTCTCGCGAAACTCCTGCATCTCCTTGTAGGGAATATCCGCGAGAGCAGCGATATCCTCGCACTCATGCCACATTCGCCCCACGGGATGAAGCCGGTAGAGAAGGACCAGCAAAATCCCCGCTCCAGCGAACCACAGCGGCCATCGCACCCCGGTGTAGAGCACCACCAGTAGAATACTCATCACCACCACGAGGATCGCGGGTTGAACCCGGATCATATGGGAGACCCGCCAATACCGAATGAGCCGAATCCCATTCAGGATCAAGCTCGCCATCACCAAGGTGAGCGCTAAACGATTCCACCACATGTTTCTGCCTGCTTCAGGCTGGTTGTCAGCATCCTACCATCCCTAAGTTCTTCGCTTCCAGCGAGAATCCCAAAGCCAGCACAAGCCGGCCCCGCGCGGCGACGCCTCACCAATTCCCGCTAAACTGTAGATATTATGAAAAGCTGTGCTATGTTTCCTTTCTGAATACGAAAAAACCTGACTACTTGAAGGAAGGCCTCCTGGAGTTTCTCCAGAAGGGAGGCCCTCGGAATCTTGATGAGTGTGTGGAAGAAGGCGGGAAGGTATTGAAGAGAAACGGATTCAAGGGATCGGCGCGGACCGACGACTTCCGAATGCGGGTCTTTGAGAAACTTTCTCAGCTTGCCGCCGTTGGACAGATCAAGAAGGATAGATCCGTGAAACCCACGGTGTTTCTAGCCAGCATCAACGCCAGCTAGACTCCTTCCTCACTCCCTACCACACTCACTGCAGGGTTCGAAACGTGAGCGACACCCGTCGCTCGCGAGGAATCCGTTTACCCTCGACCATGTCGTAGTTTCGCTTGGCGATGCCGTGCTTCCAACCGTAGCGCGCAGGGCCTCGCATGGCCACCAGGCTTCCGTTTTCCAGGTAAACTTCGTGCCGGTCCCCGGACTTCACGGCCGTGTAATCCATGGTCACGGCTGACCCCAGGGTGATTGAGACTACCACGGGACCAAACCCCTCAGGGTGATCGACGTGGGATGCAATCCCCTGACCGGGAAAGTATTCGTTGATGATGACCTGTTCTGGAGCGGCGTCCATATGCCCTTCAGCCAGGATGCGTTCCCCAATCGCCGCGCACCAATCCGGAATTGGATCGGCCGGGTCACGCTGCACTGCAGCCGCGGAATGGTTATAGCGGACCCCGTACTGCTGGACCCGTCGTGCGTTCTCGGACTCGCCAATGGGAGTCCAGGCGCCTTGATCAATGGTGGCAAGGAGTGCTTCCGCTTCGTCCAAGGGCAGAAATGCCGGGACGTAGGAAAGCCCTTCGATAGCTGAGATTGCGTCGTTCAGAGTGAGACAAGGTTGAAGTTGGGTTGAGATTACGAGACGACGGGGTTCTTTAGGACAACTCCTGCCCGGAAGTTATTCAAAGTAGTAGGCACACTCCGTGTGCCGTTTCGAATGGCAATGATACGGCACACGGAGTGTGCCTACTACTTTCCCGGCAACACGCACTCCGGATTCGGCTCCGTGGGAATGGGGGCCTCTGTAGTGGCTTGCCAGGCGTCCATCTCCTTGCGCAAATTGGCCGCGATCTCGGGATACTGATCCGCCACATTGGTGGTCTCCCCTTCATCCGCTTCCAAATCATAGAGGGCCACGGTGTTGTCTTCGTGGAACTCGACCAGCTTCCATTTGCCCCGACGCAGGCTGGTGGAGGGGAAGCCACGCCAGGAATAGGTCTTGCCATCTGGCAGATCGATGGTGAGGCCGACTCCTTGAAGATAGAGCGGGTAATGCCAGAAGACGCTACGTTCTCCCAGTTCTTCACCTCGCAAGAGCGGAGAGATATCCGTGCCATCTACGGGTTGGGACTGGGGGAGATTGGCGCCCGCTAACTTGGCGAAGGTCGGCAGAAAATCCACGCTGGTGATAGCGGTGTCACACTGGCTTCCGGCATCGATCACACCCGGCCACCGCATGCAGGTGGGCACTCGTACGCCAGCTTCGAAGAGCGATCCTTTTTGCCCTCGCAGATGCCCCAACTGAGACACATTGGGCAGACCTCCGTTGTCGCTGCTGAAGACGATGAGGGTGTTCTCGCTCAGGCCCAGTTCGTCGACCTTATCCAGCACCCGGCCCACGGAGGTGTCGACCGCCTCAATCATGGCGGCGTAGACCGGATTAAAGTTGCGCCGCTCCTTCTCAGGCAAGGCTTCCAGCTTTGATTTGTATTTCTCCACGACGACTTGGCGCGCCTTGTGCGGAGTGTGCACATCCCAGTGGGTCAGGTAGAGAAAGAAGGGCTGCTCCTGATTCTCCTCCACGAACTGGAGCGCCCGGTCCGTGAGCTGTTCCGCGACATCCACATTGCCATAGAAGCTGCCGCCAGGTCCGCCCTTCCCATTGGCGGAGCTCAGATCAAATCCCTGGGTATCCTCGCCCAAGTGCCACTTGCCCAATCGCGCGGAGACGTAGCCCGCCGGCTTCAGCACTTCCGGAATGCAGGTGAATTCCGGATCCAGGTTGTTGGTAATGGGAAACTGGGCTGACGCCTTCTTCTCCAGGGCCTTATCCTTCCGGTCGCGTGCGGGGACGAGCAGCCGCATGTATTCGGTGTTCCCCTTCGATTTCCCACCCGGAGTGTAGATGTGGTGGCGCGGCGTGTAGGTGCCGGTCATGAGACATGCCCGGGTCGGCGCACAGTTCGGTCCTCCCGAGTAGGCTGCGTTGAAAACCATGCCTGAGGCCGCCAATCGATCGATGTTTGGCGTTTCGAAAAACCTGGCGCCCGCATAGCCGACGTCCTGCCATCCCAGGTCATCCGCCAGGATGAAGATGAAGTTAGGCTTCTGGTCTTGGGAATGGCCGTCCGACAGGCCGAGGGCCACCAGCAGCAGGCTCAACCAACAAAAGGATCGAGAGGTTTTCATGGGGTTGTGTTTTTATTGCGTCACGCGTCCGGCGTGGTCACGCTGAATTGCCGCACGGACAGTTCCCCAAAGGCGAAACTCAAAGTCACCTCCCCTTTGGGACGGCCCAGGGAGACATGCTGGAGTTCTGCGGTGTAGCCATCTCCCACAGAAATCGTGGCTTTATCGCCTTTGATCTCCAGTTTCACTTTCACCCACTTGCCTTCGATGTCCGGCATCACCGGCACTCCGTCCTGAGCGATGGTTTCCGCCTTGGTATCGTGAGAC
>JBHIXE010000506.1:0-3385 GCA_041984905.1 Verrucomicrobiales bacterium | reverse complement strand
GCAGGTGAATGGGTTTGAGCTGGGTCTGGCAGGCAGTGTCACAGATTACTGGCACCTCTATGGCGGTTATACCTTCCTCTCCAGCGAGATCCTGTCCTCAAAGGACCTGACCGAAATTGGCAATGAACTCGCCAATACGCCTCAGCACAGTCTCAGCCTTTGGACGGTTGTCGATCTACCCGCCGGATTCCGGGTCGGAGGTGGTCCTCAGTTTGTGGATAGCCGGTTCAGCAATGATTCGAACACTCGTCAGGCAGACGCCTACTGGCTCTTCGACGCGATGATTGGTTATGAAGTGAACGAGAACATGGATCTCCAGCTCAACTTCTACAATATCTTCGATGAAGACTACATCGACCGGGTTGGCGGAGGTCACTTCATCCCAGGTGCCGGCAGTTCCGTGATGGTGACGGGCTCCCTTCGCTTCTAATTCCTCGAAGCTTAGAATACGATGTTAGTCCGCATTCCAGATGTGTTGACCGGGGAGCAAGTCTCCCTGGCCCGGAAGAAATTGGACGCCGCGGAGTGGGTTGATGGCCGGGTAACGGCCGGTCATCAATCCGCCCGAACCAAGGACAATGTGCAGCTGTCAGAGTCGGATCCTGTCGCCAAGGAGCTGGGGGAACTCATCCTCAAGGCGCTGAGCAACACTCCGCTCTTCATGGCGGCGGCCTTGCCGTTGACGGTCTTTCCTCCCTTGTTCAATCGCTATTCCGGAGGTCAGGCGTTTGGGACGCATGTGGACAATGCCATTCGCCAGTTTCCGGGCTCCAATCACCGGATTCGGACGGACCTGTCCTGTACCCTGTTCTTCTCCAATCCGGATGAGTATGAGGGAGGGGAGTTGTGTATCGAGGACACCTACGGCCTGCAGAAGGTGAAGCTTCCAGCGGGTCATATGGTGCTCTATCCTTCCACGAGCCTGCACCACGTCACGCCGGTGACCAAAGGGGCCCGGGTCTCGTCCTTCTTCTGGCTGCAAAGCATGATCCGCGATGATACCCAACGCTCGTTGCTCTTTGATCTGGATCTGGCGATTCAGCGATTGGGGCGGGACCTTCCCGGCAACGAAGTCGCTGACAAGACTTCTATCCAGCTGACTGGCGTCTATCACAATCTCATCCGCCAGTGGGCGGAGATGTAACGCTCTTCAAGAGTCTGCATAAGCTGCAAGCCCGAGTCTTGCCGGTTCGTGAACGCCGGTGAGGCTCGGGTTCCTTCTTATGCGGTCTTGCTTACTGATCTTGGCCAGAACATTTTAAGTGGAGAAGGGACTTCCTCGCTTTCACTGGTTGCGAAGTTTCCTTTGGGTACAACTCCATCTAACACTCCCCAGCCCTCAACGCGGGGGAAGCCTTTAGTTCCCCGAGTCGCAGCAGAGTTTCGCGGAGTTCGGACCAACGATCGTAGTCCTGGGGGGAACCAGGGCCCTCTTTCCAGGATTCCTGGAGAACGGCCATGGCGATATTCAGTTCCTGTTCGGCAGTCTCCAGCATTTGCAGATCTCCGAGGAAGGGTTCGTCGGCCACACTGGGATCGAGGACTTCCAGGGTGAACTCGGGGAGAAAGTGAGGCTGGTGAAGCCGGTAGACCCGGCAGCAAAACCGGAACAGTTCCTGGAGAAGAGGCTGGAACCGGGAGTCCCCCTGAGCGCGCCAATGTCTGGCCAGGTCCAGCGCTGCTTCCACATTGTCAGTGGCTTCCGAGAGCAAGTCGCGCCCACTTTGGCCGGCTGAAGAATGTGCATTCAGCAGTTCCGCAAGGGCATGGGCCAGGACCGTGCGAGCCTGCAGCGCAAAGTCCGCCATGGCAATGTCCGTCCTGTCCTGATTACCGATCAGTTCCAGGGAGCGCTGGGCCGCGGTGCGACTCCCTTCGAAATCTTCGTGCAACAAGAGCCGGGCAAGATTCATCTGCACACAGGCCAGGGTGCGTAAATGCTCGGGAAACTCTGGGTCTTCGGATTGCCTCAGGATCGCAATGGCCTCCAGGAGAGAATCCTTGGCATCCGGCAGTTCCAAGCGATGGCAGACCAGGGCGCGATTCATGAAGGCGACTGCGAAACGGGTGCGGAAACTCAGATTGTCTTGAAGCGGCAGTTCGCGCAATTCGTCCAGAGCCTTGTCATAGCTCGCCACCGCTTCCCTCAGTTGATCGGGTTCGCCCAACCGGGAAAGGGCATCGGCCCGATTCATCCAGGCTGCGATCACTCCCCAGCGATAGGCGATGTTCTGGTCCAGATCCAAAGGTTCGCGCAGGGCGATCGCTTGATCGAAACAGCGGAGGGCCTCGAGATGTTCCGAGCGGGATTGGCCCAAGAGCAGGGCGATGCCTCGATTGACCCAGACATTGGCGGAGAGATTCCGCTGGTTGTCCTGATCGAGATCCAGGCCCGTCGCCGCCTCAAGGCTCTTGTCATAGAAGGGGATCGAGGCCGCGGGATCGCGTTCCCGCTCCAGATTGGCTCGCAGAAGCCAGGCAGATACCCAGGTGGAAGCGGGCAAAGAGCCGGTGTCGGCCTGGCTCAGCAGAGTCAGCGCTTTTTCCGCAGCGTCGGCGCCTGCATCCAAGTCGGCCGGCATCCCAGTCGTCATAGACCGTTCGGCAAGGGAGAGCAGCTCCCAGGCTCGTTGTGCTAAGTCTTTGGAATCGAGGGGCTCGTGAGGATCCTGGGTCATTAGAAAAGTGAGTCCACAGGACCCTAAGACATAATTTGAGACTCATTCTCAATCGCAAGTGGTTTCTGCGCGCATCCTCCTTTAAACGAGCTTTTGAGCAGCTTTTGTGTAGAAATTGCAGGGTTTAAAAGGTTCTATCCAAGATTCGAGGGTTTCTGCTAGGATCGTTCTTATGAATCCGAGGTATGTGCTCGCTCTTTTTTTCGTTCCTTACTTCTTTGCAGGTGGGGGACTCGCCCAGGAAGCCGGTCAGCAACTGGATTTCACCATTCCTCCGGGGATGGTGAAACGGGAGTTTCCGCTTGGCCATGCGGACATCGCCATGGTGGAAGAGTTGGTTGCCGATACTCAGTCGGAGGGAGGAAAGCACTTCATATTCAAGACCTCCCGAAAGCTCCTCGTGATCGACAAGCCGGAGAATGTTGAGGCGATTCGGACCATGCTGCCGCACATTTCACAGCCAGCTCCAAATGTGAAGATCGAGTTCATTTCCCGAACGACCACGGACTCACAGATCAAGGGTGGCGGTGTGAGTGGACAGGTTGGGGGGGGTGGGGTCATCGTCCGCAGAACTCCCGGGGGAGGGACGGTCTTTGACCGGAATGTGGGAGGTTCCATTGATATTGATATCATCAATCAGTCGACCACGGGGAATCAGTTGAGTTCCTCCTTCATTCTGGTCCGGTCAGGTAGTGATGGATACATCG
>JBHIXE010000505.1:0-3405 GCA_041984905.1 Verrucomicrobiales bacterium | reverse complement strand
AAGCGTTCCAGCAAGGCGGCGACATCCTCACGCAGCCACCCAAAGCTTTTCCCCTTAGCGACCGACAATTGATCCACCCGGGATTCCAAGTCGGACTTGAGTCGTACGATCTTCCTACGTAGAAACACGGCCTTCGATCGGGCCTCGGCATCCTGGATCCGCGCGACCCTGTCTCCCAGCCTCTCCAACTGGCGTTTCCCGCGTTCGAGACGGTTTTTAGAGCGGCCGTCGCCGCTTAGAATTTTCCCTAGCACAGCTACAATGGAGTTGAATCTCTCTGGCCTTTATCCAGCGTGGACGGTTTCCCTCACCGGGCTTGAACTCCCTAACTCTTCGTCAGATACTACACCAGCCGGAGGACGATGGTCTACAACTTTTTCCTCCTTTAAGTTTTTCCCGACACCATGGAGCCGGCGCATTTCGGAAGCGGAGTGGAACTCCACCCGGTTCGGCGCGATCTCCGCGGAGAGCTGAATCCGTCGCCGGATCGCGTCGCTCAGAGCCCGTCGTTCGTTGCGTCGACGGGTCGGGACCTTGGCATGCACGTGCACAATCAGCTCGTCCGGTCCCAAGGGATCGTCCTTGATCTTACGGATCTCGATCTGCCAGGCGCCGATCTCCTCAATCTCGTCGAGAACGTGCTCCAACTCGTTGAAGTTCACCAGGGTGCCCTTGATCTTGTCCAGCTTGAGCTCACGATACTCACTCACCCGGGAGATGCGCCCGATGAGCCGGGGCACGACCCGTCCGCAATGGGGACACTTCTCGTACGTGAGTCCCCCACTGATCTCATCCCCGGTGCGGTAGCGCAGCACCACGCTGCCCCGGGCATCCAGTGGCGTGTAAACAATTTCACCTGGTTCCCCTTCCCCAACGGGATCTCCGGTCTCGGGATCGACCACCTCTAGTATCCCAAGATCCGGATATAGGTGATACCCTGAGGAAGGTTCGCCAGGTGATACCGGGCATTCCGGCCAGGCCGATTTTGCCTCGGTAAAGGCATAGGTCGCCATGATCTCCACATCCGTCGCGCCCACTTCCGCACAGAGCGAGCGCAGCTTGCGCCGCATGCCTTCCGGCACCTTTTCGCCACCCAGAACGATGCGGGAGAGATTGCTCCAGCGCACTCCTTCCGCCACGCACTCCTGAAGCACGTGGTAGACGAAGGTGGGCATGCCGATGACGGCCTCCGGTTTGATCTTCTTGGCCATGGCCACATTACCAGAGGTTCCCATCACCTTACCCCCACCGGTGCTCAGCATGAACGCATTCATCCCAAGGCAGGCGTAGTGGGCTTGCCAGAAGGCCAAATGCGGCGCGTATGGAAACATATTCAGGTGCCGGAAATCCTTCTTCGAATCACAAATCTCCATGAGCCGCAGCCCAGTCGTCCTGAGGTTCTCCAGGTCATATGCCGTGTAGAGAAAGGGCACCGGTTCGGTCGAGCGCCCCGTAGTGCTGGTCATCAGGATGGGGCGATATTCGCGGTCCAGTTCCGCTTCGAGCCGCTTGCGGCCAGAGAGAATAGCCCGGGCAATCACATCCGGACGCCGCTTCAAGACCTCTTGATCCGGGATCAGGACAAAGTCTCGAGGCCGGTTCGGATGATCATCGGTGGGCAGGAGATCTTTCTTTGAGGTAAAGGGAATGTGCTTGAGGTCATCCAGAGTCCGAATCTCATCCGGCTCGATCCCGAGTTCCCCATAGTAGGCCGAAAAGGGCAATACCGTCTGGCGCAGGTATCGGCGAAGCCGGTTGACTTGCCACTCCCGCATGACTTCGGGGTCGGTCGACTCCCAGTTGTTGTGCATGGATTGGTCGGTATGAAGTACCATGGGTTTTTTCATTGGTGGTCAGGGGGTTGAGACTTCGGCAACTCGCGCCGGTTCCGGGCTGCTCACCAGGGCCCGAATGCGCTCGATGTTGGCTTCCGCCACCTCGCGACCTTTCGCGACGTAGTGGCGGTAATTGTGGTAATCATGCCAGCTACCGGTGCAGACAATGGGGCGCAGGTAGACATCCGCGAGCGCCGCATTGAATTCTGCCACGCGGATCTGAGATCCCATGACGCTGTTCCGCAAGACGTCGAGGACGTTGCCTCTGGCGAAATAGTTCAGGTGAGTGTTGAGAAAGCGCCCCATCTTGCCATTCCAGCGGGCGCGCTTGGCTTGAAGCAGCTCATGCTCCTTGCAGACCCGCAGCTCTTCCACGGTCGGGAGCACGCAAACGGCGATGATCTTGTCCATCCCCGCCATCAACAGCGCTTGCACGGGCAAGGGATCGCTCACGCCTCCATCCACATAGTCGTGCCCCTCAATGTTCACCGGAGTGAAGATCCCCGGGATCGCCAGGCTGGCATGGACAGCATCGACCACGCTTCCCCTGTCAAAAATGTGGGCTTCGTAGGTGCCCATTTCCGTGGCAATCACATAGGTCTTGCGATGCAGTTCGTCGAACTGCAGATCACCGATGGAGCGTTTCAGACGAGCACGGATCCGCTCACCCCGCATGAAGCCCCTTCTCGGGGGAAAAACAGGATCGAGCAGTTGGAGCCGGTCATGAGAGGTGCCGATCTCCGCCGCCAGGGATTCCAGTTCCTCCCCGTTCATCCCGGAGTTCCAACAAGCGGCCACATAGGCACCCATGCTGGTCGCAGCGACGGCGTCGATTTTGATGCCATTCTCTTCGAGAACCTGGATCACGCCGATGTGAGCCAACCCCTTGGCCGCCCCGGAAGACAGAACCAGGCCAACCTTGGGCCGGGAACTCTCTTTCTCATCATGAGAAGTCGGCGGGCTCTTCCGGGCCTTGGACTGACGACCGCCATAGAAAGGCAGGAATTGGAGGAGATTCCAATCCGTAAGCTGGTTCTCAATGAAATGATGGGGGGGTAGCATTTGCGTCGCATCCGCGCGCCGGCAGCTACCTGAAATGTTCGCTGGGGATCGTCGCGAGCTGCCATTTTGGCGTTTCGCGACCGGGATTCTGAAGGGGGTTCAGGGTGTCCTTGTTGGTCCTTACTCTAGATTTCTCGAAGATTGCAGGTGGTCTGCCTTTGTCGGATTCGGTATGGGGGTTTCAAATGATTACAGCATCCAACTTGTTCATTTGTCTTACAATTGGACATAAATATCGAGAAAACTTTTCAATCTTTTTCTCATTTCCGCTCAATTCTTCCCTCTTGAGCTGTCGATGATCCCATGACGCAATTCAGCCAAACCGCCAATGGCGGCTGCTCAAAGCGGTGAACGCTTGGACCAGAGGGTACGCCTGCCGGGGCTCAGTGGGGCCGCAACTCTAGAGCGATTTCAGTAAATCTGTAGCCGATGGAAGAGGTTAGGGATTAGGATAAAGCGGCTTCGCCGGAAAAGAGACAGACAGCGGGATCTTTCGGGTCTTAGCTGC
>JBHIXE010000504.1:3059-3430 GCA_041984905.1 Verrucomicrobiales bacterium | reverse complement strand
GCTTCAAGGACATTCTGGGCGTGGATACATTGCTGCTGGGCCTCGCTCTCCCGGACTGCATGGCGCACGCACCAAACGAGAACTTTCCCGTGGAGAACTTTGAAGCAGGGGTGAAGCTCAATCGCATCCTGCTCGAAGAACTTGCCAAGTCCTGACGTCGAATTCCGGCACACCCTATGTCCTCCTCGCTCTATCCCGCTCTTCACCGGCTATTCCGCTACACTCGGGACAGCCAACTGCCCGTCTGGATGAAGGCGGTATTGATGCTGGTCCCGCTCCTGGGATTCCTGATCTATATCAATTCCGATGGGGATGCGATGGAGGCGGAGTTTGGAAAGACGCCGGGAACGAGCCTGCCCTCGGCAGGAAGT
>JBHIXE010000504.1:0-3049 GCA_041984905.1 Verrucomicrobiales bacterium | reverse complement strand
AATGGATATTATGTCTTTGAGGGGGCTACCCTGTTCGAGCACCGCGGAAACGATGGCGACAGTTTTCGAGTGAAGCTTCCGGGAGAAGATGAGCCCATCGAGTTCCGGCTCTATTTCGTGGATTGCCCCGAAAAATACTACGATCGAAACGTGCGGGGCCAGGCCGAGAGGGTGGAAGAGCAGGCCGCCGAGTTTGGAATCAGCGTAGAACAAACCGTGGCGGCCGGAAAAAAGGCCAGGGAGTTTGTGCTCGAGTTGCTGGCCGAGCGCCCCTTCACCATCTACACGGCCTGGGATGAAGTCTACGATTCCGAGCGATTTCATGCCTTTGTCGAAGTGAAGAATCCGGATGACGGCAAAGCGATCTATCTTTCGGAACTTCTGGTTCGCAAAGGTCTGGTGCGGATTCACACCTGGGGCGAGCAGACCCCGGATGGTCAGCATTGGAGGGAATACAAAGAGGAACTGCGCCGGTTGGAAGCGCTTGCCCGCCGCAAGGGTGAGGGGGTGTGGGGCATGGGCCAGTAGACGAGTGATGCTACTAGCGTTGGCGTAACTTCGCGCTCGCTACTTTGCCGGGGGCGGCGTATCATGACCTTGGCGTCTCCTGCCACGTTTTTCCATGCCTTTCCCCCGATCTACCCAACTCGTCCACGACTGGGTTTCTGCCAGGGTTCATCCTGGAGACTGGGTCGTGGATGCCACGGCCGGAAATGGCAATGACACCGAATTCCTGGCCGAGTTGGTGGGCCCTGCAGGGAAGGTCTATGCCTTTGATGTCCAAAAGGAAGCCATCGAAGAAACGCGGAGCCGGCTCGACTCCGTGGGGATGCTGGATCGCGTAGAATTGATCGAAGCAGGCCATGAGACGCTGTTGCCCCGGCTCAATGACTGCCGGCGCCTGATCCGGGCGGTCATGTTCAACCTGGGCTATCTGCCAGGAAGTGACAAGCTCACCATCACCGCTCCGGAGACGACCATCTATGCCGTCGAATTAGCGCTCAACCTCCTCCAGCCGGGTGGGCTCGTGACTTTGGTGCTCTATGTAGGGCACGATGGTGGGAAAAACGAGGCGGACGCCGTGTTGGAGTTCTGTCGTAGCCTGGATCCCAAGGAGTATCGGGCCTACCGAGCAGAGTCCCTCAACTACAGCAAGCCGCCTCCCTTCGCCGTGGGAATCGAGCGGATATAGCTGGTGCAGGGTCAGGACTTGAATTCCGCTACCGCTTGTTGAACGGCTTGCTTGAACTCTGACCAGGACTTGTGGCAGCCCTCCGCAAGTGTTTCCCAGGCATCCCCCGCGCTGTGCTTCAGATGGTGCAGCTGCTCATTCAGCTTGGTCTTGCGTTCTTCCAAGTGATGGATGCGCTCTTCAATGGCAGTCTTGGCATCGGCCTTGGCCAGACTGGCCTTGAACCGGAGCTCATCGATGGTGCGGGAGGCTTCGTCCAGTTGATGATGCAACTGGTCCACGATTTGTTCTTTGCTGGCAGACATTAAGTTTAAGTGATGGTGGTTAACAGATGGGTGTCGCCCAAGGGAGCCTGGAGATTTTTCCCCGAAGAGAGCAAATCCTGACTTGCGCATTACTGTTCTAATGAACATATATGCTGATGCGCTTGCCTGATGATATGCCGACTCGGTCTGGGGTGGATTCCATACTCACCCAAGGCAAATCGAAATACGGATGGCTTTGGCTAATGGATGAGGCGGGCGACTGGTGGGGGGCCAAATACCAGATCGATTTCATCTATCAGGTGAGGGACGACCCGCCGGATTTCCCGACTCGGATCTGGAGCGCGACACTGGGCGGCGGCTATCAGCCCAGGCCCGCCTGGAAACCGTTCTCGGTCGCCTTTGGGAAGTGATCTCTATCCCTCTGGCGAAGGAGTGGCATCGCCAGCATCGATCGACTTGGCCTGCAATAGTTTGATTGCCTCCTGGAGTTGAGGGTCTGGAACTGGTGCTGTTCCAAACAACGTCTCGAACTCCTCGGGATCAATGATGCCGGGGATGCATCGTTGCAGTTGCAGGAGGGAGAGGCTTTCGGCATCGCAGGTGATCACGTGGTCGGGAACGATTCCTTTTCCGTGAATACTGGTTCCATCAGGAAGCTTGAGGCTCACGACGGTCAGTGTCAGCCCTGCGCCATGAGAAACGGGAAACGTATGTTGGCCGACCGCTTTTCCGTAGGTGGTTTCGCCAACAATGATTCCCCGCAAATGCGCCTGGAGTGCTCCCGCCAAAGCCTCGGAGCCGCTGGCGCTGTGTGAGTTCACCAAGATTGCCATAGGCACCTCGATCGACGGATCCTGGGCCTCACTTCGGTATTCCCGGGTCAATCCCTCAAGGGGGCTTTCGGTCGTAAAGACAAGCGTTCCTGCTGGCAGAAAGAACCCAGCCACGCCGACTGCGGCTGTACCCTGTCCACCAGGGTTATCCCGAAGATCGAGAATCAGACGGCGCATCCCTTTGGTCTTCATCTTTTTCAAGGCTTTGCTCATTTCCGGGACGGACTGGGGCGTGAAGTTGGTCAGTTGGAGGTATCCATTGCCCTGCGGGTCCACCCAGAAGTTCTGAACTGGATTCATCCGAATCTTGGCACGAAGCAATTTCACGGTCCGGGTGTCTCCATTCGGATCCACCAGGGCCAGGCTGAGTTCCGTACCGGAAACGCCCTGAGTCGATTCCACAAACTCCTCGTCGCTCATCTCTGCCGTTCCCTGTCCATCCACCTGGGTGACACGGTCACCAGGTTGCAGCCCGGCTTTCTCGGCGGGACTCTTCGGAAAGATTCGAGTGACCACCTTTTCCCCGCGGAACGTCCGGGATTGAAAGCCGGCACCCACGTACTGCAGTGTCTCCATGCTCTGCTCCTTCTGAAACGACTCTGCGGTTGAGTAGTGCGAATATGGGTCGAGAGACTTGGCCATTCCAGAGATCGCCTGTTCTGTCAGTTTCTCATAGCTGGCCCGGTCCGGCTCGTAGTAGGTCGACTTGGTAATCACGAGAGACTCACCGTAGCGCAGCATCTGGGTCCGGTAGTCGG
>JBHIXE010000503.1:3090-3439 GCA_041984905.1 Verrucomicrobiales bacterium | reverse complement strand
TGGAGGAGTTCAGCCGCGGAGATTTCCTGGTGCGCAACATCCTGGGAGGGGACCCGCAGAGCGGGATCCTGGCAGTGGGCGCCTATCCAAGAACCGGCCAGACCATCCAGTTTCAGATTCGGGATCGGGACACGGCAGATGAAGACATGCGCACCTTGTGCGAGAAGAAAATGAGAGAGAGCGGCTCCCCCTTTGGCGGGTTGCTCTTCAGCTGCACCGGGCGAGGCTCACGAATGTTCGGCGTTCCCAATCATGACGCCGGGATCATCGCGGATACCTTTGGCCGCATTCCCATGAGCGGGTTCTTCTGCAACGGAGAGATTGGGCCGATTGGGGACTCCAATTATCT
>JBHIXE010000503.1:0-3080 GCA_041984905.1 Verrucomicrobiales bacterium | reverse complement strand
CGACGGCCTTCTTTTACCATGCTTAATTGGTGGCATGGATAGACCCTCCGCGTACGACAAGCTCGCCAAAATAGCCTCCGAATCCTACTTGCTGGAGAACACCTCCAGCCTCTTGAGTTGGGACCACGAGACCTATCTGCCGAAAGCCGGCAATGAGTTTCGGGCGCAGCAGTCCGCCTATTTCAGCGGCAAGATCCACAGCATGATGACCAGCAAGCGCGTGGGGGATCTCATTGCGGAGTGCGAGGCGGCGGACCTGCCCAAGAACGGCAAGGAAGCCGTCAACATTCGCGAGTGGCGCTATGCCTACGACCGGGAGACCAAGTTGCCGCGCAACCTGGTGACGGAGTTTGCCCGCACCCGCACGCTGTCCCAGCAAGCCTGGACCCAGGCGCGAGAGACGGGCGACTTCTCCCTGTTTCAGGAGCATCTTCAGAAGATCCTGGATCTGACCCTTCAGAAGGCCAAGTGTTGGGGTTACGAGGACCATCCTTATGATGCGCTGCTGCAAGGATATGAGCGGGGTGCCACGACCAAGAAGCTGGATCAGCTCTTCTCGGAGTTGCAGCCCGATCTGGTGAGCTTGGTTGAAGAAGCCACGACTCGGAAACCCCGAGTGCCGGAGGACATTCTCAAAGGCAGGTATCCCGAAGCCAAGCAGAAGGCTTTCAATGGAGAGGTCGCGAGAGCTCTGGGGTTCGATTTTGATTCCGGCCGGATCGACACCGCGGTCCATCCCTTCTGCACCACGCTCGGGCCGCAGGATGTGAGGCTCACGACTCGCTATCACCTGGGCGACTTTACCAGTTCCCTCTTTGGAGTGCTCCACGAAGCAGGGCATGGGATGTATGAGCAAGGGCTTCCAGAGAACAACGGTGACTCGTTCCTGCCGATCTCTCGCGCGATTTCGCTGGGGATCCACGAATCGCAGTCCCGCCTTTGGGAGAATCACATCGGCCGGAGTCATCCCTTCTGGAAGAAGTGGTTGCCGGCTGCTGCGGGCCATTTTTCGAACCTGTCCTCCATCAAGCCCAAACAGATGTTCCATGCCGTGAACCGGGCGGAGCGCAGCTACATTCGGGTGGAAGCGGACGAAGTGACCTATGACCTGCACATCATCCTCCGGTTCCGGATCGAGAAAGCGCTCGTGAGTGGGGAACTATCCGTGGCGGACCTGCCCGGCGTCTGGAACGAAACCTTCCAGGAACTCTTTGGCCTGAAGGTGAAGAACAACAGCGATGGGTGTCTGCAGGATGTGCACTGGAGCTTTGGCCTGATCGGTTATTTCCCGACCTATAGCCTGGGCAATATCAATGCCTCTCAGCTCTATCAGGCTGCCATGAAAGACACGGCGGTCGCGGATGGCGTGGAAAAGGCGGACTACGCGGCGCTGCTCGATTGGCTGCGCAAGAATGTGCATCGTCACGGTACGCGCTATCTGCCGAACGACCTCATGAAAAAGGCCACGGGTGAGATGCCCAATCCGAAGTATCTGCTCGAGCATCTGCGGGAGCGGTATCTGTAATTGCAGTCAACGAAGATGGCGCAGTCGCGGGGAGAAACGGAAGCGCATCGCAACCTCAAGCGAGCGGCGCTGTTCTGGGCCCAGGTCCAGGGCTATTCCGTAGCCGGGATGGAGGTGAGGGTGCCTGCGTCCAACTATCGCGCCGACGTCGCGGCCTATCGACCGCAGCCCGGATTGGGAGAGGAACTTGGCCACACGGCGGTGTTCGAGTGCAAGCAATCGCGCCCGGACTTCCTCAAGGACCGCCATGAGCTGGAGGCGAGCCTCGGCTTGCTGGCGGAGCTCAACGAGCGGCGCCTCAAGCTGGAGCGGCAGTTGGGGATTCATCATCCCTCCCTGCGGTGTGGAGACGCCCTGTTTCAGGAATACGAAAGCGTGGATCTCAGCAGCCTGAAGCACAATGGCTATCAGAAGGTCGTAAAAGCCCTGGATGAAGTGCAGCGTCGGATCTATGGCAAGACCAAGTTCGATCGCATGGTGCGCTGGCGTTGCGCTAACCTCTTGTATCTCGTGGTGCCAGAAGGCCTCATGAACGCCGAGGAGTTGCCACCCGCCTGGGGCATCCTGGTGTTGTCAGGGAAGGGTGAGGAAGAGAAGCCAGTTCTGACCCTCTTGCGCAAGCCTCGTTGGAATGAAGTTCCGCTCGCTCGTCGCCTGGACCTTCTCCAGCGGATTGGAGCCAGTGGGACTCGGCTCACCAATCAGGCAGTCGGATTGCCTGCGGAAGAGATCTGGGAAGCACGCAGCCGGACGGCGTAGGACCAGACCTAAACCATTAAAAAGCCAACCCACCGAAAGGCAGGTTGGCTCTTCACTAAAGGTTTTGGAACCTTCGACTACGCCCAGGGAACCGGCGTGGTGCCGGGGAGGGCGACTTCGTAGGTGCCGTCGGCCTTCGGCTTGACCGGAGGCTCGCTGTCCCAGGTCAGGTCGTCGGGAACCAGCTGGAAGTTGCTTCCCACGGCGTCGTCCCACTTGATCTCTTGACCCGTGTAGGTGGCGAGACGGCCGAGGCAGGAGGTGAAGGAACTCTTGGCGCCGTAGTAGGCGTTGTTGAGCGGCTTGTTCTCCTTGATCGCGGCCACCAGCTCGTTGTGCTCCACTTGATAGGGATCTTCCGCGCCGTCGCGAGGCTTGCGGTATTGCCAGATGGTCTCGCCTTCGCGATTGACGATCTTGCCGTCGCCCAGGAAGAGGGTGCCTTCCGTGCCGTGGATTTCTTCCGCGACCCTGCGCCAGGCGCCCTTGATCTGGCGACATTGGCTATTCAGGACCACGCCATTGTCGTAGCGGAATTCCACGTAGTGGTGGTCGAAGATTTCTCCGCTCTTGGGATCTTCCCATCCGGAACGGCTGCCCATGCCTTGAGCGCTCACCGGGTGACCGCCAGAGACGCTGTCACCGCTGACGAACCAGTTCACGATGTCAATATTGTGGACGTGCTGCTCAGCGATGTGATCGCCGCAAACCCAGGCAAAGTGATACCAGTTGCGCATCTGGAACTCGAGTTCGCTCCAGCCATCTTCGCGACTGATGGTCCAGGGACGAGCGCCGT
>JBHIXE010000502.1:0-3449 GCA_041984905.1 Verrucomicrobiales bacterium | reverse complement strand
CCGTGATGGCGAGGCCAAAATTAAGAATGGCGCTCAACACCATGGTCCCCGCATAACCGTAAGAGGCGGTTACCATGAGCGGACGCAGCTTGTCCTCGTTGCCCTCCTCTTCCAGGTGCATGTTGATGCGATCGATGTCGAAGAGCTGGGGGCTGAGGAGAAAGCGCTGCACCAGAGGCGGATTCCAGCGGGTGGTATAGAGAATCGCGGCGCCGAAAATCAAGGGTAAGGCGGCCTCCGAACACGCGAAGGCCAGCGGGGGCAGCTTGAAGAGCCCAAACACCCCCTTCACCAAGACCGCAATCAGACCCAGAATAGAAAAGAAATTGATCTTACGATTCTTGATATAATCGTAGACACCGTAGCCAATCGGCAACGCGCAGCCCAGTATCAGTGCCTTTTCCGGGCCCAACCGAGCCTCATCGCTGAGCTTCATGAGAATCAGCGTTGGCAGGACGATGTTGAAAATCAGGTTCAGCCAGGGATTCTCAGTCTTGGGTTGGGCGGGCTTCGCGCTCTCGATCATGGCGCGCAGGTTAGCATCATCATGCTCAGTCTCAACAACGTCGAAAAAGGATTCGCAGGCCGCGTTCTCTTCAGTGAAGCCTCACTGCAGGTGAATGCCGGAGATCGCATTGGTTTGGTAGGCCCCAATGGGGCGGGTAAGTCGACCCTCTTTTCCCTGCTTCTGGGCGAAGACACACCGGACGAAGGCACCATCAGCCGGGATAAACAAATCAGCCTGGGATTCCTGCCCCAGGAGAGTGCCCCCGTGGGAGATGAAACGGTTTTGGAGGTCGCCACGGCCATCACCTCAGAGCTGGCCACGCTCCGAGACAAGCTCACGGAGGCGGAAACGGCCGGCAAGATGGACACGGACGACTTTCTGGAGGCGCAATCCCGCTTTGACGAACTGGGCGGCTATCACCTGGAACCCAAGGCCAAGCGGATCCTCAAGGGGTTGGCCTTTCGGGACAGCGATTTTCACCGGCCCTTGAAGGAGCTCAGCGGCGGCTGGGTCATGCGGGCCCACCTCGCCCGTTTGCTCGTCCAGGAGCCGGATCTGCTCATGCTCGATGAGCCCACCAACCACCTGGACCTGGAATCCCTGCGCTGGTTCCAGAACTACCTGCTCGGCTATCCGGGAGGCATCCTCCTCATTTCTCACGACCGGGAGTTCCTCAACCAGATCTGTGAGTCGATCATCCACCTGACAGGCTCCCGCCTCCACCACTATCAGGGCAACTATGAGACTTTCCTGGTGAAGAAGAAGGAGCTCGAGGAGCAGCAGTGGGCCGCTTACAAGAACCAGCAGCGGGAGATCGAGAAGTTGGAAGACTTCGTCCGGCGATTCCGGGCCAAGGCCTCCAAGGCTTCTCAGGCGCAGAGCAAGCTCAAGCAATTGCAGAAGATCGAGCGGATTCAGCCCCCTGCTCAGGAAGATGCGACCGTCACCTTCAAGATTCCGCCCACCAAAAAGAGCGGACGCAAGGTGATCGAGCTCAAGGATATCCACCAGGCCTACGGCGAGACAAAGGTCTATGAGGGGATGAATTTTGAAGCCGAGCGTGGCGATCGCACCGTTCTGGTGGGGCCCAACGGTTCCGGTAAGTCCACCCTGCTCAAACTGCTTTCCGGAGAACTGGAATTTCAAAAAGGCGAGCGGGAACTCGGGCTCAACGTCGAGGTGGGTTACTTCGCCCAGTATCGGACACGGATGCTGGACTCCAAGCGCAGCGTGCTGGAGGAAGCGCTCGATACCCCCGAACGAAAAGCCTCTGAGAAAGAGGTGCGGACCCTCCTAGGCTGTTTCCTCTTCCGGGGGAATGATGCCTACAAGAGCGTTAGCGTCCTCAGTGGTGGAGAGAAGAGCCGCCTGGCCCTGGTCAAGATTCTCCTGAATCCGCCCAACCTGCTCCTCATGGACGAGCCGACCACGCACCTGGACATGCCCAGTATCGATGCGTTGGTCCATGCCCTGAAGCAGTTTGAGGGCACCCTGATTTTCATCAGTCACGACGTCTATTTCATCCGGCAGATTGCCGAGCGCGTGCTCCACATCAATGCGGGCAAGCTGACCCATTACCACGGGAATTACGACTATTACCTGGAGAAGTCCGGGGCAGATTCCGCGAGAGCGGCCCTGACCTCCGGCCAACCGGAAGCCGTGGTGCAGCCCAAGAAGGACAAGACTGAGAGTGCGTCTGGAGGCAGCGGTCGCAAGACCAAGGAGCAAAAGCGCCTGGAAGCCCAGCAACGTCAGGCCCGTTCCCAGGAGCGCAAAGCCATCCAGACCAAGCTCGATGAAGTCGAGACCCGCGTTTCCACTCTAGAAGCCCGGCAAACGGACATCACCAAGCAGATGGATGATCCCGCACTCTATGAGAAGGATCCGAACGCGGTCATGACCTTGAACCGGGAACTCTCCGAGATTGCCGAAGAGCTGGAGTCGCTGAACGGCAAGTGGGAGAAACTCGCGGAGCAGTTGGAAGCGTTAAGCACCGAACCGTCCTAACACAAGAAGCCTGCTATTGGTTCAGGGTAACGGCGGGTGTCGGTGCTTTGGGCGTCTGGTAAGGCTGGAAGCTCAGCTGGATCCCTATCGTCGCAAACGCCGCCTTCATGTCCGCCGCCAGGGCTTCGGCATCGCGGCCTCGATAGAGTGCCGGGCGCCCCTTCTCGTTGGAGACGGCAAACTGCCACCACTGCGAGCGCGGGTAGTCTTCAAGCGCTTCCGCCGTGATCTTGGCGCCCTTCTTGAAGCCCTTGGGACCGGCTGCCGCTTCCTTTCCGTTCAGCATTTCTGCCAAACGGCTGTAAACGTTGCGGTCGAGGATCGATTGTTCGTCGTCGCGGTCCTTGGCGAGCGACTCGATCTCGGTCCACTGGTCTGCCAGGCGACCGACGTCGCGGGCGATCTCCGCGGAGCGACCCAGGTGCCAGCCATCGGAGACGAGGATGACCTCCTCGATCCCCTCACGGGTGAGGAAGCGGGCGCTGGCGGCCAGGGACTCGTACGACGTGCGGCCGTCGACCTCCAGGCGCAGCGCCGTCGCCGGGACGCCGCGCTCCTGCAGGTAGGCGTCGGCAGCGCGGGCCTCGCTGACGGTGTCGCCGGGCTGGCGGCCGCCGGTCACGACGACGACGGGGGCCAGGCCCTGGCCGCCATCTTGCCATCTCCGACAATCCACAGCTTGGCCTTGGGATGGTGCTCGATGACGGTCGACCAGGCCCGAATGGCATCCAGGATTCCGTCGTCGTTATTGTCAGTTAACGATGTTATTGCCAGTGGCTGACCCGCATCCACTCCCAATATTGGATGAGCTTCGGAGAGCGCGGCCCGGGCCCCGCTCTGTGATGAAAGTGAGGGTGGCTGCATCGCCGCGGCTGCACCGCTAGCGATGACTTGCACCCGCGGCATATCGTCGAGTTGCGATAAATCCGCCGCC
>JBHIXE010000501.1:0-3453 GCA_041984905.1 Verrucomicrobiales bacterium | reverse complement strand
CCGTGCAGGGCAGCGTCCTGGATGCGGTGCAGGAACACGCCAAGCTTCTGCAGAAGCGAGTCGGCACCACGGATCGGGAGAAGCTGGACGAATACTTCACCTCCGTGCGCGAAGTAGAACTGAAGCTGGAGCAGTCCGAGAAATGGATCCAGGAGCCCAAGCCGGATCCGGGCGTCCCAATGCCTCAGGACAAGACGATCACCGAAACCTTGCCCGCCTTTTTCGACCTGATGGCCCTGGCCTTGCAGACGGATTCCACCCGCGTGATTGCCTTGGGAATTCCCGGCACCTTGCGGACCACGGACCTGGATCTGGGCGGCAGCTATCATGGCTTCTCCCACCACGGGAAGGATGAGGTGCTCAAGCGCGGCCTGACCGTGATCGAGACCTTTCAGATGCAGGAGATGGCGCGCTTCCTCACCAAGCTCAAGCAGCTCAAGGACAGCCAGGGCGCTCCCCTGCTGGACAACACGACCGTGCTCTTTGGCTCCGGGCTGGGCAATGGCTCCTCCCACTCCAACAAAGACCTGCCGATCCTCGTGGCGGGCGGCAAGCTGCGCTCTCACGGCACGCACTACGTGGCGCCGGAAGAGAAGTCCAAACGCGTGCCGCTTTGCAATCTCTACACGACCCTGCTCCAGGGTTTCGGCGTGGAGGAAGACACCTTCAACAAAGCCAACGGCACCCTCAACCAGATCGCCTGAGTATGCACCGCATTCTGCTCACTGCCTGCGCCCTCGTTCTGGGCGCGCTCTCCGCTTCGGTCTCGGCCCAGCCAGATCCGCAGGCTTTCCTCTCCCAGTATTGCCTGGATTGCCATGGCGCGGAGAAGCAAAAGGGCGACCGGCGTTTCGATGAATTGAAGGTCGAGTTCACCACCCTCAGCTCCATCGAGAGCTGGCAGGAAGTGCTCGATCAATTGAACCTTGGCGAGATGCCGCCTTCCAAGGCGCCTCAACCGAAGCCAGCCGAAGTCTCCTCCCTGGTGGAATGGCTCACCGGAGAACTGAAGACCGCTCATGATGGGTTGAATGCGGAGCTGGCCTCGCCGGTCATTCGTCGTCTCAATCGCGTGCAGTACGATCGCACCGTGAGATCGCTCCTCCACCTGGAAGAGATGCTGGCCGATCCCACGGAATCCTTCCCGCCGGATATCGAGGTGGAACACTTCAACACCATCGGCGCGGCTCTCGTGACCTCGGATTTCCTGCTCTCCAGCTACCTGGAAGCCGCGACCATGCTCATCGATAAGGCGACCTGCGAAACGCCCGAACCGCCCAAGCCGCAGAAGTGGACTTTCAAGGCGCCCTTCTCTCGACTCCCCGCTCGACCCGATGGCCTGGATGAACCCGGCAAATACCAACACATCCGCAAGAACAACAAGTATGAAGACGGCTACCTCTGGCTGGACAAGTTCGTCCAGGGCGTGCCGCATGACGGCTTCTACAAGCTGACCTTCAAAGCCCAGGCGATTAACCGGAATTACCCGTACGACGAAGATCGGATCGGCGTCCGTAAAGACGAGCCTCTGCGCGTGGGAGTCGTGGCAGGTCATCCGGACTATGGCGATCTCAAGGCGGCCAACGGCTCCGACCGTCCACTCCTCACCCTGGATCTCCCGGACGATGCTCCGGAGACTTTTCAGGCTCGCGTGTGGCTCGATCAAGGATATCAACCGCGGTTCTGTTTTCCGAACGGCCCCAACCGGACGAAGCCTTTCCGCGGCTTCACGGTGCAGGAAGACCCTGAGCACTTCCGCGAATTCATCCGTTTTCTCGGCCCTGGTGATGGCGAGTTCCGAAAGTTGCCGCCGGAGTTCATCAAGGACGTGAAGCAGACCGCCCAGAAGGATTCCGGCAAGGAGCTCGACTCCAGCCGCTTTTACACCAATAAGAACTCCAGCGAGGGCTGGTCTGCCTGGACTCGCGCCTTTGAAGGCCCTCGCGTGCGCATCTACGAAGTGGCGCTGGAAGGTCCCTTCTACGATGGTTGGCCGACGAAGAGCCATCGCGCCCTCTACGGCGATCACGAGATCACCCTGGCCAATGCTCGCCCCATCGTAACCGAGTTCGCCTACAAGGCCTTCCGCCGCGCAGCGACCGATGAAGAGCTGGACCCCATTCTCAAGCTGATCGAGTCTCGCGCCTCTCAAGGCGTATCCGAACTCGAAGCGATCCAGACCGGCTTGCAGGCCGTGCTCTGCTCTCCTTCCTTCCTCTACCTGGAACCCGAGGACAGCCCCGTTCGTGCCGCTGCCAACCACGCGCTCGCCTCGCGCCTTTCCTACTTCCTCTGGTCGGACATGCCGGATACGCCTCTACGCTCGATTGCCAATAAGGGTCAACTGCGGGATGCCGGCGTACTACGCGACCAGGCGGAACGCATGCTTTCGGACGACCGCGTCGACACATTTGTGGAAGAGTTCACGAACAGCTGGCTGCAGCTGGACAAGATCGGCACTCAGCCACCGGATCACAGCACTTTCCCGCGCTACTTCACCCACGAGTTGGAAGACGCCATGATCGCGGAATCCCGGCTCTTCTTCCGTCACTTGCTGGATGAAAACCTGCCCATCACCCACTTCCTGGAGTCCGACTTCACCTTCCTGAACTCCAACCTCGCAGCTCACTACAAGATCGAGGGCGTCAGCGGTCACGCCATGCAGAAGGTGTCCCTGCCCAATAGCCGTCGCGGTGGGCTACTCGGTCAGGCCGCCGTCATGACCGCGTCTGCCAATGGCATCGATACCTCGCCCGTGATTCGCGGCATCTGGATTCTGGAGAACGTGCTCGGCACTCCTCCTTCCCCTCCGCCACCGGACGTGGAACCTATCGAGCCGGACATCCGCGGCGTGACCACGATTCGCGAGCAGCTCCAGAAGCATCGCTCCGTGGAGACCTGCGCCGAGTGTCATTCCAAGATCGACCCGCTCGGCTTTGCTCTGGAGAACTACGATCCAGTCGGTGGGTGGCGAGATCGCTACTACCAGACCAGTCGGAAGCCTGAGGTGGATGCCTCTGGCGAATTGCCGGATGGCAGCAGCTTCCAGAACGTCGTTGGCCTGAAGGAACTGCTCGTCTCCCGCAAGCAACAGTTCGCGCATTGCCTCACCGAGAAGCTCCTCACCTACGCCACTGGCCGCCAGATGAACGCCGCCGATCGCCCGCACATCGACGCCATCGTCGCCGAGTTGGAGAAGCAAGGCTGGGGCTTCCGGGACCTGGTGCTGCTCGTGATCGAGAGCGAGCCGTTTCGGATGTAGGAGGAGTCATTGGAGCAATAGTAGCGAGCGGAGCCCGTGGTTGGAGTTCACGCTTCAGCGTGCGCAGAGCCTATCCGGCACACAGACTCGCAACTGCCAAGAATGGAGGGAAACGCTCATCGTTTCCGCGTGCTGCCTAGAGCCTTTTAAGTGAGAATGTAGCTGCTTGACGAGAGTTCGGTTCGTGCGGG
>JBHIXE010000500.1:0-3465 GCA_041984905.1 Verrucomicrobiales bacterium | reverse complement strand
GATGGCAATGTCGAAAGCCAGCGAGATGCGGGGTTGTTCTACCCCATTGCGTTCTACGGAGTGGCGTTGTTTGGCTGGGAAAAGCAGCAACCGACCCTCCTTGGGGGAGTAGGTGGTCGTCGTGAAATTCAGCGCATTGAAATGGGCAATGCCTTTGGTCTGCGGACTGCTCAGTGCGGGGGACAGTTCATTGGCCCGGTGCTCATCATGGAAGACGAGCCCACCGCAGCGTTGCGGATCTGGCACGGTGACATAGTAGACGGCGCTCAGGTTGGCATTGAGATGGGCATGTGGATTGACCATCTGGCCGGGCTGCGAGACCACGGGCCAGGAACGCTGGAAGTGCACCTCGATCTTGGACAGGTCGATTCCCAGCAGTCTGAGGTAGACGACCGCATGACGCTGCACTTCTCCGGTGATCCATTCGAAGCGTGGGTCGTCGTGGATGCGTTCCGAGCCATGGACATCGCCGGTCCAGGCTGCGACCTTGCGAACGTCTTCTCTCCGATTATCGGATTCCATGGTTAGCGCGGCTGCCTCCATCTCGGCCTGGTACTTGCTGGCCCCGGGGAGATCCTCGAAGTAGACGGCTAGCGGGAACCAGGTTTCGATCGGCATTTTGTTGCTAATCCAGGTTGGTCAGGAAGCTGTTGAGGCTCTTGCAAAGGCCAAGGGCGTTTGGGCCCAGAAGTTGACGGCAAGGCTGACGCGGCGCCCCCGGTACTCGCAGATCCGGTGAAGCCGATTTCCGCGAAAGGCGACGAGCCGGTTCTTGACGGGATAGACATGGTCGGCCGTTTTTTCGGAGGGGTCGGAGTTGATCGCAAAGGCTCCACCAAGCCCTTCAATGCACTCCGTGCCGGTGAGATAGAGCACGGTCCCAACTTCCGGATTGACCATGACTTTGTCTTTCTGGAAGCGGTATTCGTCTTTGTCAAAATGCCAGCCCACCATGCTGTTGAAGTTGCCCCACCACTCGAAGCCGGCAGACTTCAGGCCGAACATGGGTTGGAGCTTTTCATAAGTGTATTGGATGTAGCGATGAATGGGGAGGGATGCCCCATCGCCGTTCCACCAGTTGTAGCGCTCGTCTTCCGGAAGGCCCTTCTTGGCTTCATAGTCACTGGCTACCGCACTAGTCAGGGATTCCAGAAGTGCGGGATCCGAGATCCAGTCATCGAAAACGACCAGTGAGGGAGTGCTCATAAGGGATCGTTAGTTGAGCATGCGCTTGGAGATGAGTTCCTTGGCCTCGCCAAAGTTGAGATCCAGATTCCACTCCGCTTTCTGGCTGCCGGTTACCAACAATTCGCAGAGGGAGTGGAGCAGTTCCTTGTTGAGAGCCATTTCCAGGCCGTTGCCTTCTTCCGGGTGAATGCAGAGGATCTGGCGATTGGGACCATCCTTGATGGCAATCTTCACCGCCAATATGGGTTGGTCTCCCAGCGGAAATACCTGGCTCTCCTCGTAAGGCGTCTGAAAATCAGCCTTGGAGATCGTGTCCTTATGCTCCGCCGCCATCGAGACGGCTTGGACCGCTTGCTGGACGGCGGCCTGAGGCGCTGGAGCGCTGGGTTCCACCTCGATGGGCTGTAGCTTCTGCAACATCTTGATGAGGCTGTTCCAGAGCAGCTTCACGTATCGCCGGGTGAACCAGAACCGAAATTCTTGGGATGGGCGTGTCGCCGTGTTGATCCGGAACAGGAGACGGTCCTGAACTGGGACAAAGGTGACCTGCATCTGGCGCAGCTGACTCATGATCGTTCGTAGGTAAAGGAAGGGGTAGGGTTATCCAGCAGGTTTGTAGAGAGCCGCACGGGTTGTCGATTTCTTGCCTGGCCAATCCAACTCAAAGTAGTTCAGGGCATTGTTTACCATTACGGTGTCCTCAAAGTCCATGGTGGCATAACCCTCTGGATCCCGGATCTCGAAAGCAAGAGGATGAGGCAGGCGTTTCAGCTGTCGCGTTTCGTGTTGGGTAGGCGCGGTAGCGTCTTGAAAATAGGTTACAAAATCGTGGAGTGCTTCCACCTTAATGGGGTATTGCCGGTCCCTGGCCGGAAGAACGGCGGCATTGAGCATCCAGATCGCGCGTGCGTCTTCATCGATCGGGAGTTGTAGTACGTCTCCGGCAAAGTGCCACACGGCGTTGAAAAATGGTTTCGGATCTGCCGCGACACCATTGAGGCAACGCCCTCGGTTGAAGTCAGAAAGGTAGGCAGGGTAGTGCTTGGGATTGCGGTAGATGTCTTCCAAGAGACGGTCCAGAAACTCGATGCCGCCGAGCCCGTATTCCCATTGGACATAGCGAGTGATGTAGCGGAGCAGGGACGCTTTTTCCGTCAGTTCATATAGCTCCGATAGCAGCGTGGCTCGCATCAGGTCTCCCTTAGAAAAGGTGGTCGTGGCGACGATGTATTTATCTTCGTCCACCATGATACCGTGCTTCTCTTGATACTCCGGATCTCCCATGGGACTATTGGGCAGGATCATGGTGCGGAAGACCCGGCAGATGATGTCTTCATCAAAGAAATACTGAAGGTCTTTCTTGTGCGCTTCCAGGGTGCAGCCGGGGAGTCCCAGCATCAGGTCTGTGGAGACGGGTAGACCGAGAGAGTGAAACGTATCGGCGAGTTTCCGGTAGTTTTCCGTGCTGATATTCCTTCGGCCAACCGCCTCAAGTGTCGCTTCATCCGTGGTTTGGATGGAGATCACGGCCTGGGTCGTAATGCCAGACTCAACGAGGATGCGCACGATTTCCGGGATCCGGTCGTTGCCGTTCTTGGCATAGGACATGTTGACCTCGCCGGGGAAACCGGTGTCGCGATAGGTTTTCGCCAGATGTTCGGCGATTTCCAGGTCTCGCTCGAAGATTCCGTAGTTGGCATCGGCCACAAACACGAATTGGATCTGGTTGCGCGCCATCCAGTTGATCTCTTCTTTGACCCGCTCCAGATCGAACTTGTAGATCTTCTGGGCGGTTGCCGCTCCCCAGTCGCAGTAAGTGCAGCGATAGGGACATCCCCGGTTGGTTTCGAGAACTACCGTCCGGATATTCGGGGAAATCCACCGGTCGAAGGTGCCGTCGAGAAAAGGGGATGGCAGGAGGTCGAGATCCTGCAGGCGTGCACGGTCCGGTGTCCGCACCATCTTGCCTGTCTTGGGTTCGTCTAAGTAGGTGAGCCCCTCGAGAGCCTCGATGCCGTCTCGCCAGTCTTTATTGGAAGCGATTGCGTCCGTGAGATGATCGAGCAACTCGGCCGCCGTGATTTCGCCTTCTCCCCGGACGGCGAGATCCACATGGTCCTCATCGTGGAGAAACCGGTCGCAGGCATCCCAGTATTTCGGCACATTGGGTCCACCATGGATGGTGATGTTCTGAGGATTGATCTCCTTGACCATCCGGGACACTTTCAGGTTCTGCACCACCGTCCAGGCGGAGTCTGAGAAGAGCCAGATCCCCGG
>JBHIXE010000499.1:0-3484 GCA_041984905.1 Verrucomicrobiales bacterium | reverse complement strand
CTAGATCGAAGCCGGCGTCCGTTGCGTGTGCATAAGCTGGAATCTGTGCGTCCGGTGATAACCGTTTTATATTTACGTTCATTTCGTTTCCTCCTTCGTTAATAGCGCAATCAAGGCGAACACGGCCACTATCGAAAACCACCGGAATCCTATCGTATGGACCGAAAGCAGTTCCTGGAGTCGGCCAAAGTCTACCACGCGATCTTCTCCCTCTCCTGAACTGCACTGAGAAATGACCACGCGAACGGTTGCCCAGATCACGACGCGTTCGATTCGGTTTGCCAGCCACTGTGAGACGCCAGCGAGTCCGACGGGAAAGTCGTCGTCAGCAATGACTGCCTTTGCCGCCGAGTTAAGCTTGTTCTCCAACTCAGTGATCTTGAGGCCATCCAGCTTTTCCAAGCTCCCAGAATTGATCTCATCCAGCAATGCCTGAAGTACTTTCGTGCCGAGCTGAGCTTCCCGAACTGCGCGGGCAACTCCCAGAGACACAGCAACGTTGAAGGCCAGAATTGTACCGAGAAATCCAGTGGCGACCAGCGCCACGATGGCGGCCAGGACTCCCCGAAGGATCGAACCGTCTGCGGCTATAGCGAAGCAACCAATCGCGAGCAGGAGGCCCAGCCCCACATCGATGATCAGGTGGCACAGGGCGAACATCCGAAGGGTATAGGTCAGAACCCCGGCGGAGCCCTGAATGGTTCGGATCAATATCTGCACGGTTCAAGATTGGTTCCAGCCGAGGCATACCCTGGAAGGATTGGTTGTCTGGTGATGTTGGTGAGCTTTCGAGGTGGAAGGGGGGTATTGCTCTTCGCAGCCTAGAGACAGAGCAACTTTCGGCACAAGACAATTCAGCCGCCGCGCTTCCCTTGTGTAATCTCCGTCCGTCCCGAACTTACATGCCGTAGTGGCTAGAGCGAGGGGAGCATGATTTCCGGATCGCCAACGCGATAGAAGGCTCGGAAGTGAGTCAGGTTCAAGGTATAGAGCTGCTTGGCGCCAGCTTTTGCCGCTGAAGCAAGATGAAGATAGTCAAAGATGGCGGCGCCACGCACTCCTCTCGACTCGCATTGGGCCACGGCGTCCAGCATTTCCTCCGGAGTCAGTGTGCAGATATCGAGAGAAGGAAGGTAGTCCTCGCTTAAAAGACGGTGAACAACTTGGGCGGGAATCCGAAAGGGGCGACGGCCTCCAGTTAGGGTGTTGAAAGCTTCTGTGATTCCGTGCGCATAAAACCCCACGTCCTCAGAATCGAGCAATTCAACACAGGTCTGGTGGTGGGCTTCTGTATCCACCATGGCTGCGATCAGCACAGAAGTGTCAATGGCGATCACGAGTTCGAAGCAGACTCGTCTCGTTGAACTTGTGCTTCCCGGGCCTCATTGACTGCTTTGGCCGCATCAAAGCCCTCCCAGCCTGAAATGACTCTCCGCTTGCCTTTCTTGACGATAACGACTTCGTCGGGTTCAGGAGTGAGTTCGATTCGATCTCCCACTACCTCCACTCGCAAGCGAACCCCGTCAGACAGATGAAGTTTGTCCCGAATGGCTTTTGGAAGAACCACTCTTCCCGCTTTATCAATGGGAATGGTTTCGGGCATGGTATAGAGGATACCATTGATATTGGCATTTGCAATGCTGGCTATTGGCTTGGTGCAATCCCCATTGACAATTCCCGCCCATCGCGTATCCGCATGCACTGACATATCCTGAATGAGTGAGTTTCGGGAGACGGCCCTGATTTCCGTCGACGAAGTAGCTTTCGAAACCATCACGGAGAGCCTCGCCACGGCGGGGTTCGCGATCGTGCCGCAGTTCTTTTTGCCGGATGTGGCCCTACTTCTCCTCGAAGAGGTACAATCGCTTTGGCAGGAGGGTGAGCTGGAGAAAGCCGCGATTGGCCGCGGGAAAGAGAAGCAACGCGTGGCGGAGGTGCGCACGGATTTCATCCATTGGCTGGAGCCGACCCAACTCACTGTGGCTCAGACACTCTACTGGGATCGGATGCAGCGGCTCATGGTCGAGCTCAACCGGTCCCTGATTCTCGGGCTGTTTGAGCTGGAAGCTCACCTCGCGCGATTCACGCCGGGCGGCTACTACAAGCCTCACCTGGATCAGCATCAGAAGACGCGCGCCCGGATCCTGTCCGCGGTGACCTATCTGGATGCGGGTTGGGAGGAGAGCGATGGCGGAGCGTTGCGGCTCTACACGAACCGGGAAGCAGGCGTTGAAGGCGAGTTCATCGATGTCTATCCGGAACCCGGCAAACTGGTGCTCTTCCTCTCCGCGGAATTCTGGCACGAGGTGCGACTCGCCAAGCGGCCACGCCATAGTCTGACGGGTTGGTTTCGCCGTCGTGAAGAGCCGGTGCCCGGGATGTTCGTGTGATGGTAGTAGGCACAGTCCCTGTGCCGTTGCGGAGACTGTCGGAGCGCGAGCGGCTCGCTCGCTGGCAGAGGAAGTGGGCAGTGGCTTGGGTTGGAGTTTTCACTTCAGTGTGTCTCTGAAGTCTATCCGCGAACAGTCCCTGCACTTAATTTGAAATCCTTCCAACACTCTGCGCCTCCGCGTCTCTGCGCGAGACCTCCGCTCAGGTCCGGCCCACACGCTAAAGCGTGAACTCCAACCGGGAGTCTCTGCAACGGCACAGGGACTGTGCCTACTACTTTCCTACCTTGTAGTGCTTCAGGATGAAGTCGAGGATGGGCTGCGGATCCTCCAGACTATGGGGATGATGGCCGACACCGGGCTTGTGAATGACCTCGATGCTGCCTCCCAGGTCTTTGTAGCGAGTCTCCAGAATGGCGGTGTTCTCGGCGAGCGGCACCACTTCATCCGCGTCGCCGACGACATGAAGCAGGGGAATGCCAGCATTCGCGATGGGCTCCAGATTGTCGATGGGATTGCCCTTGAACGTGGCCGATTCTTCTTCGGTCAGGCCATAGGCTTCCAGGCAGAGCTGCCAGGCTTTCTCGCTTCCGGGACCGTCGCCCTTGCCGCCGGGCCAACTGCGGATGTCGCACACGGGTGCATCGGCATAGATGCAGGCGACCTTGTCCGGATTGGCAGCGGTCCAGTTGTAGATGATGAGTCCGCCGCGGCTCATGCCTTCCAGGACCACCTTGGGGGCGAGATCGTAGTTGGTGGTCATCTCCTCGTAGAAGGCGTCCCAGATCTTCACCGCCTGAGGAGCGCCGAAGAGGTTGGCGACATCGCAATAGACGAGGTGGAATCCACGCTCCAGCAGGGCGATGTCCAGCTGGGGTTCGTGGCCAAAGAAGCGGGCTCGCCAGATCCAGGGGTTCCCTGGAGCCGCAGACTTGGGAGCCACGAGGATGGCGGCGCGTTCCGAACTCTGGAAGTCGTAGCGGTCAAAGCCGTTCCACTCGGACTTCTCGCCGGGATAAGGCGCGGCGCTCAGCCAGGTCAGCGTGATGAGGATGAAGCTGGTAGCAAATAGGGGGACTCGCATGGTGGGCATA
>JBHIXE010000498.1:0-3498 GCA_041984905.1 Verrucomicrobiales bacterium | reverse complement strand
ACAAGTGCGACATCCTAGGCATGCCGAACACTATTGGCGAGCCGCTCGCGCTCCGGCACGGGAAAGCCCTTCCAATTTTCCTCCCCCTTTATAATCGCTTCGGAGATACTTCCGGTACATGATTACTCGACTGGGTTGCACTTCGGGCAACCCGGGGACCAACCATCGACCTCCAACTGCCTATCATGCTCAAGCGTCTTGGAAATCTCATTCGCGGCTTCGTCGGCCTGTTCATTTCGGGTCTGGAGAAGGACAACCCGGAGGCGCTCATCGAAGTGGAGCGTGAAAACCTGCGCAAGCAGATCGCCAAGTTCAATGAGGGACTCGCGAATCACGCCGCCCTTTGTGAGCGGCTCATGTCCCAGGTGAAACGCCTGGAGAAGGACGAGGAAGAACTCCGCGCCAAGACCTCGGCGCATCTCAAGGCTGGCAATCGTGAATCCGCTGGCAAATACGCACTCTCCCTCAAGAAACTGCAGGCGGACCTCAAGGAAAACCGCGAGCAGCTCGAAGAGGCGGAGAAGACCTATCAGGAACTGATTCGCGCCCGCGAATTGGCGGTGAAAGCGGCCAAGGACAAGATCGATTCCCTGAAGCGCGACATCAATGACATGCGCATCCAGCAAGCTCAGGCCGAGCTCAACGAGATGGCTTCCGGCATGATCACCGAAATCGGCGGCTCCGGCGATACCCTCGACCGGCTCCACGAGATGGTGCGGGAAGAGCGGGACAAGGCCGCGGGCCGGTCTCGGGTCGCAAAGGAGGGCATGGACACCTCGTCGCTGGAGGAGATCGAGCAGGAGCAGAAGGCCATGGAAGAACTGGCCCTCGCAGATTTCGCTGCGGAATCCGGCATTGTCCTGGATGAAGGCAGCAGCGCCTCGCCGGAGCAAGCCTCCGAATCGGATGATTCCGAGAGTGGCAAAACCATGTGAGGCACGAGACGGCGGTGCCCTACGAACCGGCATGGTCTGAGCAGATTCGCTCCCTCTACCTGAGCGGTGCGGCGAATCAGTTCGTGCTCCATGGCAATGTCGACGACCGGCTCGTCCTGCCCGCGGAAGAAGGGGAGGAGCAGGATTATGGCCTCGGCAACCTCTACGACTTCCTCGTCGATCACCAACTGCGGAAGTTCGACGTCATCTTCACTTATGACCTCGGGCACGGACTTCAGGTCAAGGCCCTGACCAAGCTCGGTCAACGCGCGCTCGATACCTGGCCCTCGGCCCGATCCGCCAAAGCCTTCCCCAAGGCGCCTCGCGATGGCGTGGCCTACATGGATCACTTCCTGCGTTACTGCTGCAATCTGCGCCAGCTGGGGCTCAGCGGCGAACCGCCGGACAAGGTCGAGGACAATGTGGATGCCAGTCTCGTGGGCAAGAACCTGAGCGTCGCCCTCATCATCCGCACCGCTTCGCTCGTGATGCCCCAGCAATCGAGCCATTACGAGGTGCATTCCCTGGCCTCGCTCGTGCGATCCTGGTCCACGGAAACCCATTTCGTGGAGCAGAACCTCGCCACCTTCCTCATCGCGGAAAAGCTCAACGAGCTGCACCCGCTCGTCGCCAACAACCCGCGCCTCGCCTCCATCGCCATTCCCTTGCCGACCGTCGAAGAGCTCGATCTCGCGCTGCAGATGCTGGGGAAGGGCTTCCCCAAGGCGATGAGCCACTACGCTGGCAAGGAGATCGTGCCCGCCAAGCGACTCGCTGGCGCGACCCTGAGTTCGGTCGAGTCCCTCATCAAGGCGCGGCATCACGCCAATGAACCCCTCGATGACGCCGCTCTCACCGAGCTCAAGAAACGGCTCGTGGAGAAGGATTGCCAGGGGCTCATCGAGTTCGTGGAGCCGGACAAGAACCTGCACGCCATCCATGGCAATGAGCCCATCAAGGAATGGATGCTCCAGGATATCGCGCTCTGGGCGCAGGGCGATCTCAAGGCCATGCCCATGGGCTATCTGCTTTGTGGCCCCGTCGGCACCGGCAAGACCTTCATGGTGGAATGTCTCGCGGGCGAGGCGGGCGTTCCCGTGGTCAAGTTCAAGAACTTCCGGGATCGCTGGGTCGGCAGCACGGAAGGGAACCTGGAAAAGATCTTCACCCTGCTGCACGCGTTAGGGCGCTGCATTGTCTTCATCGATGAAGCCGACCAAGCTCTCGGCAGTCGCAGTGCCAACAGCGGCGATTCCGGCGTGTCGAATCGCGTCTACTCCATGATGGCCGCGGAGATGAGCAATACCCGCAATCGCGGCAAGATCCTCTGGATCCTCGCCTCCAGCCGGCCGGACCTCATCGAGGTGGACCTGAAACGCCCGGGCCGAATCGATGTGAAGATCCCGCTTTTCCCCAGCGTCGATGCCACCGATGCCTACGCCCTGATTCGCGCTTTGTGCCAGCGTCAGGGCCTCGAGTTGCCCGAAGGTGTCGCCGAGAGTTGGGGCGAGCTCATCCCTGAGCACCTCACCCCCGGCGCCGCCGAAGCCATCGCCGTGAAGGTCTATCGCTTGGTGCGGACCAGAGAAGTCCTCGCGCCCGCCGATGCCCTCGCGGAGATTCTTTCCGATTACCAGAACCCCGTCCCCCACGAGGTCATGGCCTTCCAAACGGCCCTAGCCGTGCAGGAGGCGAGCGATCTCAGCTTTGTGCCGGAAGTGTTCCGGGCGGGGTAGTTGGGGAATGAATCCGCGGTGTGGTGCCCCTTATGTTGTTGATGCTGTTGCAAGGTAACCAGGAAAGCCTAAAATACTCCTCCGTCCAAGGGGGATCAATTGACCTCACTTACATGAACAGAGAGCCATGGCCTGACCGCTACGTCGAAAATCGCTTCCCGTCAGATGTCAACTTCACAGACTTCAGACGTATTCTAGAGTGTGCGCCAGACGAGAGACCTCTGCAGGACTATCTTGCCGAGGTGCCGGCAATGCTAAGGCTACTTGTTCCGCCATGTTCTAGCTTCTGGTTTTTTGACAGGCCGTCACTTGGTGGAGACTTTATTCCGGATTTCCTCCTGTGTTTTCGGGACTCCAGAGGTTATAATTGGTCCTACGTTGAATTGGAAAGCCCTACCAAGAACCCATTGATAAAGTCTGGTCGGCCATCTGCGAAGCTGGTTGAAGCACAATCACAGATTACAGATTGGCGGAATTGGCTTAGGAGCAATATTAGCTATGCTCGCGATCACCTCGGGCTAATCGGGATTGACGCAGAAGCTCAAGGAGTTACCGTTATAGGGCGCCGTGCTGCGATCGATCCTAAGCATGCACTAAGGTACCGGGCGCTGAGCAATGATAAGAACCTGGTGATGTCATATGACAGGTTTTTAGAGCCTGTACAAATACGGGAGGTGACTTGGGATGACGAATGATCAGGTAAGCGAATTTTTTAGTGGCGCTGATGTTCACATAGAGGGAAATCAAGAGCTTCGAGAGCCCCAGCGCGAGGCCTACCACGCAATTGTTGGTCATTTCTCCAGCAGTTCTAACCCAATCTATGTGCA
>JBHIXE010000497.1:478-3500 GCA_041984905.1 Verrucomicrobiales bacterium | reverse complement strand
CCTCCTGGATGCAGATCACGCTGGCGATGAACTGCCCAAGTTGGAGGTCAAGTTGGCGGAATCGGCCAGCACCGTCATCGAGATCGATGCCGAACGGTCGAAACCCAAGTATTACGAGCACACCTTGACCGCGAAGAAGGGAGATCGGTGGCTGGAGATGTCCTTCATCAATGACTTCTACGATCCGGAGAACAAGAATCCCCGTCGCCGGGACCGGAACGTTCAGATTCACAAGGTGGAATTGATTGGGCCACTTGATGGACCGCCGCCCCCACCGCCCCAAGCACACCAGAATATCTTTGCCGCGGGCGGTTCCAGTGGGAGTCCCAAGGAAAAGGCGCAACGGATTATCGCGGACTTTGGGCGCAAAGCCTGGAGACGCCCCCTGAGCAAAGACGAGGTGAATCGCCTGTATCAGTTTGTGGAGATGGCCCAGTCCGAGGGCGACTCCTACGAAGCAGGGATCAAGCTGGCCCTCCAGGCGACCTTATCCTCTCCGAACTTCCTCTTCCGTGGCGAGCCGGATCACGCCAAGCGCTCCGGCAAGATCGAGCAGATCAGTGAATACGCCCTGGCGTCTCGGCTTTCGTATTTCCTCTGGAGTTCCACTCCGGACGACGCGCTGCTGGACCTCGCCGGGAAGGGAGAACTGCGCAAGAACCTGGATGCCCAGGTCGACCGGATGCTGAAGGATCCCAAGGCCTACGCCCTGACCCAGAACTTCGCGGGTCAATGGCTCGAGCTGCGGAACCTGGATCTGGTCAATCCGTCCCGGAACACCTACAAGACCTGGAACAGTAACCTCCCCAAACTCATGCGGGAAGAGACGGAGCGTTTCTTTTGGGAGATCCTCAGTGAGAACAAGAGCGTGGTCACCTTCCTGGACGCAGACTTCACTTATGTGAACAGCGCTCTCGCCAAGCACTACGGCATCCCCAATGTCAACGGCAACGAGTTCCAACGCATCTCCCTGGAGGGTGACCTGCGCAAGCAACGCGGGGGGATTTTGACTCACGGCAGCGTTTTGACCATCACCTCCAACCCGACGCGGACCTCCCCGGTGAATCGCGGGAACTGGGTTCTGGCGAACCTGCTGGGAACACCTCCGCCACCTCCGCTCGAAGATGTGCCGGATTTGGAGGAGGCCAAGAAAGAGGCCAAGGAAAAGAACCTCACCCTGCGCCAGCAGTTGGAACTGCACCGGCAGGCTCCCCTCTGCGCCTCCTGTCACAAGCGGATGGACCCCATTGGGTTTGCGCTGGAGAACTTTGATGGGGTGGGCGTATGGCGAGACAAGGATGAAGGGCAACCCATCGATGCGAGCAGTACGCTCTACACCGGAGAAACCTTCAATGGAATCGCCGAGTTGCGGACCATTTTGGCAGAGCAGAAGAACGAGGCTTTTGTTCGAAATCTCTCCAGAATGCTTCTGACCTATGCCCTTGGTCGCGGTGTGGAATACTACGATAAGCCGGCGCTGAACGAAATCTTCGAGCAAAGCAAGGAAGAAGACTACCACTTCCAGGCCATGATCCACGCGATCGTGAAATCCGTGCCCTTCCAATATCGCAGGGCGGGGACTTCAAGCTGACGGAGCGCACAGAAAGCGCGAAGCGCCGGGAGCCTCGGCAGATGAGGTGACGCGATCGTCCCACGCCTTTCTCCTGCCAAATCTCTGATGCAATGGAACCGGTCTCTGCAGAGTTCGGACAGTATTTTTGGCAAGTGGTCTGATCCAGCATGAAAGGAGGTGAGGTTTTCATGGGTGTTGGAAGCGCCTGCTGAAATAGTTTCACCCATGCAAAATCCCTTCGCTACGTTCTTCCCCCTGGTTGCCCTCCTCCTCTCTCCATACCTTGCACCACTATCCCAGGCTCAGGAGAAGGCCCCATCCCTGGATCAGATTCCCGCAGCCATGGAGGCTGAAATCGCGAAGAATCACGCGGCTGGCGTGGTGACTCTGGTCATGAAGGATGGTGAAGTCCTCCATCACTCCGCCTCTGGATACGCGGATCTGGAGAAGGACGTTCCCATGACCAAGGACGCCCTGTTCTGGATAGCCTCCATGACCAAGTCCGTCAGTGTCACCACCATCATGACCCTGGTGGACGAAGGGAAGCTGTCTCTGGATGAGCCTGCCTCGACCTGGCTTCCCTCGCTCGGCAAGGTCAAGATGGCGGACGGCGCTCCTCCAAGCCGGCCCATCACGCTGCGGGATCTCATGTCTCACACCTCCGGCCTGGCCTTTCCGCCCCGCAAAGCCAATGATGGTGCCCAGTATCTCAGCAGTTACGTGGAGCAACTGGTGAGAGCCCCTCTCGAGTTTGAGCCCGGCTCCGCCTATCGCTACGGATTCGGCATCACTGTGTCGGGACGAATCGCGGAGATCGTCTCCGGCAAATCCTTCGAGGAATTGATGCAGGAACGCATCCTGGATCCACTGGAGATGACGGACACCATGTTTCATCCCAACGACACTTTCCGGTCGCGAATCGCCAAGAGTTACAAGACCAGCGAAGACGGCAAGAGCCTGGTGCGAGGCTACAACCCTTTCCACACCTCGGATGCGGGCGTGCGTCGGATGACCGAGCCTTCCGGAGGTTTGTTCTCCACCGCCGCAGATATGGCGAAGTTCTACCAGATGATCCTGAATGGCGGCACCTACGATGGCCGCCGTATCATTTCCGAAGCGTCGATCAAAGAGATGACGACGGCCCATTCAGCCGGCGGCAAGCCCCTGACCTATGGCCTCGGCTGGATGTGCAGTCACGAAGGGAAGAAGATGGTGCCGGGATACTCGGAGCATGCTTTTGGCCACGGAGGCGCCTATGCCACACATGGGTGGGTGGATCCGGATCACGGTATTGTGGCCGTGTTCATGGTCCAGAATGTGATGGTCAAAGGATCCGGGGATGCGCGGAATGCATTTCACGATCACGTCACGAAAGCTCTCATCCCTTAACCCCCAGCCAACCTCATGATGATGAAACGCCGCACCTTTCTGACCACCAGCGCCGCCTTC
>JBHIXE010000497.1:0-468 GCA_041984905.1 Verrucomicrobiales bacterium | reverse complement strand
CTCTCCGACAGCCCCGTTTGTCCTTTCCACCTCCGGATGCGGCCGCGCCACCGGCTACGCGGAGACCAACAAAATCATTACGCAAGACGGACACACCCACGTGAGTTGGCTGGACTCAGAACCGGACAAGGGATTCCAGGTGCGGATTCGCAGCCTGAACCACGAAACCGGCTCCTGGGGAGACACCGTCACCATTGGGAGCGCCCACGACAATCATGGTGGACCAGCACTGACGATCGACCGTGGAGGTTATCTGCACATCGTCTACGGCCCTCACCACCATCCCATGAGCTATCGCAAATCGCTGCGCCCGAACGACGCCACGGAATGGGAGGCGGAGATTCAGTTTGGAGAGCGGCTCACCTATCCAACCCTGGTCTGCGATTCCGAGAACAATCTCGTCTTTACCTGTCGCCGCAGCCATTCCGACAAGCCCTGGGAGATGGAGCTCTGGACCAAACCAGCGGC
>JBHIXE010000496.1:319-3502 GCA_041984905.1 Verrucomicrobiales bacterium | reverse complement strand
AGCCCTTACGTTTTCGCCCTTTCTTCAACCTCTCCAGGCCTCCGACCCTCCACCTCGCACAGGTCAGGGGGACTGGACCTTCCAATATCGCCCAGATCTTTCCCAACTTCCTGAAGGCGCTGAGAAACATATCCGCCGGGCGCATGGAGGCTTTGCCGTGGATCGCCAAGGCACGGGCGAGGTCTACTTCCATCTCGACAGCTTTGGCATCATCCGGCTCAGTGCCGATCTCAGAGAGTGTCAGCGGCTGGAGGGCGATCCTGAGTTCGAGCAAGGCAATGGGCACAATACCAGCCTCGCCTATGGAGACGACGAAGCGCCCTATCTCGTGATTCCCGATAACAAACGCGGCAAGGTGCTTTTTGCGGATACCGCAGGCCGGGTCCTGCATCAGTTGGAACGACCGGATCTCCTCGATTGGTTTGCCGCCAACAAATTCGCTCCCACGGATACCTTGGTCATCGATGGCGTGCTGTTGGTCGCAGATGGCTATGGAAGCCGCTACATCTTCCCTGCGGAACCCTTCTCTGGATATATTCCTGGCGTTTTTGGCGGGAAAGAAACCTTCACGACCAGTCATGGCCTCGACTGGGATCCCATTGGCAGCCGAGTGGCGATCGCGGATCGTGAAGCGAGCCAGATTCGATACTTCACGGCGCAGGGTGCCGAGTTGAAGGAGTCAGGGCAGCCCTTGATCACCAGTCTGCCCCCGGGAGCTCGCCCCTGTGACATTGACTACATGCCGGACGGCACCGCCATAGTGGGTTGTCTCCAAGGCGAAGGCGGGACGCCCGGTGAGGTTTATATCCTGGCCCCGGATGGAGAGGTGCTGTCGACCATTCGGCCGAAACTGGAGCTGGGACTGAAGGAGGGCAACACAGATATCGAGCACGTCCACAATGCGTCCTGGACCATGGTGGGCGGCCGGTTCTTCCTTCTGATCTATGCCTGAAATCCTGGAGGATTCGTGGTGCTGGAACGGACGACCTGACCGTGGAACAGCTCTCAGCCTGAAAACCAAAAAGGGCCCCACCACGGTGGAGCCCTTTTTTCGAAAAAAGATCAGGATTATCGTTAGACGAACTTACTCGTTCACGCCTTCCACCATGAGGAACTTCCGCACGGCCAGGTTTTCGACGAACTGCTTGTTCAGTTCCACCATCCGCATGATGCTATCAGGGCGGAAGTAACCGCTCTTCTTGAGGATGGAAACGGTGCCGGCTCCGCTGGCGTCAAAGCGAGAGAACTGACGAGTGGCGGCGTTGTAGTAGAACACCTGTTGGACCTTGACCATTCCTTTGGCAGTTCCACCCACGAGTCCGTCAAAGTCCTTCTTCTCAATCGCACCAAAATAGTCGCGGTTGGACTGAAGGCGGCCATCATCGACGATGAAGGAGACCCATACGAGGTTGTTGTTCCACTTCAGATCCGCAGGCTTAAGGATGGAGGGACCGGTCTTTTCTGCTGCTGCAGCTGTATCCTCGGCGTCCTGAGCCTGAACACACGCGGGCATGATTCCGACGAGAGCAATGGCAAGAGCAGCCAACAAGTTTGGGTAGGTTTGTTTTCTCATATAAAAATGGGGTGTGTTAGGGGTTTCTGGGTTTCTCTAAAGGCGAAAGGGGGCCGTGGAGGAAAGGTTAGGGCACCAGAGGAGTGGCCATACGCTTGATGACTTCTTCGGAAATATCGAAGGCCTCGTCATAAGCGAAGAGAACGGACTCGTTCTTCGTCAGCACGATGGAGAATCCCCGCTCGCGAGCAATGGAGATCGCAATGGGACGCACCTTCTGGCGGAATTGCTGGATCAGGGCAACCTGTTGCTGACTGAGCTGCTGCTGGCTGGCGGCGCGGCTCTGGGCCATGGTGGCGTTCAGATTCTGCACCAGAGCCTGAAGCTGCTGCTGTTGTTCCAGGGAACGAGGTTGTTCCGTCTCCTTTTCCTGCTCGACGAGCTTCTGCTCTTCCAGCAGAACCCGGCGTTGGAAATTGGCGCGTTGCTGGGCCAGTTGATCGTTGAGGCTGGAGGCGCTTTGATTCAGAGCCTGCTGCAGGGCCTTGTCCTGCCCCAGCCGGGAAGCGATAAGATCCAGATCCACCACTGCAAATCCATTGACGACCTGAACTTGGCTACCACCGGAGCCACCACCCAATCCAGGAATTTTGTCACAGCCGGTAACGGCAAGCGCAGAAAGAAGAAGGGAGGTAAACAACAAGAGACGTTTGCTTTTCTTGAGCATGGGAAGGGTTTTTCAAATTTGGGTGGAGGGCTTGTATATCGGAAATTTGGAGAGATGTCTATCCCGGGATGGCGAATTCTCCGAATTCCGAAATGGCGCTGTAAAGAGGGGTGGGTTTCAAAATAATTGTAGCTGAGTTGGCCCTCCGTGACAAAAAAAGTCGGTGCTGAGGGTCAATCTTCTGTCGGAAAGGCCCATTCGGCGGGCGGATACACGAAAAAGTGTTCCAATTTCTTCGGCCAGCTTCCCCTCTCCAGTCATGCGGGAGCGGAATCGGCTGTCATCCAGCTCTCCTCCGCGGATCTGACGTATCCGTCCGAGAACCCGGTCCGCCCGATCCGGAAAATGACGATGGAGCCAGGCCGCAAAGAGTTCCGGCATCTGGCGCGGCAACCGAACGATCGAATACACGGCAAAGGCAGCCCCATGATCGGCCGCCGCCTCAAGAATGGCCGGTATCTCATGTTCGTTGAGCCCAGGGATAACGGGCGCCACGGAAACTCCAGCGGGCACTCCCGCCTCATTGAGTTCACGAATGGCCTGGAGCCGGAAGGATGGCGAGGAGGCCCGAGGCTCGAGCCGGGCGGCCAGTTTGGAGTCCAGCGTGGTGATCGAGAGCATCACCGCGCTAGCCCGGTAGTGAGCCAGCCGCTGCAGGTGATCCAGGTCCCGGGTCACCAGGTGGTTCTTGGTCACCACCGTGACCGGATTCAACACCGCAGCAAGGACTTCCAGACATCCCCTGGTGATCTGGAGCTGCTTTTCCACAGGTTGGTAGCAGTCCGTGGCCCCGCTCATTGCCAGCGGTTGGGGTTCCCACTTGGGAGCCGTCAACTCCTTGCGGAGCAGCTCGGGAGCGTTCGGTTTGACCATGATCCTGGTCTCAAAGTCCAGTCCCGCGCTAAATCCGAGATACTCGTGATAAGTGCGCGCGTAACAGTAG
>JBHIXE010000496.1:0-290 GCA_041984905.1 Verrucomicrobiales bacterium | reverse complement strand
TGGGAGTCATCGCGGAAATAGAGAGTCTGGGGTCGAGCGACTTTGAACTCCGGGTCTGCATCGAGCAGTTCCTGAAGCGTTTCCTCCTCCACCTCAACATGAAGACGCTCAAAGCGATTGGGTGGATTTTCCGGCACTCCTCTGCCCTTTGGCGGGACCAATTCCTCAAATGAAGTAGCCATGCACAACTGTTCATTAGAACAGCTTAATTGCAAGCTGCCTCTGCGCTCGACGGCGAGATTCTCAGACTCCCCGGATGGAGACCTGAATGTTCTTCCAGACCAGGTCCC
>JBHIXE010000495.1:0-3524 GCA_041984905.1 Verrucomicrobiales bacterium | reverse complement strand
ACGAAGAGGGCGATTACCTCACAGATGCGTTCACTACACAAGGGATCGAGTGGATGAGGGAGCACCGTGATGGCCCCTTCTTTCTCTATTTGGCCTATCATGGAGTGCACGCTCCTTTTGAGCCCAAGCCTGACCTTCTTGCTAAGTATGAAGCCAAAGCTCGTCTCGGGAACAGAGGCGACCATGATCCCGCCTACGCGGCTACGGTCGAAGCCGTGGATCAGAACGTGGGACGAATTGTAGATGCTCTGGATGAACTGAATCTGAGCGCCAAGACCCTGGTCATTTTTCATTCCGACAATGGTGGAACCCGGCAATATGTCAGGCCGCTTCAAGGTGGAAAAGGAACGCTCTACGAAGGGGGGCTACGGGTTCCCACGGCTATCTGGGGAGCGGGTGTTCAGAAAGGGCGGAGTGATGTTCCCATGGTCAGCATGGACCTTTATCCGACGATCTTGGACTATGCAGGACTAGCCATCCCAGAGGGCCACTTGTTGGATGGAGAGAGTCTGCGACCCATCTTGCAACGAAACGACCAGTTGAAGAGGGAGGCATTGTTCTGGCATTTCCCGTCCTACATTGGAGGTGGCGGGCCATCCAGTTCAATCCGAGTGGGCGATTTCAAACTCATCGAGTTCTTCGAATCCCAATCGTTGGCGCTCTACAATCTATCAGAGGATCCTGGTGAGACGATGAATCTCGCTTCGTCCCTGCCGGACAAGGCTGAAGCGATGTATGCCCAACTGCGTGAGTGGCAACAGGAGACCGGGGCGCCACGTCCAACCGAACCCAACCCGAATTACGACCCTACCGCAGTGGCCGAAAAGGGACGGGACATGCGTGGGAAAGGGAAGGGCAAGTAGGGGGAGATTCCTGAGAAACCAAAGGGGCATTCAGAGTGAATTTTCCCGTTCATGTGGGGCAATGAGAGATGGATCTCGTTGAGATTGAGACGCGATCTCAAAAAATTCCTTGCAGTGAATATTGAGGGCACATATGAGATTGGGTCTCGATATCAACCTAGGAACTGAATGAAAGTCACACGCACTCTCCTTTCTTGTCGTCTTTGGGCCGCTGTTGCCGGCTCCATTGTCTTCGCCACCGGACCTGCCCAAGCGCAGGAAGACATTGCAGCTCTCGCTGCCCAACTGGAGGCGATGAAACAACAGATCGCCGTGCTCGAGGCTCGACTCGAGAATGCCGAAACTAAGGCGGAATCAGCAGAAGTGACCGCCACTGAAGCTCAGGCGGCTGCCAACTCAATTACCACTGCCGATGGCAAGACGCTCATTGTCCAAGATGACGATGGATGGTGGAAGCGGACGACCTTGGGAGGTTACGGTGAAATGCACTTGAACCTGGGTGACACCGAGCAAATTGACTTCCATCGCTGGGTGCTCTTTCTCAATCACCAGTTCACAGATCGTATTGGTCTTGTGAGTGAAGTGGAACTGGAACACTCCCTGGCGGGCGACGGCGCACCTGGGGAAGTGGAGTTGGAGCAGGCCTACCTTGAGTTCGATCTCGGGAATGACTTTTGGCTCAAGACGGGTCTCTACCTCCTGCCGGTTGGCCTCATCAATGAGACCCACGAACCCAACACGTTCTACGGCACCGAACGCAACCTGGTGGAAAGTGAGATCATCCCGACCACCTGGTGGGAAGGGGGCCTCATGCTGAGCAAGAACTTCGATAGCGGTTTTGGGATCGATGTGGCGGGGCACTCTGCACTGGACGTTCCCTCCACTGGAGGAAGCGCGTTCCGGGTTCGCAGTGGCCGTCAAAAGGTCGCGGAAGCCCTGGCGGAAGAGGGAGCGGGAACCGTTCGCTTCCGCTACAACGGCATCCCCGGATTGTCCATGGCCAGCAGCATTCAGTACCAGAGCGATATCACTCAGGCGGATGGTGAGAACAACGATGCCTGGTTCTACACCGCACATGTCGACTGGCGCCGTGGTCCCCTGGGCCTGCGGGCGCTGGGCGGATATTGGGATATCGCAGGGCCGACTCCTGCTTCCCTGGGGCTGGACCAACAGTTTGGCTATTACCTGGAGCCTTCTTACCGCTTCTACACGGGTATCGGTGACTTCGGCGTCTTTGGCCGCTGGGGACAATTGGATGCAGCTCGTGGGGAAAACGACTTTGTGGATGCCGGTGTGAACTACTGGCCGATTGACAACATCGTTTTCAAGGCCGACTGGCGCCGGATTACTGGCGACACCGAAGAGGACACCATCAACTTTGGTGTCGGCTACGCGTTCTAGTCGAACCTACCGATGACAGATCCTGATTTGTACCAATCACACGGATGGTCCACCTTCGCGGTGGGCCTTCTGTGCATCCTGGTGGGAGGGCTCGCGACCACTTCGTTGCGGGCGGAAGAAGTCTACGAGTCACCCTCCACCTTCATCGCGAATGCCTTTCCGGGTGCATCTCCCCAGGCTGGAAACCTCACGATTTCCGGCGAGCTGTCGAATTCCGTGAGGCAGATTCTGGGGAAGAGCTATCGCACCTCAAGGGTTCGCTATTGGCAAGCTGGAGACCGGACTGCCTGGATCCTGGAGGAGATTGGAAAGACGGAGCCCATCACGACAGGGTTCATTGTTGAGGGCGGCAAGATTGATACGGTGAAAGTACTCATCTATCGGGAAAGCCACGGCTGGGAAGTGAGGCGGCCGGCGTTTACGAAGCAGTTCCGAAACGCAACCCTGCGCAATGATCAGCGCAAAGGTCTGTCCAAGCATATCAATGGCATCTCGGGAGCCACCTTATCGGTGAATGCCCTGACCAATCTCTCCCGTCTGGCGCTGCTTTTCCATCAAACGGTCGTCAATGACTAAGCCGACCCGGTCGCGATCACCCCGGCGTACGGTCCTGTCCTGGCACAAGTGGTTGGGGTTGGGTTCGTCGCTTTTCGTGATCGTGATTTCAGTGACTGGATTCGCCCTCAACCACAGTACGGGGTTGGAGCTGGATCGCCGGATGATGTCCGCCGACTGGCTGATGCGTTGGTATGGAATCGCACCGCAGGGTGAGCCGACCGCGTTTCAGGCCGGGAGCCATTGGGTCATTGAGTGGGACGGTCAATTGTTCTTTGACGACACCCACTTGGGTGATTTGGAAGAACTCGCGGGAGCGGGGATCCTCGGTGAGGAATTCGTGGTGGCAGGCTCTGGCAAGGTTCTCGTGGTGGACGGAGAGGGAGGGCTTTTAGAGGAGCTGGGCGAAGTCAGCCTCCCGCCAGGGCGGATCAGGAAGATCGGTCAAACAGAAGGAGGGCTGGCCGTCGAGACGACAGAAGGGGAATTCGTTCTCAAGAATTGGTTTGAGATCGCGGAACTGGGGAGACAACCGGTCACGTGGTTCGAAGCTGCGGAAGCACCGCCAAAAGCCCTGGAAGAAGCCAATCGCGCCTATCGAGGGGAAGGGCTGCCTGCCTATCGCGTTCTTCTGGATGTTCACTCCGGACGATTCTTTGGGTCGGTCGGTGTCATTATCTACGATGTGGCCGCAATCCTGTTTGT
>JBHIXE010000494.1:3300-3535 GCA_041984905.1 Verrucomicrobiales bacterium | reverse complement strand
TCGGTCACCGGGGGATTATTTGGTTCATTGACTTCAGATTTCCAGGTAAACTACAAAGAGGCGCTAAGAAATTGTCGAACCGGGCGTCTCGTTTATGCACGGAAAATCCATGTCAGCTCGAGCCATAAGATTGGAAGCAGGAGCGCTACCGGTAAATTCGTTTGGGAGCCAGGACTCCCGGGGAGACATTCTCCGGAGTGCGGTGGCGACCTATGAGCGGATGCTGGTAGGCTAT
>JBHIXE010000494.1:0-3290 GCA_041984905.1 Verrucomicrobiales bacterium | reverse complement strand
TGCCCACAGTCTCCTGAGCGATCCGGAGATGGCGAGAGATGTGGTGCAGGACACCTTTGTGAAACTGCACCGGGAGCTGGAAACCGCGGAGCCCGAGAACCTGAAAGCCTGGCTCTTCACCGTGTGCCGCAATCGATCGCTGGATATCCTGCGAAAGACCAAGAGGGTCGTGGTCACCGACACCGAGATTCTCGAAGCCTCCAGTGATGAGGCGGTCGCAAGTCCCGACTCCGTGGTGGAACGTCAGGACACCCATGAGCGTGCGCTCCAACTGCTGGAGAACCTGCCCAAGAATCAGCAGGAGGTCATTCGCCTCAAGTTCCAGGCAGATCTCAGCTACAAGGAGATCAGCGAGATCACCAAGTTGAGCGTGGGCAATGTGGGGTATCTGCTCCACCACGGTCTGAAGCGGTTGCGGGAACTCATGAAGGAACCCTTTGAGTAAAGACGAGGCCTGAGGCGACAATGAAGATACACCGAGATGATCCACGCTGGACTGCTTACGCGCTCGACGAAATGAGTGCGGAGGAGCGCGTGGCCTTTGAATCCGAAATGGGCGACAGCTCCGAAGCGCGGAGTGTCCTGGAAGAAATTCGGGAAACGTCGCAGGTTCTGGAGGCGGGTTTTGCGGAGGAGCAGGCGCTGATTCAGCCCGCGGCCAAGCCCCTTGTGTTCCCTAGGCCGACTCCAATCTGGCAACAGGACTGGTTGTGGAATGCTGGTGTGGCGGCTCTTTTCACCGTATGCGCGGGGGCTTTCTTCATGATGCTGCGGAGTACCAGTGACAGCGTCACTGCGATCCGGGATGACGCACAGGCCCAGGAACGCTTGCTCGTTCTGGGCGAGACTCCGGAACTGCGGATCCAGATCTTGCAGGATGTACCTCAGCAACCCAGCAAGGAACTGCAGATGCCGGTTCGCCCGGTCGAGGCACCTGCTTCCTGGGTCAATGTTGGAACTCCGGTACAGGAATACAAGCCAATGGGACTGGATCGGGAGGATCCCGCCACGGCCGTCGCAGCTACGGTGGCATCCCCAGGACCTTCGGTTGTCTGGCTTACGGCACCGGCTTCCGGGAATTTCCTCAATGCGAATTCGCCCGATGTATCGCTCGTGCCAGTCGAAGCAGGGGGCGATAGTTATGCCCACATCGCGAAATCTCTGGAGGAGGGTAGGTTGCCAGCTCCTGAGATGGTGCAGTTGAATCATTTGGCTGGGGCGTTCCCTTTGGAGGGGGGCTCTGCCCAGCCCGTGGATACCGATTTTGAAACGGATGCCTGTCCCTGGGCGCCGAACCACCTGTTGGTGCGTTTCCGGGTTCCATTTGATTCCGGCGCCGCTGTGGGTGCGGTGTTCAATCCGGATCGAGTCTCCCGCTATCGTTTGATTGGGACGTCTCAAGATGGTCATAGCCTGGTGGCACTCTATGAAGTGGTGCCGATCGAGGTGGACCAGATGGCGAGCTTTACTCCGGTGGCAAGCGAAGTGGGCGTCGAGAAGAATCGCTCGAAAGAGATCCTTCGCATCAAGTCCAAGGTGGCCGAGGATGATTTGTCATCCGTTCTGCACAGCGGGCAGACCCACCTGGATCCCAGCCAGGACTTCCGGTTCTCCGCAGCAGTGGCAGCTTTTGGGATGCGGCTAAGGGGAGATGGCTCGGTGGATCACTACAGTTACGATCGAATCGCGGCTCTTGCCGAATCCGCCTTGGGGGATAAGCCCTCAGCAGATCGAATGGAATTTGTGGCGTTGGTTCGGAAGGCCGCCAAGCTGGAAGCGCAGCGCTAAGCTGGCTTCTTGGGAGGATGGATAATTTCGTCGATCGGTTTGCGGTAGTAGAAGCGCCGCAGGAGAAAGAGTCCCGTCAGGACAATTACAAACCAGATCCACCAATAGGGAGAGGTCTGCCGGATGATTTCGTTCCCCAGTTCCTGGTTCCAATTGTCGATCTCCTCCTCAGTGCGGATCATCGCCTTGGTCTGCACCATGACCATGAGATTGACCCCACCGTAAAAAATCATCATGGCCAGTCCCCGGAAGCTCAAAACCGTGGCGCGGTGCGCGGAGTCCGTCACCCGATTGATGTAGTGAGAGGTGGCAGCATGGAGGTGGCGCATGCCGAAGCCCAGGGGAAACAGGACCAGGAACCCCCAGACTGGAAGCTGGAGGGCAAAGGCACATAGACCCACCAGGATCAACCCGGCGCTCAGCCGATAGTTGAAGCGGGCGCTCTTCATCGCAACCAACCAGCCGATGAGCGGCGCTCCAAAGATCCCAAGGAGGTTTCCGAGAGTGCCGATGAGGCCGAAGTAGATGGGATCGATCCCGATGATGCGATAGTAGCTGGAGCTGACGGTGTAATAGAGTCTGACGATGCTATCGAAGAGCACGAAGATCAGCAGAATCAAAAAGGGGGCGTGACTCTGGAGGATCCACTGGCCTGCGCGAAGAGTGCGGGCAAAACTCTGGCGAATGGTCTGCCCGTGATGAATGCTGTCCTGGGGAGGTTCCTTCATCATGAGGGTCACGATCAAGGTGGCAAAGGCGGAGCCCAGACAGAGGAAAAGGGGGATGCGCAACGCGGTTTCCCGGGAGACTTCCCAATGGAGCCCCAACCACTGGACCACACCATCCAGCCGGTAACCCAGCGCCCCCAGGTTGAGAGCGATGATCATCCCGATGGATTGGACGATGAGGAGGCGCGACTGGACCTTCGGCCACTGATGCTCCCGAGTGCTCTCTTCCATGGAGTCATAGGCAAGCGCTTCGTCGGCTCCGCTCGCGGCAGCTTCGGCTGCACCAGATAAAATCCGGTTCAAGAAGAAGAGTCCGAACACCACGGCACCCCCTCCAAAAGGCATGCAGCAAAGGATCGCCATCTCCATCAGCATGAGAATCGCCGCGGCGATCAGCAGGGTTCGCCGACCCAGTTGATCGGCTAAGGCGCCGGAAGGGACTTCCAGCAGAATACTGGCGACGGTCCACACGACGCCGTTGAGAAAGAAGAAGTCCGCCGGCGTTAATCCAAAATCGAAAAACAGCAGTGCAAAAATGGGATAGTAGAACCGCGCATTAAAGAGTAATCTGAAGAGGATAAAGAGGGTGACATTCCGCTGTAATCCTGGCTGCGGGGCCTGGCTATCCGAGGGCATTGGAGGTGTTAAGGTCGATCCAGGGTTGTGGCAAATGGGATTCGAAACCCTTCCTGAAGTTGCATTCCTGAAGCCCCAGGGAGTTCAAAATTTTGGACTTCTTGAATGTTTCCGGTTGTATTCGAGTTGAATCTGCTT
>JBHIXE010000493.1:3331-3557 GCA_041984905.1 Verrucomicrobiales bacterium | reverse complement strand
TTGCTGTGAGGCTCAGTCGGAATCCGTATAAAAGGTTTGGTTGGTAGCAGCGAGATCCCTCAATCGAGCGGATGGCTCCAGAGTCTCACCACAAGCCTCGGCGGCCCGTTCCAGCCGCTCCAGGGCCTCTGGGCTTCCCAAGTGATCCGCATATCGGAGCGGACCACCACGGAACGGCGCCCAGCCAGTGCCCATGATCATCGCAAAATCCACATCCTTGGGAGAG
>JBHIXE010000493.1:0-3321 GCA_041984905.1 Verrucomicrobiales bacterium | reverse complement strand
TCTTCCTCCAGACAACGCGCCGCTTCATCCACCATGACCAGCGTCAACAGGTCACGAACGGTCTCCGAACTCACGTCAACCCGATGCGAGAGTGAACGTCGACTCAGAGCAAACTCGCTGACTTCCGGCTTACTCGTCTTGGAGTCTCCGTAGATGAAGAATCCAGAGCCGGATTTCCGGCCCAGATGACCAGCTTCAACCAGAAGTCTCAAGATGTTCGGAGTCCGCAATCGCTCGCCAAAAGCGGCTTCCATGGTCTTGGCAACATGCAGTGCCACATCCAGGCCCACCTCATCGAGGAGGCGCAGCGGCCCCATGGGCATTCCAAAATCCAGCAGCGCCTCATCCATCTTTGTGGGACTCACGCCTCTGCCGTAAAGACGGCCGGCCATGATGAGATAAGGCATGAGGATGCGATTCACCAGGAAGCCGGGGCTGTCCTTCACGATCACCGGCATCTTGCCGATGCCTTTGACGAACGCGAGTGCGCTTTCCACGACCTCAGGCGCCGTCTGTTCCGCGACGACCACTTCCACCAGTTTCATGCGATGAACCGGGTTAAAGAAGTGCAGCCCCAGAATCCGCTCGGGATGGGTGACATTAGGGTCGGCGGCCAGTTCACCAATGGGAAGCGCCGAGGTATTGGTGGCGAGAATGGTATCGGGCCGACTGCGAGCGCAAAGATCGGCAAAGATCTTCTTCTTGATGCCAAGATCTTCGACCGCGGCCTCGATGACCAGATCCGTATGGGTCAGTGGCACCGGTTCAGCGGCCGGAGACAACAGATCGAGCTTCTGCCTGGCCTCACGTTCCGAGAAGAGACCACGCTTTACGCCACCTGCATAAAGCTTCCGAGCCGTCTTTAACCCCGCAGCCACGCGATCTTCGTCGATGTCCTGCATGATCACTGGCGTCCCGCGAGAGCTGATCCATTGAGCGATTCCCGCACCCATGATCCCAGCGCCGATGACGGCACTCGTCCTAATCGTCTTGGGCTCAATCGATCGGTCGAAGCGAACCTTCTTGGAGCGCTGCTGAAGCAGGAAGGTTCGAATCAAATTCTTGGCGGGATCTCCTTTGGCCAACTCTTGAATGGCTTCCCGCTCCCGTTGGAGAGACTCGTCGGTAGTCGACCGCACCGACAGCGAGGCAACCTCAAGCGCTGCCAAGGGCGCGGGATAATGGCCGCGACTCTCCTTACGCAGTCGTTTTTCCGCCATCCGTCGAATCACAGCTGCGGAAATCAAATTGTTCGTCTTGAAATGGCCTTCGAGTTTACGCTTTCCGCGCTTGAGCATGCTTTGCGCTTCCGCCATCAGGTGTTCGCGGTGCACCACGGAGTCCACGACTCCCATTCTCCTGGCCTTCTTGGCATTGAGTGTCTTTCCGGGCAGTATCAGGCCAAGTGCTTTGGAGAGCCCGATCAATCGAGGCAGCCGCGTGGAGCCACCCCAGGCAGGCAGAATTCCGAGTTGGGTCTCGGGAAGCCCCAAAGAGGTTGCGCTGCTATCACTGGCGACCCGCCAATCACAGGCCAACGCGACTTCGAGTCCGCCGCCCATACAGGCGCCATGAATGGCGGCGACCGTCGGGATGGACAACGCCTCAAGCCGGTTGAAGGCTTTTTGGCCCAGTTCCAGATACACGGCCAGCTCCTTTTCTGGCAACCGTTGCAGCGCGGTGATATCGGCTCCGGCTATAAAAATGGAGGGCTTGGCACTCGTCAGAATCAGCCCCCGAACATCGGACTGGTTGCCGATCCATTCCAGGTGAGCATCCAGTTGCTTCAAGGTGGCTAAATCGAAGATGTTCGCGGAACCCTCCGGGTTATCAAAGGTCAGGACCGCCACGCCATCCTTGCCCATCTCGCGCCGGATACGGGCTTGGGTCTCAGCCATCGTTGCTGGGGCTTCGGTGGAGTTGGTGGTGGGTTGGGTCGGGGTATCTAGAACAGTCTTCATGCGACACAGGCGGGCTCATGCACCGTGACCGCTCCGAAAGATCTCGGAATCAGCGGCGGCTGGCGGCCTGGTCAGAAGTTGGGAACTGGAAAGCTGACAGGGAGTCTGCCACCGGATTCGCGAAGGGGTTCAAGGAAGTAACGATCCCGGCGATATAGTGATTGTCTTACAATTAGACAGTCGACACCAAGGAAATATTTCATCCTTTCGAGTCTTTTTTGAGGGCCTTTCCCCATAAAGAGCCCAGTAGCCTGAGCCTGTTTGAGTTCCACCAGCCTTCCAGAGGCCCCTACTCCCCATGTAAGAGAGTTTTCACCTCTTTCTCGGTCTCCTTGGCAATCCGCTCCTTCGCCTGGCCCTGAAGTTGATCGAACACAAATAGGAACAGAACCACTCCCAGGTAGAAAATCGCTCGCCCCACCACTCGCTCTCGGAGGGTTCTCTGAAAAAGGATAGCCACGAGCCACTCATAGCAGCTGAATTATTAGAATTAAAAGAAAGAAATGCGGATTTTCGCAATTTCCACCTGATGACGGTCGGTCGGCTATGCTTCTTCCAGCCGAATCGCCGCCAAACTGATGTCGTCGGAATAAGGCCGAGCGTAAGATCGCTCGTAAAGCTCCTCCATCCATTCCTCGGTGAATCCCACCTGATCAATGGTCGCAGCGAGCGCTTCTCCGTCGAATGCCAGGCCGTCACTGGCGGCGATCATGATGTCCCCAGGTCTCAGCCCTCCGTAGACGGAAGCCTTCTTCACATTAAAGGCGGTCACGCCGCTGAAACAGTCGGTGAGCGCGCCGGAAAAACGGTCCTTATCCTGGATGGTCAGCGTTCGCGCGTGCAACTTCCCGCCATTCTTACGCAGGTGATGCACCGGAGAATCCCCAGCCCAGAAGGCAGAGGCTTTCGTTCCCTGGACAAAGGCGGCGCAAAAGGTGCACCCACTTTCCAGAATGTGACGTTGGTTCCCAAAACGCTCGAGAAAGTCCGAATGGACCGATCGGAGGTACTTGAGAAACTGCTTTTCCAGATCCGGTTCTCCGAGGGTGAAAATGGCATCCTTACCCACTCGCTCCAGTAGCAACCATTCCGCGACTGCGCCTCCGGCCGCACAGCGGCTCACACCATCCGCGACCGCCACAATCGTCACTGGCTCATCCTGAAAGGTCTCCCTCGCACTGAAAGTTCGCACCAGAACGCGGTCTTCGTTCTCTTTCTGCTCGATCCAATCGCGCTTGGCGCCTGGACGAGAAAGGCTTAGCGTCCTGTAGGTCTGGAGATCTGACATGCTTGTGTTAGGGGCATGAAGTCGGCAAGTCAGGGAGGATCTGATACAAAATTGTCACAAGCTCCTTGAAGC
>JBHIXE010000492.1:0-3575 GCA_041984905.1 Verrucomicrobiales bacterium | reverse complement strand
AAGCAGGAACGCGATACAGGAGGGAAACAAAACTCTCATCAGGGGATCTTAGCTTCTCAGTTATGCCTGTGCGGGCAGGCAGGGGTGGAAGCCATTCGGCGTGGATACCGGGAAGATCAACCAGAAAGGCAGATCCAGAGAGTGTCAGAAAAGGCGTGCCGGGGAGCTTACTCCTGGACGATGACGGGAGTCTTCAAGCTCACATTCTTGAAGTAGATCTCCGCCATATATTCCGGCATCCGCACGCAGCCATGAGAGTCGGCCCATCCGGGCAGATAGCCTGCATGCATACCGACGCCACCATGGAAGCGCATGAAGTAGGGCATGGGAGCACCCAGGAACTTGGTGCCGGGAGGCTGGGGATCCTTGGTCACATCCACGTCCTTCTGCACCACGGTGCCGTCAGCGCGGACGTATTCCCCATAGAGATTGGAGCGGTGATCCCGGCTCTTCTGGGTGATCTTGTACTGGCCAGTCGGCGTGCTGAATCCGTCCCGGCCACTGGAGATCTTGGAGATGCCGACCAACTGCGTGTCTTTGTAGAAGTAGGCACGCTGATCCGAAATATCGATCACGATCTTGGGCTGGCCCCGGACTCCGTCTCCTTCCCAGTGGGAGTGATTGTCTTCGATGGGACTGGAATCGGAAGTGATACCGCCAAATTCGGAAGCATCCTTCATGTTGTAGGGCAGGTAAGTGGCTCCGCCGTTGTTTACCGAACATCCCACGGTCAGCGCCGAGAAGACGAGGACAGTCACTAGAGAGATCAGGAACCGGGAGTTGGAAGCAATGGAGGTCTTACTCATTTGGACTTTTCGATACAGAGCTCAGCCCACAGGAAACATAAAATATCATTCCATTCTAATGGCAAACAGAGATAAGCAAAATCCGCCTGGCTTAGGTGTCACGTGAAATTTTCCCCTTACAGCATCGGTGTGGGGTTTTATAATCCATCTTGCCAAATTCGACTCAGGCGGCAGTTTCTCCACCACCTATTTTCCAATCAGCCATTTTCAAAAGCAATGCCAACCTACGAATACGAATGCGAATCCTGTGGTCACCATTTCGAGGTGTTCCAGTCCATGAAGGACGACAAGCTCACGGATTGTCCGCAGGAAGGGTGTGACGGCCATGTGCGGCGGTTGTTGGGAACGGGAGCGGGGATCATCTTCAAGGGCTCCGGATTCTACGAGACAGATTACCGCAGTGATTCCTACAAGAAGGCCGCCAAGGCTGATCAGGGGAGCGGTAGCTCCAGCGGAGGCGAGTCCAAGTCCGACTCCGGGAGCTCTTCCGGCGGCGAAACCAAGAAATCGGACGGAGGCAGCAAACCGGATTCGTCCTCCGGCACAAAAGCGAAAGCGCCTGCTTGAAATTGAAGGGAGGATTCGCTACAACTTCGCCCGTGTAGAATCACTGCACGGAGTCGCACGAGTCCAAATCGAGAATTTGGAGGCTATAGCGGCTTTGGGATTGAGAAATCTGTCCCCAACGGTGAATGCCTCGCTACCTGAACCCCTCTAATTTCTGATGGCCAACAAGCGCGTAGTTAAGAAAAAGAAGATCGCCAAGAAAAAGGCGCCAATGGGGGCAAGGACCTCACCCGCCTACCAGGAGCCGAAGCTGCCTGGCGAGGGGTTCAACTTCATGAGTGTGGTGATGATCCTGATCACCCTGGCGCTGATCGGGTTGGTCGTGGTGGTCTTCATGCCTTCGGACATGAGTCAGGTGAAGGGTTATCCTTTTGGTCCGACCAAGGCCGTCGATCCGCCCCGAAATCTCCTGAGAGAGGCAGAGGACGTCTGGGTCAGTGTGGTCAACGGGAACACCGAACAGACCAGCATTACCTTCACCGAAGAAGAGGTGAATACCTACATCAACCAGCGTCTCGTGGTGAAGCAGGCGGGGATTTTTGGCTCCTTCACGGATGTGAAAGGGATCTATCTGGATCTGGAGAAGGATACCGCCACCCTCTACATCGTGCGGGAGATCTTCGGGATTCCGCTTACGATCGATTCCAAGTGGGAGATGTTCCTTTCTAATGACGAGTACATCCGTCGCTGTGTCGCCAGTGGCGTGGGGCGTTTGGAATTTGGTCAGGCGATGTTCCGGCCCATCATGATGCCCTTCTTCAAGTTCGCGGAAGAAATGAGCCGGGAGCAGAAAGTGCTTTTTGATGAGGCGGTCGAGCAGATCAGGCTCGAGAAAGACGCCATGACGATCGAGTTTTAGTTGGGAGTTCGAGTTCCAGATACCTGGATTCCGGGCCCCTCGCTTTTCCTGAGATCCACTATTTCCTGGTGGTGTCCCTGCGTGCTACACTAGGAGTCCCCCCCCGAGATGATCTTCCGTGTATCTTCTTTCGCGCTCGTGCTCGCAGTGTGTTCACTGTGCGCGCAACCCGTTGAGGATGCTGCCGCCGAAGAGCAGGGGAAGCCGCCGGAGACGTTCGAGCCCGTGGAGGCGGTTAAACAGAAGTTTCCCGAGCGGACCATCAGCAACTCCAACCAGTTCATCCTCTACGGATCAGACAAACGGTCCCGCTTGGCGCTTGCCAACCGGAGCGAAGAAATTCGACGGGATTTTGCAGCAGTGCTGGGGGTGCCAGCCGCGTGGAACTACCGGATCGTCATGATCCTGCGGCAACCTCGCGAATCCGTGGCCACGAACCGGCGTGTCATTGGCAAGGTGGAGCCAGTGGACCCCCAGAGCTTCCGTTTCCAGATCGACATCCTCCAAGATGACCGGTTCGAGATGGAGGAGTTTGAGGCGGAGTTGGTGAAGATGCTGATCCTGGAGCAGATGTACAGTCCCTGGAATGCCAAGATCAGTCAGGGGCGCGTGCCGCCCTGGATTCAGGTGGGAGTTCAGCAGTTGATCGAGTTCCGCCGGGCGGGCCGGTCTTCGGACATTTACGACAGCCTGACTCAGGCCAACCAGATTCTCACGGTGGAAGAAGTCATGAACACCAATCCCCAGCTCTTGCACGACACCCTCTCCCGCCAGGTGTTTCGCGCCTGTGCCGGAGCATTGGTGCAGGCCATGCTGGACCAGGCGAACGGGAGTGAGCGGTTTCTGGTGATGCTTCGAGATCTCGCCGTCGATGGTGGATCCGAGGTAGAGCTCATGAAGCGTCACTACACTACCTTTCGCCAGAACGAGAAGGCTCTCTCCAAGTGGTGGCTCCTCCAGATGGCGCTCATGAGTCAGCGCTCCATCTTTGAAGTGCTGACCGTGGCGGAATCGGAGCGGTTCCTCGAACAGGCTATCCGCGTTTACTTGCCCCCCAGTGAGGAAGAGGAGGAGAAACCCAGCCGTTTTCCTTCGTTCCGGCGCAAGGAGTCCAAAGAACCGGAGTTCACGACCGGAACGCTCCGTGACTACAAGCTTTTCATGGAGGATCCAAGGGCGGAAGAAGCTTTGCGCGTGTGCATGGAGCAATTGTTGACGCTCCGCGATCAGGTATCGCCGCTGCACCGGCCGGTTGTGGTCGGGTATTTGGGCGTGGTGGGCAAGCTTTCCGAGGGAGAGACGAAGGGAATAGGGGAAGTGCTGGACCAACTGGACAGCATGCG
>JBHIXE010000491.1:0-3578 GCA_041984905.1 Verrucomicrobiales bacterium | reverse complement strand
ACTGTCGCACTGTCGCACTGTCGCACTGTCGCACTGTCGCACTGTCGCACTGAACAACTACGCCTTCGTCGCCTTCAGCGCGCGCTTCCGCTCGTTGCCATCCAGGATGCGCTTGCGCAGCCGGATGTTCTTCGGAGTGGCTTCGACGAGTTCGTCGGGGGCGATGTATTCGATGGCGCGTTCGAGCGAGAAGCGCACGGGCGGACTCAGCTGAATGCCTTTGCCATCGCCGCTGGAACGGTGGTTGGTGACGTGCTTGGCCTTGGTCGGATTGACGGGAAGGTCGTCGGTGCGCGGGTTTTCTCCCACGATCATGCCTTCGTAAACCTGCTCGCCAGGGCCGATGAACAGCTTTCCGCGCGATTCCAGGTTGTCCAGGCTGTACGACATGGCTTCGCCTTTCTCCATGGAAACCAGGGTGCCGCTGTTGCGGGTGCGAATGTCACCGGCCAGAGGACCGTATTCCTTGAAGAGGTGCGACATGATGCCTTCACCACTGGTCAGGTTGAGCAGCTCAAACTCGAAACCGATCAGGCCGCGCGTGGGCACGGTCGCTTCGATATGGGTGCGGCCGCCCTTGGCGTCCATGCTATCGATCTGACCTTTCCGAGAGGCGAGGCTCTTCATGATGCCGTTCACGGCATCGTCGGGCGCTTCCACATAGAGCGTTTCGTAGGGCTCGCATCGCTTCCCGTCGATTTCCTGCTCGATCACGGTAGGCCGGGAGACCAGCACTTCGTAACCTTCGCGGCGCATGGACTCGACCAGCACAGCCACCTGCATCGCGCCACGGGCGCTGACGGAGAATACGCCTGCCAGCTCGGTATCCGCGACTTGAATGGAGATGTTGGTCCGCGCTTCCCGAAACAAGCGGTCCCGGATTTCGCGAGAGGTCACGCGATCGCCTTCTTTTCCGGCGAAGGGACCGTCATTCACGCTGAAGGTCATGCTCACGGTCGGCGGATCGATCGCGACAAAGGGCAGGGGCTCGGCCGTTTCCGAACCAGCCAAAGTCTCACCGATGTCAGCGTCTTCAAATCCAGACAGGCCCACGATGTTCCCTGCGATTCCAATAGCCGAATCGGCCGTGGAGAGGGCGTTGAACTCGAAAATCTTGGTGATCTTGCCGCGTTCCCGCTGGCCGTCCTTGCGCAGACGCCAGACTGGCGTGCCGATCTGCACCTCGCCACTGAAGATCTTGCCGATGGCAATTCGGCCCACGTAGTCACTCCAGTCGATGTTGGAGATGAGCATCCGGAACGACTGATCCTCACTGACCCGCGGGGCGGGGATCGAGGTCATGATCGCTTCAAAGAGCGGGGTCAGGTCCTTGCCTTCGGCGCCAATCTCGGTGATGGCAAACCCAGTCTTGGCGGAACCGTAGAGGAATGGCGCATTGAACTGGTCGTCATCCGCACCCAGTTCCAGGAAGAGCTCCAAAACCTTATCGTGAATGGCCGCTGGATCTGAGTTGGGGCGGTCGATCTTGTTCACGAACACAATCGGGCTAAGGCCCTCTGCGAGCGCCTTCTTCAACACAAACCGCGTTTGAGCCTGGGGACCTTCGTGGGCGTCGACGACCAGCAGCACGCCATCGACCATCTTCATGACCCGCTCCACTTCACCGCCGAAGTCGGCGTGACCGGGAGTGTCCACGATGTTGATGATCTTGCCGTTCCAACGAACCGAGGTGTTCTTGGCCTTGATCGTGATCCCGCGTTCCCGCTCCTGATCCATCGAGTCCATGGCACGTTCCTCCACGACCTGGTTATCGCGAAAGGCACCACCCTGGCGAAGGAGTTGGTCGACGAGCGTCGTTTTGCCATGATCAACGTGCGCGATGATGGCGATATTGCGGATATCCGAAGGATTGGGCTGCATAAAATTGGTAGGGAGAGTCCGTCATCACCGCAGAAATGCAAGCGGCGCTATTGCCAGACCTTTGACTGGCTAGAATCGGGGGAATCTCCGCTCTGCCCTGACCGGGGCCTAGGATTTCAGCTCATCCAGGATCGTAAGTGCCTGGTCTGCTTTGATTCGGCCCCCATGCGACTTGCTGACATTCTTGTAGAGCACCTTGAGGTCGGTATCCAAGACATAGAAGGCGGGATAGACGGTTTCCTTGGGCGCATCCCAGAGCAATCCGTAGGCCTTGCCCACTTCCACTCCGGGGTCCTCTACGAAATGAAGGTGCTCCGGCAGATCCAGCTTGGCGGCGAATTCCTGGGCTTTGGTGGCGGTTTCCTCCTCAGACCCGTGGTTGGGATAGATGAAGATCAGTTCGTAGCCACGCTCCTTAAAAGCATCTGCCTCCTCGAGGAAACTGTGGGTCTGGGCGGAGCATGCGGGACATTGATATCCGTTCCAGCCGCGCAGGAAAATGACAGCTGTCTTGGATCGCTGGGCCACTTGAGAGAGCGTGACCTCGTTACCCGCCAGGTCCTTCAAGGTGAAATCGGGGGCCGTTTGGCCCACGTTCATTGGTTCGGCCAGGGCCAAGGTGGAGAGGGCGAGGGAGAGCAGACAAGCAAGGTAAGGAGTCGTTTTCATGAGGATTTGACTCCATAGACGTAGACGAGCGAATGACCCTACAAGTGGACTCACAAAAAAAGCCCCGCATGATCTCCATGCAGGGCTGTTGAAATCTGTCGTGAAGACCTGGGGTCTACTCAGGCTTGTGGGAATCGTGGCAAGCCTTGCAATTGGCTGCATCCTTCAGAGTCGTGATCGTCGCTTCGGTAGGTGCGGTGTAAGCGGTCGCGCCAGCAGCAAAGATCAGCGCTTCGATCTTCTGATCATAGTCCGCCTGGTCGCCCACGGGAGCTGTAGTGCCGCGCATCGTGCGGACCAATTCATAGAGGGCCGTATAGTCAGAGGCCTCGGCGGTGCCTTCCTTGACCTTTCCGAAGTAGCTGGTCTCTCCCTTGAGACCCTCTTTCATTACCTTTTCGATGGTTTCGTGATTCTCGTGGTCTTTGTCCGCGAAAGACAGACCAGCGATCATCACCACTGCAAGAGTAAGAGCGCGAAGTTTCATACGGAGCTTTGATTTAGGAGATGTGAGGAGAGATGGCAAGCATCAGTACTGGGAAAGATGACGATCATTAGCGTTAGGATTCGGGGAAAAGGCTTGAATCCCAGGCCAAAAACCGGTTTAGTTAGCACCTGCGTATAGTCAGAGAACGCTAATCAATCCCAGCGCTCATGGACCCCGCTTTCGAATTTTCCCCGTTAATTTATCCCTTCATCCATCGATTCGAATTCGTGGCATCTGCTGCGGATGGCTATCTGGAGCGCCAGGGGCGGGATCAACAACGGGAGTTGCTCCAGACGATCGATGAGGTTCAGGGGTGGCATGCCCGAAATGAACGAGACCTCACGCAGACGGAGCAAATCTGTACCCTGGACTACCGCAATGTCCTGACTGCGATATACGGTCTCCACTATTTCCTGGAGCATCCGGAACTCGACCCGGATCCGAAAGGGACTCGCGCCCAGTTCGACGGCATGGTGGCGGAACTTCGGGAACTCTGCCTCAAGCTCGCGAACAACCTGCGGGAATGCTACCTCCTTGCGAT
>JBHIXE010000490.1:0-3606 GCA_041984905.1 Verrucomicrobiales bacterium | reverse complement strand
TTGTGGTAGGCCTTGTCCGCACCTCGATCGAGGAACATCTGGTTGGAGTATTCGATCGCATCGATCCCGAACTCGTTTTTGGCAGTCGCAGCGAAATCCAGGTTGTCCATGTCCCCGCCCTTGGCCTGGAACAAGGTGTTCAGCGACCACTGCGCCAGGGAGATCTTGTAGAGCGGCTCGGCATTCGAGGCTGCTCCGACGAGTCCTGAGCCGGCGGCAATGGCTCCGAGCGATGCGGCGGAGGAACGATGGAGAAAGGAACGGCGACTGATCATGCCCAGATTCGACGCTCTTCCGCCAGCAACTGTCAAGGACGGAGAAGGACAGCCCATACCGTTTCATAGTCTCGCCGTCGCAGACGGCTCTGAAAGTCTCCCCGTCCTACTTTTTCGTGGCGAATAATTGCCACGAAAAAGTGCAGGGGCGGAGAAACTCCACCCCTGCACGGCGCATTCTTCGATCTAGAGAGTCAGTAAAGCTTATTCAGCGCCTTGAACGGCTTTGTTACCGCGATCTGTATTCCAGAAGCTGAAGAAGTTCCGGGAGGTTTCCGAGTCTTCCTCCATCATGTCTTCGTCGTATTCCGGAGCGGTTTCGATCTTTTCATTGTCGGCGTCCAGCCAAGCGAAGAGAGGCTTCTTCATCTTGGTGTCATCGGCATCCAGATCGCCTTTGGCACGGTCGGTCGGGTTGGCGGTTTCGATCGCACGATCCTGTTCCGGAGCCTCAAATTGCAGGGCTTTCCACGGGACAGCGATTAGACGTCCGCCGGCTTCCAGCACTTCGCCGGTCCGAAGAACGACATACTGAATGACGCCTTCGTCATTGACGACGACCTTCTCGGTTTCGCCAATTTCGTGGCCATCCTTGTTCTTGATGCGGAGGTTGTCCCAGTTCAGGGATTGAAAGGGCTTCTTCTCCTTTTTCATCTCGACGCTGGAAACCGGATTCTGGTCGGCCTCAGCAGCGCGTTGGGAGTCGACAGCAGGGTTTTGCTGGCCGTAGCAGACGAGGGTAGTAGCGGCCAGTGTGGTGATTGCGGTTGCAATGGGTTTGATCATATCAATTGGGGATTGGGTTCAAAGGCCAGTAACCACGTGGGCCCCGGCTCACCCTTAATATTGCAAGAGCGATACCAGCCCTGCCTACGGGGAAACTGCCCGGGATACGCCCCCAACTACGATGCAACCCGCAAGGTCTACCTTGCAATCTACGGCTGTTGCCCTTCGACCGGAGTTATGATGCCAATGCGTTTCAACCAATCGGCAAACATTTCCGGCCACTGGTTGTTGGGGCCTTCATGAATGCCTTCCGCGTGTCCTCCCTGCTCGTAGATATGCGCTTCGGCTGGCACCCGGCGGTCCCGCAACGCCAGGAAATAGTGAAGTGAACCCACCGTGAACTTATCCCCGACTGCGGAGGTGATGAAGGTCGGCGGGGTGATGTTCCGCGCAATGCCGTCCACATTCAGTTCCGGCCGCAAAGAGTCCGAGAGAATCGGATCCGTCAGGTAAGCAGCCGCGACCGTAGCGACGAAGTCCGGCCGGCAACTGACCTGGTCGGCCGCATCGATGGGTTCATAAATGCGATCCTCCGGTGTGTGATGGGTGCCCAACATGGCCGCCAGGTTCCCGCCTGCGGAGAAGCCAATCACGCCAATTTTCTCCGGATCGATGCCCAGGTCCCCTGCCTGGCTGCGCAACAGGCTCATGGCCCGCTGGATATCCTGCAGTGGATGATAATGCATCTCATATCCTTGATGGCGCTTGGGCACGCGATACTTCATATATACTCCCGCGATTCCGTGGTCCTTGAGCCAGTGAATGATGTCGACACCACCGCTGTCCACGCCCAGCGATCCGTAGCCGCCTCCCGGACACACAAACACGGCTGGGACCGGTCCTTCCAGGTTGCGTGGACGAGCCACGATCATAGACGGTTGGGTCACCCAGAGGATGCGGTCGCCGCCCCGTTCCCCCTCCATCACTTCTTCTTCAGGCTTGAGAGGCCGCGGCTCGTCGGGAGCTCCATCGGGCCAAAGCCGGATGGTGGTCACTTCGTAGGTTTCCTCCGGCAATCGCGAGAGCACGGTCTTCTCCCCCAGGGTGGGAGTGTCGGCGGAAGCCAGGGTTGGCAGAATAAGAAACAGGAGGCAAAGCAGCGGTAAAGGTCGGGATTTCATGGGGGTTGAGACTGTCGAACGCTCTATATCTCCACCAGAAGCTCAGGGTGTTACAAGCGTCTTTCCAAATCTGGAGGTCCGAAACAGTCGACATCCTGGCCGATTCTCCTTAGAAAGGTCCTCTATGAACCCCTATCGCTACTGCGTCCTGACAATTGCGCTCCTCCCCTGGAATGCCATCCTGGCCCAGGCCCCACCGGTTGAGCTCCAGATCGAGCGCTCCGTCGCCTTTGAAGGATCCGAAAAGTTCGACTGGTATCAGGTGAGAGCTGCCTTTGATCCGACTCGGAACATCTACACCATGACGGCTTCCCAGACCGCCAAGACCGGAGCGCATGGTTTTCACGATGTCTATGAGTCCATGAGCACCGATGGAGCCAAGACTTGGTCAACGCCCGCAGTGATCCCCAGTTTGAAGCGATCACTACAGAAAGACGGCTACGAAGTGGTGGCTGGCGATCTTACTCCCGGCTATCATGTAAAGACGGATACCATTCTCAACACCGGCAAAACCTTCAACTTTGAAGGTGGAACCAAAGAGAACATCCTGCGGGAGAAGGTTTCCTATGCTGTCAAGAATCTGGAGACCGGGACCTGGAGCCCGCTCCGCATCATGGCAATGCCCGAGAAGGATCACAGCGGCGCCCCAATCATCGCGCCCAACGCGGGATGCCATCAGCGAGTCCATCTGCCGGATGGCGACGTTCTTTTACCGGTGCGGTATCAGCGCAGCGAGAAACCACGCAACTACACGACTGTGGTCGTACGTTGCTCCTTTGAAGGGGAAACGCTCACCTATCTGGAACACGGCTCGGAACATAACATCCCCACCAAGCGCGGGCTCTATGAACCTTCCGTCGCCGAGTTTCAGGGGCGCTTCTTCCTCACGATGCGTGCCGATGACGGTGCCTGGGTGAGTTCCGGCACGGACGGGATCCACTATGACGAGGCCCGGGAATGGCGGTTTGATGATGGGGAACTCCTCGGCAGCTACAATACCCAGCAGCACTGGGTCACGATCGGCAATGCCCTGTTTCTCGTCTACACGCGGAAGGGAGCGGACAACGACCACATCATGCGCCATCGCGCGCCCTTGTTCATCGGTCAGGTCAATCCGGAGACCCTGCAGGTGATCCGCTCCACCGAGCAGATTCTCCTGCCCGAAAACGACGCTCTGCTAGGCAATTCCGGCATCACTCAGGTCGGCCCCAATGAAGTGCTGGTGACCTGTGGGGAAGGCGGCGTCTGGCGTGGCGCTCGCAAGGGCGAGAACAACCAGGTGTTGCTTGCGCGGATTACGGTGAAGTGAGGATAGTAGGAGGCACAGTCCCTGTGCCGTCTGCGGAGGGCTGGGCCGGAGCGTGAGCTTCCTCGCCGACGGAAGACGAGAACGGAGCATCCCGGTTGGAGTTGGCGCGTCAGCG
>JBHIXE010000489.1:0-3606 GCA_041984905.1 Verrucomicrobiales bacterium | reverse complement strand
TCGTCATCTGTGGGATCACTCCCGGCATGCAGCAGGCGAAGATTGCCCTAGCCGCGGCGAAGGAAGCCCTGACGCAGGGGGAGGCCGTGAGCGTCGCGCAGCGCCTCGCCAAGGAGACTGCAAGTTTCGCAGGCACGATGAGGACCAATCTCACCGCGATGCTGGACGATGTAGGGCTGGCGAAGCGACTGGGGCTTGGATCTACCGCTGAGCTTTTCGGTAGCCGCCGGGATCTCGTGCACTACACCTCTGCATTGCGGAATCCCGTCTTCAGGCAGGGCAAGAACTACAGCGGCACCCCGAGCATGGTCTCCCAAGCGGGTCTGCGTTGGCAGCTGGACGAGCACCTGACAGCGGAAGCTGAGGCTCTACGCACGGCCTTCTGGATTCCGCTTGGGCCAAAGGTGGCCGAGGCACTCGATTACCTGGTTCGCCGGGGTGTTCTGTCCAAAGACAATGTGCTCGAGGGGCTACCTCACCCATCAGGTGCGAATGCCGAGCGAATCAGTATCTTCCTCGGCCGGAAACCACCTCAGATGGCTTCGACGAAGACCAATGCCGCGCAACTGCTGGCCGGGCGAGAGCGTGTGTTGGCGAAGGTGGCGAGCGGCTGAACGATTGCTTTAGCCCAGCGGGCGGTGGCGCAAATAACACCCGCAGCTACGCCGAATCCGGGTCTCTCCCTGGGAGCCAGGGCTCTGCCGGGTGAATGGCTGGCGGTCGCGCGATGCGGTGATTGGGGACTATATCGAGTCAACGTTAGCCAGATCGGTGAGTAGTTGACGGCGGGAAAGACCGCACTTTCATTTGGAGCCGGAGAGCAAAATGGGACGAAGCTGGATCTACAGCTGGAACAAGAAAGGCTGGGAGAAGAAGACGCAGGACGTGCAGTTTGGTGAGGGGGAGCTGCGGTACGCGGCGAGCGACAACTTCACCAGGAGAGGAGTCTCGGCGGGGGATACGCTATTCATCGTCAACGTGCGCGGCGGAAGCCTCTACCTGGGCGGAAAGATCGAGGTGGCCGAGGTGCTGCCAAGGGAGGACGCGGCCCATCGCCTGGGACTACATCCGCAGCAACTCTGGCGGAAGGCGGGTGAGTGTGTGCTTGCCGACCGCTATCAGCTCGATGCCTTCCGGCCAAACCTCCGAGTGGACGAATCTCTTCTCAAGGATCTCCAGCTCATTAGCGGCGACCGCAACACCACGGTCCCGAAGATGGACGAGGGAGCCGTTGACGAGCAGACATTTCGGGCCCTCAGAGAGCTTGCGCCAGGCGAGGACATGAAGCTTCGTCGACTGCTCGCGTGATTGCAGGAAGCAAATGGGCTTGCCGCCTATCGCTAGGTTCGACCACTCTGCGTCGGGCCAACAACAACGAACAATAGGAGGACCGGGTATGTTGAAGGACATGGCGCTGGATGAGTTGTACGGCATCTTGATCGCGGTTGAATACCGCCGCTGCCAGTCGCGGTTGCTGAATTCTGTCTGTGGCGACGTGCGGGGTTCCAGTGATGACCCGAGGCTTGCTGATGCTTTCGAGAGCGGCTATCAGGCTGCCATTGAGGTGGTATACAAGACCCTGGATGAGCTACTGGCGTTCGATTTCCCTGATGAGCTTGGATGGGAGCCGCTTGTTGCTGGATTGGTTCTTGAGGCTGGTCGGATCGCGGGTCCCGCGCTTGCTGTGATGCATGACTTGGCACAGGACGAGTAGAGGAACACACGGCTTAGGGCTCGGAGGCCTCTCGTACGCCGATCCAGACGTACATGCTTAGAAACGAAAAAAAAACGAGAAGGAAGCAAGGATGAGAAGCTATGCGGTGGGCTGACCTTCAGCTGCCATGCGATAGCCCAGGAGTTATCCGATAACAGACCCAAGAACATGCCCGCCGGCCACAGGAGAGATTTGAGGATTACTTAGCCGACCTCTTGAAACTCGGTGCCGTGGAAAACAGGTTGATGGGGAGGCTTGATCTCCTCCTCAACACGACGATGGGCCCGGAGTGCCGACGCAATTCCTCCCACAGAGAACAGGTGTAGGAGAGCACAGGCCGAAGGCCCGAGGGCGGACAACCGGAGAGTCTGAGGCGAACTACTGAGGTGGCTGGAAATCAACAAGAGCCGCTGCTACCGGGCCGCCAGCCATGAGCCGAGCGATTATCTCCTCTCTCTTGTCCCTTACCCAACGAGGCGACACCGCCCCCCTCGCCTTAAAATGCGCAGCCATCATCTGCGTAGCCTGAGTACGGGTGCGTGGAAGTTGGTCGGAAGCCGGCAACTTGAGAGGGGGTGCGAACGTCTTGTCGATTTCAGTCACCCCACCGCCGTTGATCATGCTATCGATCCACCATCTGACCCGGTCCTCGCAGGCCGCATTCTTTTCGTTCTGATAGCTAAAGGAGATCTCCTGGAGGCCGGCTCGAGACAGGGACAACCATTCCGGTGCACCTGGCTGGACTTCCAGTCTCTTCTTCTCCCGTAGCCAATAACCCACTGCGCTCTCGCTCAAAAGAAACGTGAGGATGTCGCGCCTCATGGCGTCGCTAGTCGGAGGCTGGCGGCGTGAGTAGTCCAGCGCTGACGCGCCCTGGGCTACATAGAAAGCCGCAATGGTCATAGACCGGTCGACATCTCCGGGCGCGAACTCCAAATAGTGCTCCTTCGCGAAGAACGTGAGTCGTTGGGCCATCGTGGTTCCGGTTCCCTCTTTTCCTTGGCCATGCTGGCGTTGGCGCTATGCTGATCCAGTCCTTTCTGCTGCACGACGCAACTGGGTGAGAGTCGAGACATTAGTGATTGTGCGCGTTCACATTGTGCTGCCGCTCACCCGGAGTTGGGTCGGCGCCTCCACACATGCTTCATCAGACGTTGCATTGCCGTAGCTGTACACGTGAGCCGCAAAGTGCGCAAGTGGTTAGACATGCCGAGAGGAAGGTTGCCGATCAGCGCCCCGCGGTTCTGAGGTGGAGGAGTGAAGAGCCGCGGGTCAACCACCTACCTCAAGGATAATTTTTATACATCTACGCTCATGGGGTATGAGCGTATAAGTTGCGAATTAAATGTTGCTGTGTATCGTGCATCTGCAGCAGCATCATGCTCCATGAAGCCACACGCGAAACAGCAACTCAGGATCAGCCGCCACGCCGTCGATCGGTTCAGGCAGCGGGTTGAGCAGGTCCCTCAGACCGAGGCGCGCCGACGCCTCGCTGAACTGGCAGGCGAATCCACGCGTCGGCCAAAGCCTCGTTGGTGGACTCCCGTGAATCCGTCACCGGGCGTTCTCTTCTTGTATCCGCATGCTGATTCGAACTTGTGCCTACTGGTACAAGGAGGGACGGTGGTCACTGTCCTTTCCCGCGCGGCATGTGATGTATGGCGCCGTGTCCGCTCGCGCTCAGCCCGGCGGCGTTTGCCTTTTAAAGAGGGCTTTGGCCCCTTCGGGCAGGGCGACCACCTGATAGCGTCCGGCCCATGCGCAGCCCGCTGAAAGCCGCCTTCATCGCCCTCTCTCTGGCCCTGGGCAACAACCGGCGATCAGACTTTTTTGCACTAAGTTCGAGCAAATGACTGACACCTGTTAGATCACAATCGCGAAACTGGTTTATG
>JBHIXE010000488.1:0-3616 GCA_041984905.1 Verrucomicrobiales bacterium | reverse complement strand
CGCTTACCACCGGCTACCGAACTTGTAGGCCTCCGGCCTGGAGAATGGTTCCATCGAGCGAGCTTGCCCGCACGAATCGAAATCTCGTCAGGCGGCTACATTCTCACTTAAGATGCTCTAATATGCTTTACCTAAGGCTCCGGTGCACCATCTTCTCATTGTCTCCCCTCTCATGGTCTCTTGGCTGTGCCGACGCTACGAAGCGGCAGCAAGGCCCATTCCCTTACGAACTTCTTCGTACGGCACCTCATGCGGCAACGTACGATTGGAGGCAGCCAAGGCTGAGGTGATGCCAGCGGCTTCTCCCATGACGACAGCGTTGCCGGTGACTCGATAGCTGCTGTGGGCGATGAAGTCGCCACTGATGCAACGGCCGGCCATCATGAGACCGTCCACGTCCCGGGCGAGCAACGCGCGCAAGGAGATATCGTAGGGCCGGGATTTGAAGGGTTTGGACTCGATTCCCTTGGTATGTTTCGGATCCGTCGAGTGCACATCGATACCAAAGGTGACCGGGCAAATGCCATCCTCGAGGCGGGCCCCGTTCTTGAGGTCTTCCGAGCCCGTGTAGTAACGCCCCAGGATGCGGCGACCTTCGCGAGTGCCAATCTGTTCGCCAGTGGTGACCAGCTCCGCGTTTTTCCAGGGACCGCCCAGCTTGCGCAGGGCTCCAATGAGTTGATGCACTTCATTGCGCGCCTGCAAGGTCGCGGTGGTCACATCATCCGCATCGATCGCCGAGACCCCGTACTGGTGATTGATCATCACCGCATAGAGGCCCTCGCGGATCTCGAAAATGGTGGGACCGCCGTAAGAGGGATCGATTCCCCCGCGCCGGAACTCTTCCAGCAAGTTCTGCTTGGGATTGCCTTTCCCGGCAGGTTCTGCCAAGCCTCGCACAAAAGGCGTGATGCCTTCCGAGGTCACTCCTGTCAGTAGCACCATGAGGCTCATGGGTTGGGTGATGCCATCTCCAGGCCGGCCAAACTCAAATTCACAACCTGCTTGCGCAGCGAGGTCCCCGTCGCCGGAACAATCGATGAAGTTCTTCGCCGTCCAGCATTCGCGGCCGGACTTGGATTCCGTGAGCACGGCTGTCACCCGGTTCTGATCGACCGCAGCGCCGACCACGCGCGTGTGGATACGAATGCGCACTCCAGCGTCGAGAAGCATCTGCTCCAGTAGCACCTTCATTTCATCGGGGTGATAGACAAACGAGCTGGTGACGTAGCGGCCGATCGACTGCTCTTCCAGCCTTGTGACCAGTTCCTTCATGATGCCGCCCTTGTTCTTGGCGTCGATGATCCAGGACAACAGCCCTGAGGTCCATACGCCGCCAACACAGCCGTTCACCTCCAGCAACATGGTCTTGGCGCCAGTCCGCGCAGCGGCCAAAGCTGCGGTGAAACCTGCCGGGCCTCCTCCACATACGATCACATCGAAATCGCCTTTGACCGGGATCTCCCGTTGTGTCTCCAGAAAGGAGCCATTGCCCTGCAGCGTCCCGGAGGTGCGCACATGGCCGAACTGAGGCGGCTTGGCGCCCCGCACCGTTCCGTCGGCCCCCACCACCGGCTGTTTGTTCTCAGGATTGACGCGTTCCTGGCCGTGAGCAAGACCTCCCGCGGCAAAGGCTCCAGTTCCAGCGGCAAGGCGCTTGGCAAATTCTCGGCGATTCAGGGGCGTCTTCATGATGGTCGATAAATTGAGGAAATCCACGCTAGCAAGCGGAGTGCCCCTGCTCAACCCCTATCCGTTCCCTGGCAAGAACCCCTTGATCTCCCGGGAGAAACGCGTTCCCTTCCCTTCCCGATGAAACGCCTCACTTACGCCGACGCTCTCCAAGCCTTTGACCGCCGTTACCAACCCCTGGATGAAGTGGCCAGCACGGTTGCCAGCGTGGTCCAGGCGGTCAAGGAACGGGGCGACGAAGCACTCCTGGAGTTCGCCGAGAAATTCGATCGCGTGAAGTTCCCCAGCCCGGACCGGATGCGAGTGAGCGAGGCGGAATTCGCCGCTGCGGAAGCAGGCGTCGATGCAGAAGTCGCTGAGGCCGTGCGGCTGAGTGGCGAGAACGTGACGGACTTCGCCCGCAAGAGCATGCGTCAGGATTGGCGAGGCACGAATGCCCAGGGCGCCGAGGTCGGGGAGATTTTTCAGCCCTTCCAGAGGGTGGGCATCTACGTGCCGGGCGGCACCGCTCCCCTGGTCTCCACGGTGAACATGACGGTCTGCATCGCCAAGGCGGCAGGGGTCCCGGAAATTGTCGTCTGCACGCCTCCCGCTCCGGATGGCAGTGTGAATCCAGACATGCTCTATGCACTCAAGGCAGCGGGTGCCACGGAGGTCTACAAGGCTGGCGGAGCCCAGGCGATTGCCGCCATGGCATTAGGCACGGAAACCATTCAACCCGTGCACAAGATCTTCGGCCCTGGCAATGCCTACGTGATGGAGGCCAAGCGCCAAACCTTTGGGGCAGTAGCGATCGACCTGTTGCCTGGACCGAGCGAGATCCTGGTGCTGGCGGACTGGACCGGCAACCCGGCCTGGATTGCCGCGGACCTTCTCGCTCAGGCCGAGCACGGCGGCGATAGTGTCGCGGTGCTGGTCTCTGACTGCGAAGAATTGCTCGCCCAGGTAGAAGTCGAAGTGGACCGCCAGGCAGAGTCTCTCACCCGTCAGGGCCCCCTGCGCCAGGTGCTGGAAAAGAGCTGCACGCTGGTAAAGGTCGACTCGATGGAACAAGGTATTGAGTTAACCAACGGCTTTGCTCCGGAACACCTCTCCTTCATCTGTGAGCGGGAGGCTGAGTTACTGCCCTCAGTGCGCACCGCAGGCGCCATCTTCCTGGGCAACTATTCACCCGTCGCGGCAGGAGATTTCCTGGCCGGCCCCAGTCACGAGTTGCCGACCGGAGGCGCCGGGAAGTGTTTCCCGGGATTGACGGTGGATCAATTTCAGCGGCGCACCAGTGTCGTTCGGCTCAGCAAGGAGTCGCTCGCCAAGTCCGTGCCGATCATCGAGACGTTCGCCCGGATGGAAGGTCTGGATGCGCACGGCAACTCCGCCAGCATCCGGCTGGAAGAGTAGTATGTCCGAGATCCAGATCCAGGGCCGCTATCGCTTCTCTCCCCATTAAGCCGCGATGGCAACCTGACCCGGCGCGATGGAAAGACCACGGAATGGTGGCTCATCATCGATTGTGGGGACGACCTGGGACGCTATTGGCGGTGGCTCTATGCCCGTCACCACCATCAACTCCGGACACTGCAAGCACCACTTGGGGAGCACATGTCTCGGTCATTCGAGATGAAGTGCCTCCTAACATGGATGCCTGGAAACAACTGGAGAACGAACCCGTCCCCCTTTCCTATCAGCCAGCCCCTCAACAGACCGCCGAATACGTCTGGCTACCAGCCAATTTTGGACTACCGGGAACGACTAGGCTTACCCCGGTTACCGCCCTGGCCTCTCCATCTCACCATTGGCAACTGCAAACAATCCTAGAGCATTTTAGATGGAGGTGTGCCCCCAAAAGAAGCTTCGCAAACAGTGAAAGCGAGGAAGTCCTTTCTTCAGGCCTATCATCCGCACCGCGCCTTCGATAGCATTGGGC
>JBHIXE010000487.1:0-3629 GCA_041984905.1 Verrucomicrobiales bacterium | reverse complement strand
TGTTCACCGAACACGGAACGTCTCCACGAGATGCTCCCGATTCCGCTGATACGCATCCACCAACTCCAGATCCTTGGGCCGGGAAGCTTCAATGATGAGCCAGCCGTCGTAGCCAGCGGACTCAAGGGAGTCGCGCCACTTGGCAAAATCGATGGGCCCCTTCCCAAGCAAGGCGTTGCCGTTCTCCTTGCAGTGCACCTGGCATAGCCGCTCCCCGCCAATGTCCTTCACCTCCTGGTAGATGTCATAGCCCATCCGGGCGGAGTTCGCGGAATCGTAGTAGACCTGGAGGTTTGGCGAGCCCACCGCCTCGATGATCTTCAGGTGATCCTCACCAGACATCAGGGACTCAATCCCGAACACCACGTTGGCGTCCTCGGCTTTCGGCATCACCTTTTTCAACCTCTGGATCACGGACTCCATCAAATCTGGCTGACCGTTGATGTCTCCGTTTCCGAAAAAGGCTAACAGACAGACGTTCGGCGCCTTGGTCACGCTTTCCTTGTGCATTGCGGCCATGGCATCGATGACCTCGCTCACCCAAACCTCCGACTCGGGATCCGTGGCGTAGGCGCGCTGATTGAGAATCCCCATCCCCAGCGAAGCGATTCGAATCCCCGTCTCCTCCACCTTGGCATAGTATTGCTCTCGCACCTTCGGATCGCGAAGATCATAGGTGCTTCCCGGCGTGCTGAAACTTACCTGAATTCCTTCCAGCCCCATCGCTTTCGCCGTGCTGAAGGCATCGATGTGCTGCCGATTGCCGATGGACCAGTCACAGGCGCCAATCGGCCAGGCTTTCGGATCCGTGGCATGGACCGGCAAAGCGGATGCGGCGAGGAGACCGGAGGTGAGTTGGAGGAAGCGGCGACGGTTCGGGTTCATGCATGGGAGTCTAAGCGGTGAACGCAGTGAGAGACAATCGAGACTTTCAGTCGCGTCACCTCAGCCTCGCCGCTCCCCGTCTTAGAGTCTCCATCCTAGGGCACCAGCCGTCTCACCACCGCGGCAGGCAAGAAGCGAAGGAAAACGCCATGCCAAAGCACCACCACCAAGGTCTGGAGATTCCGAATCGCCAAGGCGGGCCAGGGAGCACTAAAACGTCGGGCGGGCTGGGCATCCAGAAACGCACCATACTGATCCTTGAGGGACAACATATAGGGCTCCATGCGCGGCCAATGGATCACGCGTTCGTGCCAACTCGCCGGGATCTGATTGTTCGCATTCAACTCCGCAGCGGCCAACGCTCCATAGATCGCCCCGACCGTGTCGGTGTCGCCACCGCAGTCCAGGACAGCTTCCATCCCCACGCGGAATTGTTCCCGATGCCGCAGCCAGGAAAAGATGGCCAGGGGCACGGTGTGGTAGATATAACCGGTCACCCCATTCTCCAGCCCCATACTGAGGGCAAATTCCCGAACGGAAGCGCCTTCATTAAGCGCATGGCGGATACCCTCTAGAATCGAGAGCCATTCCTGATCTCCAAACGTTTCGAGTCGACGCCGGATCTCCGCGCTGGTCAGCCAGGGATCCTCCTGCATCCAGGCCACGCAATCCGCCACGGCCCGAGCTCCAGTCAGGGCGCGAGGATCCTTGTGCGTGAGGAGGGTTGAAGCCTCCACATAGGCATGGCGTAGTTCCGGGTCTTCCGCCAACACGGCCCCAATCACTGCGCTGCGCATGGCCGGGCCGTTCCCCGCGGAGAAGACTCCACTCTTCTCGGGGGAAACGCCTACCAGGAGCTTCCCAATGGAGCGCGCCGTGGCGAACCCAATCGTCGGGGGAACTGTCAATAGCCAGAAGCGGAGTTTGCGAGCCAGCGCGGTCCGGAATCGATCTACCTCGCAAGCCGACTCAAAGATGGCTTCCGCCGTGAAGTGGGCATGGTCCGAATCATCGCTCACCATGCCAAACCCGCCAATGAACCGCTGCCGCCAGGGGCTCCAGCCCAGCTTTTCCAGACGTCCCGGGCTCAAGCCCTCCGCCGGAAAGCCCAGGGAATCGCCAATTGCCATGGCTAGCAAAATCCGTTCATATGGCTCCACCACGGGCTGTGTTCCCATCCTTCCTCCCATTGCACAGCAGCTACCGGGAGGCCAGCAAAAACAGGAACTTCAGCCGGGGAGATTACTTGGAGGAATGAGCACTCTGATGCTCGTGATCGTGCTCCTGCTCTGCCCTTCCCATTTCGTCCAGCAGACTGTCGGGCTGAACGGCAGTGAGACGACGCAAGTTGGAAATGGTCCGGTCCACCCAGAGCACGTTCTTGATGACCAGGCTGTCGGACTTGGCTCCGGCCGTGGAGATGCGGATGTCGCCCGAGCCCAGCCCCAGGATCCAGTGACGGAACACATCTTCGCCAAACTTCTCCACCACGGCGCCGCGAGTGTCATAGTTGGTCTCGGAATCTCCAATGAGACGGTAGGCCTCGATCTGTCCCGGACGGACGTAGTAATAGCGCCACCGGATATGGACAAAGGTGGAGTAGACCCAGAGCCCAAACAGGAGCGTGGAGGTCAGGAGATAGAACCCGAGGTTCATGTGAATGGACATCAGGGAAATCGCTTCAAAGATCGAATCCCAGATTCCCAGGAGAGCAAATAGCATGGCAAAGAATCCCACGGTGAGGACCACCCCGAGGGAAGCGCCGCCGCGGAAGGTAAAGTTCGTGAAAATAAGGACCAGGAAAAAGACGAGAATGTAGATCACGCCGAGGCTGTCACTGGGGTGGATATACTCATCCATATTGGCCGACTGCAGCCGTTCTCCAGACAGGGCAGTCAGGATGGCCATGATGAAACCGGTCACCCAAACGGGCCACCAGTAGAAGATTTTGCTGTGGGAATAGACCTTTAGAGCCGGCAAGACTTCGTTGGGATCCGGCAGTCTCTCGATGGCGTCGGTCGAATCGTGATGGTGGTGGTGACTCATGGTGGTTTTTGGGGTTTGAGGGTTTTGAAGGAAGTGGCCTGGGAGGTGCCACCGTTGGTGTAGGAGCGTTCCCTTCCCGCAGCGGCCACGGCAACGCGATGCGTTCCAGAGCCACGAGATAGGCAGCTGGTTAGGTTGCCTCACCCCCCTCAGGTCGCAGGTGTCATACCGGATACCAATTTTTCCCTATACCCCTCCCTGTAAGCGCCTTACACGCCGATATGCCAGCCCCTCAATTCGCGGTGAATCAGGCAGAATGCGGAGGCTACCACTTTGGCGATCATGCAGTCTGCACAAGCGTTCTTGCTCGAACACCAAGCGTTCACCCGCCCCGATTGCCGCCTCAAATGGCACGACTCAAAGCCCCCTTCCGACGGCTCTCTTTTCACTCTGGCCAAGCCCCCTTTTGCTCTCTAGAGTCGCCCCTATGAGATTCCCCCGGTTCCTCACGCTCCTCCTCTTTTGCCTGGCGCTGGCCCCCCTTCATGGAGCGGAAAAGCCCAACATCCTCTGGATTGTCGGCGAAAACTTCGCGCTGGATCTTGCCTGTTACGGACAGGAGAACGTCGCCACACCTCATCTCGATGGCTTGGCCAAGCAAGGGGTGCGCTACACCAACGTGTTCTCCACTTCACCAGTCTGTGCTCCGAGCCGGTCAGCCTTCATGACGGGTATGTATCAGACGACCACGGATACTC
>JBHIXE010000486.1:0-3648 GCA_041984905.1 Verrucomicrobiales bacterium | reverse complement strand
GGGAAAGTAATAGACGGTGTAGTAGCCCAGCGAGTTGAGACTCCCCAGGGCCATTTCCTCTTCCTGAGGAGAGTCGATCGTCAACTCCACATTGTCATAGCCCCGTTTCTTGGGAAGCGCCTTGGCGATGAGCCAGCGCCCGACTTTTCGGGACTCATTGAGCAGGTTGTGGGGCATCGCGGTTTGCCCGAAGTCGATGTAGGCAAACTGAGGATCCCGGCTCAGCAAGTTGTGGAGGTGCGTGGTGCCGCTGCGCCAGTGTCCCACGATGAAGATGGGATCCTGTGGCAACTGATACTCCCGAACCCTCTCTTCCCAGTTGATCCGCTCGATCACCGTGAAGGGATGACGCAATGCCACCCCGATCACCGAGGAGATGCGCTGGGGTAGACTGCGCAGCGAATAGTTGGAATTGAGGCGGAAGTGCTCCAGCAAGGTCTCCATATCGCAGCCACCCATCGGGTGAAGGATGGATCCCTTCTCCTTCATGGCGCGCTGCACATCCCACTTGGTGCTCTTGCTGCCTCTACCGCTGCTCTTACCGTTGCTGCTCATCTTATGTTTGCTTGACCCCGAGAAGCGCGACCTGATACCCCAACCAGACCGCCGTCAAGCCGAACACCATGCTGAGGCCAATATTTGCCAGTCCAGTCAGCATGTCGCCCTTACGAAACAACTCGAAGGTGTTGAAGCTGAAAGTCGAAAATGTAGTCAGGCTGCCGAGAAAGCCGCTGACCAATAACAGACGCATTTCTTCGCTCAACATGCGAACCTGCTCCGAGACTCCCATGAGGAGCCCGATCAAGAGGCACCCGATGACATTGGCGCAGAAAATTCCCCAGGGAAAATCCTGATGGTGGACCCAGCGGTCGATCGTGACAGCCAGGTAATGGCGGCTAACGGCTCCGACAAATCCTCCCAGACCAATGCAAAGGACGACCTTCATGCACGTTTGGCCGCCTTCTTCTTAGCCTTGGCTTTCGTCTTCGGCTTTGCCTTGGTCTTGACCGGCGTTTTGGCTGCCTTGGTCGCCTTCGCAGCCTTGGTCTTGGTCTTGGCCTTTACGGCTGTCTTGGTGGCGGGTGCTTCCGTCTGACTCTTGGACTTGGCGGCTGCCTTGACAGGTGCCTTGGCCTTGGATTTCGCCCTGCCCTTTGCGGCGCCAGGATACTTGCCTCCAGGATTCAACGGAGCCAGGTCTTTGGTTTGGAAGATCCCGTCTTTCCGAATGACTTCTCCGTCGAAGATGATCTGTCCACCGCCCCATTCCTTGCGTTGGATCTGGACGAGGTCCCAGTGAATCTGGCTCTCGTTGCCGTTCCCAAATACGCCTTCGTAGGCCTTGCCAGGAGTGAAGTGGAAGGAGCCGCCGATCTTCTCATCGAACAGGATGTCGCGAATCGGGACGCTCAGTTCATTGTTGAAGGCGATGGCAAATTCTCCGATGTAACGGGCGCCCTCATCCGTATCGAAGATCTTGTTGATCTCCTTGGTGAGGTTGGCGGTCGCCTTGACGATCTTGCCCTTCTCAAATTCCAGCCGAACGTTATCAAAGGCGATCCCCTGATACACGGAGGGCGCGTTGTAGGTGATGAACCCTTCCACGGAATTCCGCACTGGAGCCGTGAAGACTTCGCCATCCGGCAGGTTGTGGGTGCCGGAGCAGATCCGTGAGCCCTGCCCTTTCAGGCTGAAGCGCAGGTCCGTGCCAGGCCCTGTGATCTGGACGTCTTCCGCTTCGTCCATCCGCTTGCTGAGTGCCTTCATGCCGGGCAGAAGTTTCTCATAATCCAGCAAGCAGACATTGAAGAAGAGATCCTCAAAGGCTTCGGTGCTCATCATGGCCTGTTGCGCCATGGAGGACGTGGGCCAGCGCAGAACACACCAGTTGGTCTTGTTGACCCGGTAGTCGATCGTCGGGCGCAGCTTGCTCATCGCCAATTGCGTGCGTTCAGCAGGAACATCTGAGCCTTCAGTGATGTTGTTGCTGCCGCGGATGGCGATGTAGGCGTCCATGTGCTGCATCTGCGCCAGGGCGAGATCGCCCATGATCTCGTATTGCGTCTCCGTTGCGCCCAGATCCAACTCTCGCTTGATCTTGGCATGCTGCAGATTCACGAACGGATTGGCTTTTACCGCTCTCACCGCACGAATCAGGGCAATCACAATGGAGTCCGGAACATCGGTGACATCGATCAGCACATTCTGGTCGCGTTTCACCTTGGTGGAGTAGCGCACCAGCTTTTTAGCGAGATCGTCGATTCGGGAATCGTACATGGGACAAACAATCAGGAGTTCAAATATAGAGACGGAGACGCCTTACAGGGGCCATCGTTAGCCACTATTTACGAAAATTCTCAGCAATTCCAGTAAATTATACAAAGTTTACTTCTTACCATACTTAACCTTTTTCTTGGCTTGCTTGGGCTTTCCTGGCACAGGACCGGACGTTTCCATCCCGTTCCGCTTTTTCAGCTCCGTGATTTGGTCCCTTAACAGAGCCGCGCGTTCATATTCCAGGGCTTGAGCAGCTTCCTGCATTTCCTCTTCCAATTCCCGGAGCACTTCGAGCACATCATAATCCTCTCCTGTTTCTTTAACGACGGCGCTGGCAACCTGGGCGCCCGGAGCCACCATATGGAGACTTTCCTGCACGCCCCGCTGCACGCTGCGAGGCTCAATGCCGTGCTTCTCGTTGTACTCAATCTGTTTGGAACGGCGGTATTCGGTCACATCGATGAGCCGCTGCATGCTCTTGGTCACGTCATCGGCAAAGAGCACCACCGTGCCATTGACGTGACGGGCCGCGCGCCCCGCCGTCTGGATGAGAGAGGTCTCGCTGCGCAGATAGCCCTCCTTATCGGCGTCCAGGATACAGACGAGGCTCACTTCCGGCAGGTCCAGTCCTTCTCGCAAGAGGTTGATGCCCACCAGGATATCGAACTCCGCAGCGCGCAACGCCCGGAGAATCTCGACTCGCTCGATGGCGTCGATTTCACTGTGCAGGTAACGCACCTTGAGACCAACATTTCGCAGGTAATCCGTGAGATCTTCAGCGGTGCGCTTGGTGAGTGTGGTGATAAGCACCCGCTCTCCTTTCTCGACCCGCTGCTGACAAAGCTCGATGGTTTCATCGATCTGACCTTTGAGCGGCATGAGCTGGACGATGGGATCCAAGAGGCCCGTAGGGCGGATGATCTGCTCCACGATCAGGTCTTTGCCGGAGGTGGTGACATCAAACTTGTCGATGCTCTGGCTACTTCCTGAGATCCGAGGCAGCCGCGCGGGGATCGGCTCTGGATCCCCGATTCGTTCCCGTTTGTGGGGAATGTAGTTCTCGATTCCCACCCGGCTGTTATCGATCTCGAATTGAGCCGGTGTGGCGCTCACATAGAGCCGCTGATTGGTCATCTCCATGAACTCATCAAAGCGCAGCGGCCGGTTATCGAGCGCGCTGGGAAGGCGAAACCCAAACTCCACCAGCGTGGTCTTCCGGGATTTGTCCCCCTCATACATCCCGCCAACCTGCGGGACCGTGGCGTGGGACTCATCCATGATGAGCAGGAAATCTTTGGGGAAGAAATCGATCAGTGGGCGGGGCGATCCCATTGCTGTTGAGGATCCTGCAAGAGCGGCACGAGGCTCGTG
>JBHIXE010000485.1:302-3648 GCA_041984905.1 Verrucomicrobiales bacterium | reverse complement strand
GGCAACCCGGGAAGAACTCGACACGGCGGTGCAATGGGCAGCCAACGAAGGCTGGAATCCAGGGCTGCAGGATGCCGATATCTTCTGGGAAACCGATCCCGAGGGATTTGTCTGCATCGAGCGCGATGGCGAGATGATTGGCTCCGGCTCGATCGTCTCTTACGGCGACTTTGGGTTCATGGGCTTCTTCATTGTTCGTCAGGATCTCCGCCAACAGGGTATTGGCGCTCCGTTCTGGCACTGGCGGAAGGCGCGCCTCTTGGAACGGCTCACTCCTGGAGCTGCGATTGGGATGGATGGCGTGTTTGATATGCAGCCTTTCTACGCGCGAGGTGGGTTCGAGTTTACCCATCGCAACATCCGGATGGAGGGAGTGGGTCAAAACACATCACCAGCACCTGCCCTGATCAACGTGGCAGACATCCCCTTCGATCAGATAGCCGCCTACGACCGTCGACACTTTGGCTTTGAGCGTACGACGTTTCTCAGACGCTGGATCCAACCCAGTTCCGGTCTCGCCCTGGGCCTCCTGAAGGATGGCAAGTTGGCTGGATATGGAGTCATCCGGCAATGTCTGAGCGGCTACAAGATTGGCCCGCTCTTCGCGGACGACGCGACCATCGCGGAAGCCTTGTTCTCGTCCTTGAGCGCGCACGCTACCGGTGAGTCCATCTATCTGGACACGCCCGAGAACCATCCGGAAGCCTTGGCCCTGGCACAACGACATGGCATGAAGGAGGTCTTCGGGTGCGCCAGGATGTATGCGGGATCAATCCCGCCCCTTCCCTGGCAGAACATCTATGGAGTGACGACCTTCGAGCTGGGCTGAGGACCTTACGCCGCCTGCCGCCGGACGGAGCCGGGCGTGACGCCCATAAAGGTCTTGAAGGCGCGATTGAAGGCGGCCTCGGATTGATAGCCCAACTTCTCTGCAAGTTCACCGACGGTTGCGTCCGTTTCCTTGAGCCAGGTCACGGCAACTTCCATTCTCCATTGCCGTACGTAATGCATCGGAGATTCCCCCACTAGGGTCATGAACCCCGCCGCGAAGGCCGACCGGGACATGCCGACCCGCTCCGCCAGCGATGCAACACTCCAGGGCTCCACGGGGTCGCGATGGATCAGGGCCAAGGCGTGACCGATCTGCTTGTCTTGCAGGGCTCCTAACCAACCTTTCCGGGCCTCGGGATCGTGATCCAGCCAGGTTCGAATCGCCTGGATCACCAGAATGTCAGATGCGCGACTGATGATGGTGTCTCCTCCGGGACGCATCTCCCGCGCTTCCCCGATCATCATGCGCACGGTGCTGAGGATCCAATCACTATTGGGGCTCGCGGAATCGATCGTGAGGATCTGCGGCAGCATTCGTACGACTCGCTTCGCTGTTGGGTGCTCGAAAGTGACGGCCCCACAGATAATGGTCGAGGGGTCGCCGCCCCCACCATGACGAAGAAACTCATAGCGGTCGCCCAGGATCTCGCGGGGAATATCGAAGAGCTTGGTCAAGGGGGCCGAGGGATCCCCTTTGAGAAGGTGACCGGAACCGTGCGGTAACAGCGCGAAGTCTCCCGCCCTCAGCAAGTGCTTCCCGCCGCCCGGCATCTCCACCCAGCACTCTCCCGCCAAGACCACGTGAAACAGCAGCGTGTCCTTCATCGGTGGCAGATCGATGCCCCATGGCGCGGTCACCTCCGAGCGGCAATAGAAAGTCCCGCTCATCCGCAAGGTGTGCAGCGCTTCTCCGAGAGGATCCACCGGCCGACGGAGATGTTCCATGGCGTCGCTAAGGTTCATACTGGAGTCTATGCCCTCCAAACAGGAAGTCCACATATCTTGGACGAAATAGCAAAAACCATGGATCAAGTGGAATTGTTCATCCAATTCAAGCCGGTATTCTTGGTCCCATGCAAACGAAAACATCAATCCATCCATCCACGACCACCAACACCAACCAGGACATCCTCGTCCTCGGCGGCACCGGCAAGACCGGACGTCGTATCGTTACCCAGTTGCAGGCTCAAGGCCTCCCTGTGCGAATCGGCTCCCGGTCCAGCTTCCCTCCGTTTGACTGGGAAGATCCGGACACCTGGCAAGCGGCCCTGCGCGGTGCGTCCTCCGTCTACATCTCCTATCATCCGGACCTTGCCGCGCCGGGAGCTCCCGAAGCGATCCAGGCCTTTGTCAATCTGGCGAAGTATGCCGGAGTGGAGAAGCTGGTCCTGCTCTCCGGGCGTGGCGAGGAGGAAGCCCAACGCTGCGAGCGCATTGTGCAGAACTCCGGCATCGCCTGGACCATCCTGCGCTGCAGTTGGTTCAACCAGAACTTCAGCGAGAGCTTCATGCGAGACATGGTTCTTGGGGGAGTCATCGCTCTGCCTGCTGGCGACATCCCGGAGCCCTTCGTCGATACCGATGACATCGCGGATGTGGCGGTCGCGGCTCTCACCGAAGACCGGCACAAAGGACAACTCTACGAACTCACGGGCCCGGAGCTCCTCACCTTCGAGCAGGTGGCGGAGAAACTCACCGCCGCCACCGGACGCCCGATCCAGTTCCAGCGCATCCCTCGCGAAGCATTCCTCAGCGGACTGAAGGAGAATCACGTTCCAGAAGGAGTGAGCGCCTTACTGGACTACCTCTTCACCACCGTGCTGGACGGGCGAAATGCCAACCTGTGTGACGGCGTGCAGCGTGCGCTCGGCCGCCCTCCCCGCAGCTTCGATACCTATGCACGAAATGTCGCCAACCACGGACTGTGGACGGTGTAACCCACTCCCTTCCTCTAATTACCTCTAACCAAGTATCAGACAATGAAAGCACTTCTACTCCCTCTCTCCCTCATTGATATCCTGGGTTGCGGACTCATGGCCGGGCTCTTCTTCACCTTCTCCAACTTCGCCATGACGGCCTTTGCCAAGTTGCCGGATTCGCAGGGGAACGCCGCCATGCAGCAGATCAACGTCGCCATCCTGAATCCCTGGTTCATGGGAATCTTCATGGGCACCACGATCCTGAGTCTGGCCTCCGCGATTCTGGCCATCTTGAACTGGGGCAACCCAGGTTCCGTCTGGCTCCTGGCCGGCAGCCTCTTCTATCTGGTGGGTTGCTTCCTGGTGACCGCCGCCTGCAATGTGCCCCTCAACAACGCCCTGGCCGCCACCACGCCGGACAGCGTCGAAGGAATCGCCATGTGGCAGCGCTACTTGAAGGAGTGGGTTCCCTGGAATCATCTCCGGACCTTTGCCACCATTGCGGGCACCGGATGTTTTGCCATGGCAATCCGCTATCTCCCGTAAATGGGAAGCTACCAAAGACTCACTCTAGCCTAACCCGCAGAACGAAAAGG
>JBHIXE010000485.1:0-263 GCA_041984905.1 Verrucomicrobiales bacterium | reverse complement strand
AATAGCACTCTCCGCACAGGGGCGGTGGGGGTGGTGGCGGAGGAGGCGGCGGCGGTGGAGGTGGCGGGGTCATCTCCTGCGGCATCTGGGGACGCATGAGCATCTTGTTGATGAGGGATCCCAGGCCAATCGTATTGTCCCCGGGCAGACCAGGCGTCTGATCGCCGCTCGGTTTGGTCACCACTGTCCAGCGGTTGCTGTTCTTCTCGCCCTGCTGGTTGTTCAACTCCGCCAGGATCTCGGGATCATCAATGAGATCGTTG
>JBHIXE010000484.1:0-3649 GCA_041984905.1 Verrucomicrobiales bacterium | reverse complement strand
AGGTCAGGTCCTCCCGCACGGGATTGTAGTTGTCGACCACCCCATGGTTGTGGGCGTAGAGCCCGGTCAGAATAGAAGCTCGGCTTGGTGAACAGAGCGACGTCGTGACAAAGGCATTCTCAAAGTGCACCCCGTCCTTCGCCAGACGATCCAGGTTCGGCGTCTCCAGAAAGGGATGGTCCAGGAAACCCAACGCGTCGTAGCGATGATCGTCCGTCAGGATGACGATGATGTTTCGCTTCTGGTCCTGGGCTGAGAGCGGCGCAGCCAATAATAGGCAGAGAACAGCGAGAAGGCAGGATCGGGTCAGGGGCATGGCTACAAGGACTACTGTAGTCAGATTGCCAATGCAACACCACCTGGGAACCAGAAGGGAAAACGCGAAAGCTCTCGATTTTGCTTATAATTACAAATAATCAACATGGCTTAAGAAGCCTGTTGCGCCCCGTCGGAATGCAGTATAATTACCTGCAATTACAGCATTCACCATGAAATTGAAATCCATCCTCCCCTTGGTATCGGCATTGACCCTTCTGTCCCTCTGCTCTTGCCAAACCCACACCCAACAAGGCGCTCTGACCGGTGGTCTGGGCGGTGCCGCTCTCGGCGCCATCATTGCAGACGACGCCGGTAAAGGCGCTCTCGTCGGTGGTGCAATTGGCGCCGCCGCAGGTGCGGCCATCGGCAGCGGCAAAGACAAGCGCGAAGGCTACCGCTACTAATCGACTCTTCTCGAAAGCTTTGTGACCGTTCGTTGCTCTTGCTGACGTGACGTCACGGTGCGAGCACCAAGCGGCGGGGAAGCATTGACTTCGCCGCCGTTTGGTGCGTCGATTTGGCCATGACCCCTACCCCTAGGTTTTGGCTTTTATTGCCCGTTGTTTTCACCCTCGCTCTCGGAACACTCGTCGCCGAGGACAAGAAAGCGGAATCCAAAGACGGCGAGATCTCCCTCTTCGACGGGAAAACCCTCGGGAAGTGGGAACCCATTCGCTTTGGCGGTGAAGGTACCGTGGAAGTGGATGAGAACGGCCTCCTGAGCATCGAGGAAGGCGCGATTCTTTCCGGCATCAAGTGGACCGGCGAAGTCCCCGCCAGCACCAACTACGAAATCGAGTTGGAAGGGATGAAGATTCTGGGAGACGACTTCATGCTCTGCCTGACCATGCCCGTGGATGACTCCCACTGCTCCTTTGTCTGTGGCGGATGGGGAGGCGGTGTCGTGGGCATCTCCAGCATCGACGGCCTGGACGCTTCCGAGAACGAGACCGCGACCTTTGCCTATTTCGAGCCAAAGAAATGGTACAAGTTCAAAGTCCGCGTGGAGCCGAATCGCATCCAGTGCTGGATCGATGGGGAGCGAGTTGTCGACCTCGACTACGAAGGTGCGGATATCGAGATGCGCCCCGGCGACATCGAACTGTGCATGCCCCTGGGCATCGCCACCTTCCAAACGGCGGCCAAATACCGCAACATGGTGTGGCGAAATCTGCCCAAGGAGTAGGCAAGCGTTCAGGTCCCCGGTGAAACAGGGCTGCCGGCAGGCGTCCCGAGCAACAACTTGAACTCCTCAAGCCACTTGCTGGCATTGGGGTGTCCAGGATTCTCTTTTAGGAGATTCAGCATGGCGATGGAGCCATGAGGCTGGGAGACATGCTCGTAGATATCTTTGGCCTTTGCCCACTTCAGACGCGGTAATTCTTCAGTCTGATAGTTCTCGAGAGCGACAGGATTCTCCGCTTGAAGGGTGGCTACCAGCCGCGACTGGGCGTCGATACGACGGTCCCAGGCTTCCCCCAGTTTCTCCGGGAGATACTTGCGGTAATATGGGAAGACTGTGATCCCGTAGACTTCCTCGAAATTGCCGGGACTCTCGCTCCAGTCTTCCAGCTTGAGCGATTTGTTGAGTTCGTAGACCTGGGCAAAGGGCGTTCTAAGAACGGACTCCCGGAGATCCTGCATGGAACCAGCCAGGCTATCGGCATTGGCCGCGATTCCCGCGACGAAGGACTCAAGCTCCGGGACGATGGTTCCCATGTCCGCCCCTTCCGCCTTGCGCAGGGTCAGGACCAGATATTGTAGCTGCAGACGTAGCACCGCGGTCTGGGTATCGTCTTTCAACCGGTCCTCATTGCGATCCCTCCATTCCCGAAACTCGGAAGCTCGGGCCTCCCGGGAGTCGAAGCGAAGTTCCTTCACACATGCGAGGTAGAACTCGTAAGCCGCCTTGTCGCTGGCGGCAGCCCTGCGGAAAGCTTCCACCGCGCTACTGCGCATCGCCATCCGCTTGCCGTTCACCTCCGCTTCGACCGCGTCCAGTTCCTTGAGCAGTTTGGCCAACTGATCGGAAGTCAAGGGCGCGGCTGGGGGCAGGTTCTCCCTTTCATCCTGAGCGGAAAGCAAGGGGCTCAAAACCAAGAAACCTGGAATCAACAACGATATGATGCGCATGATATGGGGGATGAGTTGCAGGACAACGACGGACACCGAAGCGAAAAATTCCCAGAGGATGATTGAGCAGTGGTAGAGAAACTCCTCTCAAACCTTCTGAAGATCTCTCAGGTGTAACTCGCGAGAGCGCCGGAGGTTTCGCAAAACCGGTTTTACTGTTGCCCTCCCCCCAAATGAGCCTATAAATGTGCGGCTTTGGCTTACACAGAATCGTAACGCCCCGAGAATCCATGACCCGAAAATCCCCAAAGAATCTGCTCCCGATAGCCTTGGCGGCCCTGGTATCGCCGGCGATGGCTGAAACTGAAGTGGACTTCATGAATGACGTGAAGCCCCTGCTCGAAGCCGCGTGCATCCACTGTCACGGCCCTGAAGAAGATGAGGGCGACTTCCGCATGCACACCAAGGAGTTGGCCTTCAAAGGAAACGACAACGGTCCTGGCATCGTGGCAGGCAATCCCGATGAGAGCCCGGTTTACTGGACAACCGCTCTTCCGGAAGATGATGATCTGATCATGCCTCCCAAGAAGCACCTCACGGTCGCTCAGCAGGAAGTCATCAAGAGCTGGGTGGCTGGCGGCGCCAAGTGGCCGGACGGCGTGGTGCTTGAGGAAACGCCTCGCATGGATTTCAAGGTGAACATCCAGCCCCTCTTCACCAAGGGAGGCCCCTTCACCGCCGCTGAACTGAAGCTGATTCGTCTCTGGGCGGACCAGGGTGCGGTGTGGCCGGAAGACGCCAAGATGGGCGGCGGCGCAGAGGAAGAAGACACCGGGCCGAAGGACGACCTGGAACTCACCACCAAGATTCGCCAGAAGATTCTCGAGACCTCCAAGGTCACCGCGGAAGCGGACATGAAGGAATACACCGCCTGGTCCGACATGCTCGGCGACCTGATCGACTTCGCCGACACCAGCGGCGTGGTCGACCCCGACCGCGGCCGCGACGTGGTATCGCTGGGCATGATCACGGGGCTCGCCGTGCGCGACGGCTCCGCCAAGCTCACCGTCACCGGGCAGCTGCTCGGCTCGCTAGCCTACATGCCGCCCGAGCGCCTGCGCGGCGGCGACGCGAGCCACGACCCGCGCGGCGACGTGTACAGCCTGGGCGCCACGCTGTTCGAGCTGCTCACGCTGCACGCGCCCTTCGAGGCGCGCTCGGCCGAGGCGTTGCGGGCGCTGGAAGGAGCCCTGGGCAA
>JBHIXE010000483.1:0-3688 GCA_041984905.1 Verrucomicrobiales bacterium | reverse complement strand
TTTCCTAATCCCTATCCTCTTCCATCGGCTACAGATTTACTGAAATCGCTCTAGCCACCGCTCCGAATCGCTTTAGTGGGTCAATCCTGGCAGGCTTTAGCTAACAATGGTCGAAACGTTCACACGTTTCGCTACATTCGGGATTCTGCGCGTTGCGAGCCGGGACGCTCCGAGTTGGCGCGTTTCCAGAGCGCGAGCGTCCTCGCTAGCGGCTCGCTCGCCAGCGTCGGTCCTGACTGTACTGTCGTACTGTCGCACTGTCGCACTGTTCACTGAAGCGCCTAGCCAAAAAGCTGAGTCAACGGCTGCCCGTCATGCGCCACCGTGAAGGGACGCTTGCTGGGACTATAGAGGACGGTATCCAGGGGCAGACCGAGGGCATAGCCGATGGTGGCGTTGAAATCGGGGATCTCGACTTTGTTCTCCACGACTTCGCTGCCGGTCTCATCGGTCTTGCCGTAGACAAGGCCGCCTTTCACGCCGCCGCCTGCCATGAGGCAGGTGAAGGCTTTGGGATAGTGGTCCCGGCCTTCGTTGACGTTGATCCGCGGTGTCCGTCCAAACTCGGTGGCGAGCACCACCAGCGTTTCCTGGAGCAGCCCGCGGCTTTCCAGATCCTGGATGAGAGCCGCCAAAGCCTGGTCGAGAATCGCGCAGCGCTCCGGTACGTCCACGAAGTTGTTCACGTGGGTGTCCCAACGACCCAGGGTGACTTCGACAAATCGCACGTCGTGCTCAATGAGGCGGCGTGCCAGCAGGCAGCCCTGACCGAAAGGATCGTTGCCGTATCGTTCCCTTAGCGCTTGAGGCTCTTCCGACAAATCGAAGGCTTTCAGGTCTTCGCTCTTCATAAGGGTGAGCGCCTCATCGTAGAGATCCGAGTAAGCCCGCACATTCTTATGCTGGTAGGTCTGATGGAACCCGGCGTCGAGCGTGCGCGCCATATCGATGCGCCGATTGAAGGTGCCTTCCGTGACGGAGTCCAGTCGTTGGCTGTTCTGCAACCCCTTGGACGGATCCGTGAGACGAAGAGGCGCGAACTTGGATTCAAAGAAGCCTGCCCCGGGATGACGAGCGGAGTCGCCAATCACCACGCTGCCCGGCAGTTTCTCATTGCCTTTACCGTTATATTTCAGCAACCAGGCGCCCATGGCGGGGTGACGAATCGTGCCGCGCAGGGTGTAGCTGGTGTGCATGTAATAGTTGCCCTGCTCGTGCGCGCCCTGGGTGGAGTTCATGGAGTTCACCATGGCGAAGCGGTCCATGAGAGCGGCGGTGCGGCGCATGTTGGCGCTGATCTGATGATCGGCGGAGCTGCCCACGACTTCGGTGGAACCCATGACATCCTGGCCGGGCTTCACGTCGAAGGTGTCCAGGTGGCTCATCCCCCCTGACATATAGAGGTAGATCACGCGCTTGGCCTTGGGATTGGTCAGGCGAGCAGTGGAAGCGCCCGCTCCCGCGGCCAGAGCATGTCCGACAGGGAGAAGGCCGACGCCCAGGGAGGCGCTGGCGACGCGCGCGACGAAGTCCCGGCGGGAAAGCTCAGAGAGGCGATTGAGTTCGTTCATAGTGACAAACAGGTAACAGGTGGGGGAAACAAGGGTCCTTACTGGATGAAGATGAATTGCTGAGTGTTGAGGATGGCGTAGACCACGTCCTTGTAAGCCTCATCTCCGAAGGCCTCGATCTGCTGCATCAGATAGGCCTTTTCATCCGCTGTGGGATAGCGGGAGTAGAGGCTCAGGAAGATGACATCGAGCCGGGCGTCCGGACTGGTCTCCTTTTTCACGGAGCGGGCCAGAACGCCGTACTCGTTCACCAGGGCCTCCGCGTAAGGGCCGTTGAGCAGATGAAGAGCCTGGGGCAGGGAGGCCTCGTCATTGGCGTTTTCAATCACGTCCCGGTCCGACTGGCCGAACTCCCGCAGGAAGTGGCCATTGGGAGCGGGGGAAGGCAGATTCGCGGCCCGCTGAGCCAGGGGCGTCATCTTGCGCATGAACTCCATGAAGGCGCGCTGTTCCCTGGGATCGGTGATCTCCAGCTTCTCGGCCAACTCTTCATACCGGCGAATCTCCGCCAGCTTGTCTTCGCGATCGTAGCGACCAGAAGCCTTCGACTTGCCCTTCATCATCTTCATCATGTTCTCGGAGTCCGACATGAAGGAATCGTCCAGGGCATCGGCTCCAAAGGTGTCGGCCGCTTCGCCCGAAGCGACGAGCTTTTGCCAGCCCGGTTCGTAGATCTGATCGCGCACTTCCCTGCGAATCGTGGAGCGATAGCGATCGGCTTCGCGAGAGAGCTTGCGGACCAATTCCTCATCCTTGTTTTTGCGGGCTTCGGCGACCTGCGCGGCCAGTTCCCGGGATCGTTCCGCACCTTCCGCAGCGGAGAGGGCCACTTTCTCGAGCCCATCGACAAACTCCTTGGGTTCCAATGCGTAAATGGAGGCTTTGATCTTCTGCGCGTTCTCCAGCTGGTTCTCGATTTTGGATTCCATCTGCACCGGAATCGTGTCAGGAGCGGGGTTGATCAGGGTGACAAAGGAGTCCCAGATCTGTTCGGCGCTCATGCGGCGGAGCAGGGGGCCCTGGAAGTCATAGGTCTGGCCGAGGAAGATTTCTTCTTTGGTCGCTTCCCGCTGGTAGGTCTGGGTGTTGAGCAGGATCCGCAGGAACGACTTCAGGTCGTATTCGGATTCCCGCATCTGGGATTCCAGGTAGGCCATCAGCTCCTCGTTGGAGGCTTTCGTGCTGGCCATCATGTCGTCGACAGGTTCGATCAATCCCAGGCCAAAGACCTTCTTCCAAAGCCGGTTGGCAATGACGGTGGTGAAGCGAGGATTCTCGGGTGAGGTCAGCCATGCGGCGTAAGCATCGATGCTGCGCTCGCCAGGCCCGACGGGAGCCTCGTTGCCAAACATGGTCACGGGAGCAACCGCGTCACCGGGCTTGGCATTGTCGTATTGATAGTCGTGCGGAAGGCGCAGGGGACGGCTGTCGTTGTCCCACTCGATCTCGGTGTAGCGAAGCGGTCGGACGACTTCCTGGAACGCGGAGCGCATGGCCTGCTTGTTCTGGTCCCGGTCACTCTTCTTGCCTGTCAGCTGCTTGCGGAAGTCTTTGTCTTCGAAAAACTTGGCACGGTAGTTGGACTGCATGCCGTAGCTGAACGCCGCCATCTTGTAGTAGTCCATCTGGGTCCACTCATCGAAGGGGTGGTCGTGGCATTGGGCGCACTCCAGGCGAGTGCCCAGGAAGATGCGCACGGTGTTGGACATGTTATCCAGGGGCATGCCGCGATCCCGCATGTAGTAGCCGATCGCACCCGTATCCCAAGCGGCACCGTCGGAGGTGAGCAACTCTCTGACAAACTCATCATAAGGCTTGTCCGTGCGGATGAAGTCCTTGATGAACTCCGAGTAGTAGGGCGTGAGGAACTGGTTGTTGTTGGCCGTGCGATTCACCCGCAGGATATCGGCCCAGAAGGTGAACAGGTTGTTCACGTATCCTTCTGACTCGAGGAGCTTGTCGATCAGGCGGGAGCGTTTCTCCGGATCGGTGGAAGAAAGAAACTCAACCACTTCATCATGAGTCGGGATGCGTCCGCTGACGTCCAGGTAAATGCGGCGGACAAAGACCTCGTCGGAGGCGGGAGGATTCATGGCAACGCCTTTCTCCGAACAGGC
>JBHIXE010000482.1:0-3695 GCA_041984905.1 Verrucomicrobiales bacterium | reverse complement strand
GATCGACAGGCCATGACACGGGCGATCGACCGCGATCCGGTCGCCTACCGAGAGCGGTTCCACCAGCGCTTCCTGGCCATCCAGGCACAGATCGGCGACACGGTGAACCTGCTGACCCAGCACCTGGGGTCGAGCGACCGCCTGTTCGTGGTGGAACGGGATGGACGCATCCGCATTATCCAAGAAGATGGTACAGTGCCCTCCACCCCATTCCTCGACATTGATCCTCGGGTCAGGTCTACTCAAAGTGAACAAGGGCTTTTGGGGTTGGCGTTTCACCCAGACTATCTGAATAACGGTTTTTTTTATGTGTATTACACAGACAATGGGGAGGATACACAAGTGTCCCGTTTTTCCGTCTCGGCGTGCTTGAGGTAGTCAAAGACATTCCACTCCACGAACTCTGCTTCCACCCCACTTGCCTGGGCGTTCAACCGGGCCGCCTCCAGCGCATCCACGCTGGAATCCACCCCGGTCACGGACGCGGCCCCCGCCTTCCCCGCGTAGAGGGCAAATCCGCCCTGATTGCAGAAGCAGTCCAGCACCTTTCTGCCGGCTGCCAGGCCCGCCACTTTGGCGTAGTTATCGAACTGATCCAGGTAGAGTCCGGTCTTCTGGCCCTCGCCGGGATCCACCTGAAAGGTCACTCCACCAATCTCCAGCGATTCCGCTTTGGTGGTTCCATACACCGTCCTGACAACGGACTCCATTCCCTCGGCCGCGCGGACCGGACTGTCATTGCGCTCAAAGATGCTGACGGGACTGAACTGCTCCTGAATCGCCTGGAAGATCAGCTCTTTGTTCAGGTCCATGGCCAGAGTCAGGGTCTGCACCACAAACTGATCTCCGTAGCGATCGATCACCACACCGGGAAGACCGTCGCTCTCGCTCCAGACCATGCGATAAACCCTTGGCCCGTCGGCATATCCGAGTTGTTCGCGATACTCATTGGCCCGCTGGATGCGACGTTGGAAGAAGTCGAGATCCAGATCCTGTTTCCGGCGAGAGATACGGCGCGCCACAATCTGGGACTCTGGGTTGTAGATCGCGCTTCCCAGAGGCCGATCCCGAAAGTCCTTCAGGGACACCACATCCCCTGGCTTCGGCTCGCCGAAGATCTTCTTCACCTCGGTGCCATACACCCAGTCGTGCCCATGAAAAATCCGCGCGCGCGGACGAATAACTAAACCTGCCATAATACCGATGATGCGTTCGACGCCGGAGCGCGAGCGTCCTCGCTCGCAATCGCTGCTTGGCCAAAGAATTCCCCCTCAGCCTCAGAGGCTTCCATCTGCTCCGACAATCTTCCCATGCGGTAACTCAATTCTGAAACTTGCGCTACTCCATTCCCACATTTCTGGAATTGCAACCAAACCCGCCTTTACCGGGTTCTGATGAACATAGTCGACTAACTCCTCGAAATGATCTGCATTGCGAATGAAACGGTCATAGTAATCGCGCGCCCAAACCGCGCCGTTTGTGCCCAAATGTCTGTTGATCATTTTGGAGGTAACTCCCTTCCAATTCGAGACAAGCTTTCCCAAGGGCCATCCTTCAAACTGCTCGATTATACAGTGCAGATGATTCGGCATAATCACCCAGGCCAATAGAGAATATCGCTGGCCATCATGGTAGTGCAGGGCGGACTGCGCAAAGTCTGCAACTTCCCTCCTTCTCAGCACGCACTCGCCATATCCTCTATCGAGACCATTCTCGTGCTCGTAGTAACTTTCGACAGAGGAAACATATTGAGATCCCTGCTTGGTCTGGGGAAGGGAATCAGCAAGTCGAAATGTGATGAATTGGACGAGTCCGGCTCGGTCGAAGTGTGGAAGATAGCCTCTGGAGTGCCACCCTCGATGCTGCGCCATACTCTTAGACATCATACCAATTAAGCACATCCATTGCGAGAGACCAACTTGCTTTGCCCGCTCCAATCCACTGCAGCGAGCGGGGACGCTCGCGCTCCGGCAACTCTCGCGCTCCGACAGCCCTATCCTCTTACAAATTTTTGACGATGTGGAAGTTCCCAAGGTTCTGGAGGCTCACTACTTTGTTGGAGATAAGCATCCCTCTTCAACGATGAAACCCTATCCTTACCTCCTCGCCGCCCTCCTGGCGGCCCCCATGTGGCTTCAGGGCCAGGACGAACCCAACGCCCCTCAGGCCATCGACTCCAAGATCACCGAAGTCACGGTCTACGCCGATCGCGCCCAGGTGACCCGCACTGCGACGGTTCCCGTGGGCGACGCCCAATCTCAATACTCTTTCACCGGCCTTCCTGGCTGGATCGATGACGCCTCGGTTCGTGTGCAACTCACACCCGCACAGAACGGTCGCATTCTCGAAGTCCAGGTCCTTCGCGATTACCTGGCGAAAGCTTCCGCTGTCGAAGTCCAGGAGGCTCAGGCGGCCGTGCAGGAAATTGCGGATCAGCTATCCGTGATCGAGGACCAGCGTGCGGCCCTGGAAACCAAGGCTCAGCACATGGAGTCCATCCGGGTCTTTTCCCTGGAGAAACTCCCCAAAGACACGGCGCTCCGTCCTGTGCCTGTGGAGGAATACGATAGTGTCCTCACCTTTGTCCACGAGAGCATGCTCAGCATCGCCGAAGAGCGGCGTGAACTGGATCGGCGGGAGCGCGATCTCCGCCCCGAACTCGACGCGCGAAACCGGAAGCTTTCGGAGTTGCAGGGCTTGTCCCGTTTGGAAGAAGCTTCGGTGCTTGTGACCGTGCAGGGCAATGGAAACGCCAATGGCGCTCTCAAACTCACCTACCTGACCCCCGGCGCAACCTGGGAGCCCGTTCATGACCTGCGCACCATCGAAGCAGGTAAGGAAGTGGAACTGGAGTCCTACGCAATTGTCACCCAAACCACTGGTGAACACTGGGAGAACGCCCAGATCACTCTCTCCACGCAGAGCGCGAGCCAAATGACCCGGATTCCGGAATTAGAGTCCCTGTTGGTTGGGGGGGACGCCGGAATGCCTGACCTGATTCCCAACCAGTCTGGTGAGTCGTTTGAAATGGCCCAGAATCGTTACGCCATTCAAAATGGCGGCTTCTACAATCAGATTGGCCATGGAGGAAAGCGTCTTTTCTCAAATGATGTGAACGGGAATATCTCCGTGCAGGTCCAAGTTCAAACTCGCTCTCGTGAAGTCTTCCAAACTCTGCAGGAACGTGGGACAAGCGCACAGTTCAAGTCGCTGAATCCGCAAACGATCCGGGCGGAAGGAAAGCCTGTCCGAGTGCCCATTGGCTCGATGAAACTGGCTGCGGACCAGCGCATTATCGCAGCGCCGGAAGCATCGCTCAATGCAGCGCGCACAGTCCGGCTCGAGAATACGGGCGACCAACCCCTCCTCCCGGGACGGGTTTCCCTGTTCCTGGACGGCGCCTTCCTGGGAGCCACGGAAGCTCCTTTTGTTGCCCAGCAGGAACCCTTCTCGCTCTACCTGGGAGTGGTGGATCAAGTGAAACTGAGCCGTCGGCTGGACCGCGAAAAGAGCGAGCTGACACGTTGGGGAACTGGAACCCGCATGCAGGTGGTCTTTGTGGTGGAAGTCGAGAATCTTTCCGACCAAGAAGTGACGGTGGAGCTGGGTGAACGCATTCCTGTTTCCAACAGTGCGGACGTTCGGATCAAAGGCGTACGGATCACGCCGGAAGTCCCTCATGATGAGGATGGATT
>JBHIXE010000481.1:263-3720 GCA_041984905.1 Verrucomicrobiales bacterium | reverse complement strand
TGGGATTGATGATTTCCGCAGCGGTCCGAAGCAATACGCAGGCTGTAATGTGGGTACCGCTCATTCTAATACCACAGATACTTCTCGGAGGATTCGTTGTCACACGCCCTGAGATGAGTCCGGAAGTTCGGTCTTTTAGCGCATTCGTCCCCAGTTTCGCGGCACAGCGCGTCATGGATGTTGCGAATGTCTGTGGGCAGGACTCTCCGCGCATGGCAAACCGCATCAAGATTCCGGTATTTGTGAAAGGCGAAAAGGAAACGATCATTTGGGAAGAGCAGGGGCGCACCTTCAGCGCTCAATATGAGTCCCGGGCAGAAGAGAATACCTCCTGGCAGAACCTGTTAGTGAATCCAAAGAAGGTTGGCCAGCATGTGGCCCCGTCGTATATGCGGGGAAGTGCCAGAATTTTTGAACAATCCGTGGAAGAACGAAACGATGTCTTTTATCCAAGTGGAACGCCCTACCTCTATACTACGCCTGCCCTTATCTCTCTGTTGACCTTGCTCGGCTGGGCGGTATGCTGCTATGTCCTGACAATTTTACTCCTCACGCACAAACAAAAAGGGCGTTGACAAATTTGCCAGATCCAAGGTCATCGCGCCTTAGGATCGCTACAACTCCATTGAAATGGCTTAGGCCGCCTCCGTTAGCAGGGATTGCGGTTCTGCGCTCCCACCCTCACTGGACCTTCCTGGATTCACCTCCCGTCGCGGGTTGCATCCACAGTTCTCCGCTGGTGTTTCCGTAAATGAGGATCTTCCAACCGGGAAGCCATAGCATGCGGCTGAGCGGCGACGCGGTTTCGGGGGTGTAGAGCGATCGCACACGCGCGCCTCCAGATCGTTGCGTTCCATCATGCACGACAAACTCCGTGTAGTAGCGCGCCATCCCATCTTCCGAAATCGCGACCAACCAGTCTTTGGCCGCTTTCTGGGGGTCAGACTGGGAGGGATCGTAGTCCCAAACGAGTCCCGTGACGCTTCCCGTGGGTTTGCTGTCCGTAAAGGAGTGGATGACTTTGCGGGTTTCCAGATTCCAAACCTTAATGGCGAGATCTTCACCGGCACTGGCAAGCCGATCGCCCTGCGGACTAAACTCCAACGCCTGAACGTAACCTGTGTGTGTTTCCAGAACGGTGGCTTGCCCGGAATCGAGGTCCCACAGTTTGACCAGTTGATCCGCAGAGGCACTGGCGACTTGGGTTCGGTCAGGACTCAGCGCAAGATCAAAGATGGCGTCGGAATGGGCGGACTCAAGCGTACGACGTACGGTCCAGTTCTTCGTATCGATGAAATGCAACTGACTGGGACGTGCAGGCAAGCTATCGGCGGCAACGATCTGATCCCCATCGCTAAACTCCAGAGCAGTGATGCGACCTTGCAGTGATTGCGTCAGGGTATGCATTGGGCCCGCGGATTTCAGGTCCCACACCAGAATGCGGCGGTAACCTCCCGACACCAACAGACCTCCTGGATGCCAGGCCAGGGATTGCACGGCATCCTGATGCCCTTTGAGGGTATGAATGAGATGCAACTCCGGCAGGACCGGTGTCTTTCCCGGATTGTCGATAGCCGGTGCCGGGATTTCGTAAACGTCGATCAGCGCTCCTCGCCCTACCGCCAGAAGACTTTCGTCCGGAGACAATGCCATGGCGGTTACAGGCCGGTAGCTCGGGGGAAGCGGGGACAGGGTCAACATTCTGGCATCCGATGCGTTTTCCAGCAGTTGCGCATTCCATGGGGCTCCCGACTCAATCCAATCCCGAACCACTGCGATTTCTCCCGAGGTGAATTGTTCCTTGGGCGGCATGTGAGGGTCAGCATCGGGATCCAGGGTTTCCAGCAGAAAGCTTGCGCCGGGATTTCCGGGAACGAGAGCCGACAGACCGGAATCGCCACCCGCCTGCAGTTCTGCCAGGCTTGTCATCGCCAAGCCTCCCTTGCGTTTCTCTGGATTATGACAGCGGAAACACTCCTCTTTGAGAAGGAGCAGAGCCTCTTCCGCTGAGGACAACGGGGGAAGTACGGCTAGCACCAGAAGGGCGCAGCACAGCCAAGTGGCAGCCTTCATGACTTGTCAGCCTTGGGGATAACCGTGAGCCACAGCTCCGGGAATTCGTTGATTAGATAGTCTCCACGGGAGTCACCCGTCTGGAAGGTGGCTCGAACGGTTCTTTGCGTCGGCGTGCCCTCAACTTTCGCGCTTGTCTCCCGTAACCGGATCTGAAAGATGCCATTGAAAGCGGGAGCCTCGGCCGCCGCTTCCAACCGAATCTTGACGGCTCCAGACTTGGCCGGAATGTCGTCCGCTGTGTAGGAGAGTGATTCCGGGATCCCTTCCATCTCGACTTCCAGGGGCAGGTCGTGGCCATGCAGTCTCACGAGGTCCAGGGAGAGATCTTTGCTCTCCCCAGCTTTGACCACAATTGTTTGAGTCTTGGTCGTGACATCAAAGTCAGGTTTCCGTGGTTCCACGACCAGGTGGTAACGAAACGCCGGTCCGCCTCCTCGAAATCGATCCCTTACCGTGATCTTGAAAGTTCCGTCCTCCGACGGAGAAAAGGAGTATTCGGGATCTGTGGTGGGTCTGGTATCGTCCACATTTCTCAGGAGAGCTCCGCCGGGACGGTAGATGTCCAGAACGGCATCCACCGGCGAGTGCCACTTGGCGGCTTCCACGCGAATGAGTAGCGGTTCACCTTTCTTGAGGACTACATCATAGGAATCCGTCTCGCCAGGAAGCGAAAGGGTTCCGGCCACTCGAGTTGGCACTTGAATGGGGTCGCCTTCCTGAACTGTAGCCTCTGGAAATGCCGGGAGAGGCGCTTCTCCCAGACCAACATAGATCCTGTAGACTCGATTCTTCCCACCCGCGAAAAACACATTGGCGGAAGCTTTCGCCTCTAGCGCATTGATCTGCAGAAGGTAGTTCCCATCCGCTGGGATGACATGTTCCAGCAGTGGATCCAGGTTATGAGTGTCGCTGCTGAAAGCGATCTCCCGCCCTTCTGCATCCAGGAGGTGAAGGAAGGGATCACTGCCGGTGAGAAGACTGTAGGCATCCACCTTGGCCACGAGACGAGTTCCTTTCTTCAAGCCTGGTAGACGGATGAAGTCCACATCATCCGTTTTCTCCAGCCGTCCATGAAAAACGGCGGGCAAAGTCGGGATCGCCTCTTTGGTCGCCGCAGGCGTGTCATTGTCTCCCGCCTCCATCACCTGGGCGTAAGGTGAGGGCACAAAGATGCGAGGAGAGCTGGCCCCTTCAGAATTGGCGATCCAGACCAGGACGGGTTCGGGCGGGGCATCCTTGGTAATGCGCACCTTCAGCTTGCCCAAGTCTCCCGGTTCAATCACCACGAAGGATGAATTCGTGCGCACCAGAGGAGGCCAGGCGTCCTTGTCGAATTTGCCAATGGCTTCGACCTCAATCTCCGTTCCTGCCTGCCCACCAC
>JBHIXE010000481.1:0-253 GCA_041984905.1 Verrucomicrobiales bacterium | reverse complement strand
GGCTTGAAGCTGCACCGCGGCCAGGGCCCAGATGAAGAGCCAGAGTCTCATGCAAAGAGTTCCGGAATCGCGCGCGCGTTGTCCAGGAGCTGCACCGGACGGCCCGCGGTGTCGTGAAGGATCATGGAGTGATCGATCCCAAGCTTCCGGTAGATCGACGCCAGGAGATCCTCGGGAGCATAGACGTTCTCGTTGGCGTAGTAACCTTTTACATCGGTAGCGCCTACGTTCTGTCCCCGAGGAACGCCAGCCC
>JBHIXE010000480.1:0-3750 GCA_041984905.1 Verrucomicrobiales bacterium | reverse complement strand
AACTCCCTGAAGAGGTCAGTTCCACGGTCTTGCCCGCTTCCCGCAGCTTTTCCACAAAGGCTTCCGTCTCCGGGGACATATGTGAGCGACTCGCCACCACCCGGACCGTATCCAGCGTGGTGTAATGGGGACCACCTTCCAGCCTGGTGATGTTCCCTTCCGCATCCCCTTTGAATGCGCCTTCCCCTTTCGAGGCGTAATAGACCACGTTTTTGGCGGGCTGATAAACCACTCCCGCCACCGGCACACCATGGTCCACTAGCGCGATGTTCACCGTGAATTCCCCGTTCTTCTTGATGAATTCCTTGGTGCCATCCAGCGGATCGATCAGCCAGAACCGTTCCCAGCCTTTGCGATCTGGATACGGGATGGTCTTGGATTCCTCCGAGAGATAGGGAATGTCCGGGTGAGTTTCGTGCAGAGCGGCAAAGATGACCTCATTGGCGAGGTGATCCGCCTCTGTTACCGGAGACTTGTCTTCCTTCTCCTCAATGGAGAATTCCCGCTTGTAGACCTCCAGAATTTTTCCCCCAGCCGCTTTCGCGACTTCGATGATGCGATTGATATCCATTCACCGGTAAACAACGTCCGTCCCCCGGAGGATTCAAGAAGCATTCTTCAGGGCGCTCATCTGATTGCGGAGCCACTCCAGACTACCCGTCGCTTCGGAATCCTCCGGCATCTTGTCGAGCAACCGGGTCCAGGTGTCGATTGCCGCCTGAATTTGCGTCTTGGCATTGGAGGAGTCCCCGAGTTTGGAGCTGACGAATCCGTAGTGCCCCCAGATCTTGGCCAGTTCCCGCATGTAAACGGTGTTGCCGGGATCCGACTGCAGCAGATCATTCATCGTTCCGACGGCCTGGATCAGGTGATTCTGGGCCTCGTCGTAATTCTCCATGTCTGATTTAAGCTGCGCCACTTCGCTGCTCTGCTTGGCAAAGGCCAGCTTGTATCGGCTGATGCCAGCCTCGTCCGCCTGCAGTTCCTGCAACAGTTCCACAGCCATCTGGTTGAGGCGCAATGCATCCTCCGGCTGACCGTCGTCCCGCTGAATCTCAGCCAGCCGGCCAAACCCATAGGCGAGCTCAAAGCGATACCGGTGATCCTTGGGATTGAGCGCCACGATCCGTTGCAGCCACTTCAACGCGTCCAGCAGCTTTTCCCGATTGCCCTCCATCTCGCCCTGTTGATTCAGGCACAGTGCCAGATGATACTGGTAATCCTCCACCTGGGGATTCTGCTGGATCAACTCGGCAAAGAGTTCCGCCGCTTTCTGCTGCATTTGCCGAGCCCCGTCCACATTGTCCTTCTTGCGGAACAGGAAACCGATATCCGAGAACGTCTGGGCCAGGAGCGCCTTGAAATCCTCGTTGGCGGGATTGCGTTCCCGCAGATCGACCATCACGTCGGAAATCTTTCCGAGTGCCTCCGAGGCGCCGTCCCAATCTTCGCGGGCCAGACGGATCTGCGCGCTTAGATACACATTCTGGGTGATCTCATACAGATTCTGATCGCTCAGAGTGACGCCCTGCAACTCCTGGAATCGCTGTGAGGAATGGTCCAGCGCCTGTTGGGCTGCCTCCAGGTCGCCACGCAGGATTTCGATCTCCGCGACGGATCGCTCAATCATCCCGGCCTCCTTCAAGTAGTCGAGATCCCTCCCCGTTGTGTTGAGGTTGTCGAGAATATCCCGGGCTGCCAGGAGTTCGACGACGGCGCCACTCAGTCGCCCCTGCGCCCGGCGAATCTCTCCGAGAAAACGATGCGCCCGAGCCTGCTCATAGGTAAAGGCGGGATCATCCGCAAATTCGTTGATGAAGGCCTGGTAGTGCTGGGCCGCCTTCTCCAGGGCTTCCCGGCGATCTCCCTGGAACCCGGGGAAATCCACATCCGCGGCCGAAAGGATCATCTCGAAGAAGGCATCCGCGTTGGCATGCGAATACTTGAGGAAATTCCGGGCATCATCCGCCTGGTTCGCTTCCACCTGGGCGCGTTTCTGCGCCTCTAAGCGAAGGGATTCCTCCGTGGCGACCTTCTCGTGAAAGGCCTCCTCCTGCTTCTTGAGCGCTTCTTTCTTGGCAACTTCTCCCTGTCTCACCTCTTCCATGGCGGTGCCATAGAAGGAAAACCCGAGCAGAGCACTTCCCAAGAGGAGCAGAGACGCGAGCATGAAAATGCCCGTCGTGCCCACGAGGACTTTGATCCGAATCGTCTTGCCCCGCAGCTGCGCCTTGTAGCGATTCTCCAGGGACGCCGTATCGGCGTCATGCCGGATCTTCTCGAAGCCTCGCGCCACTTCCCGAAGGTCCACAGGCCGTTTGGCCGGGTCCAGCTCGAGGCAACGATCCACAACGGAGCGGAGTTGCTCCTCATACTCGTTCTTGGCGGGAATGGGCCACACCACCTCCGGTTCCTTTTGAATGGCTTCGTAGAAGGACCGGGGATCTTCCTGATGCAGAACCGAAGTCTCATCCTTCCGGCGGGAATCTCGATCGGTCAGGTAGTTGCGAAACTTCTGATCCATGCGAGGCAAACACCCGGTGAGGAGCTGAAAAGCCACCACGCCAAAGCTGTAGACGTCCCAACGTTTGCCCTTGCCATGGGTAAAGTCGCCTGTCGCCAGCTGCTCGGGACTGGCATAGTAACCGCTCGACCCCATCTCAAAATAGTGCAGCCCAGTCACCAAACCCTGGCCGAAGTCACTGATGAAAAGCTGGTAGGAATCCCGTTGGGGGTCATGCTTCACATAGATGTTGCCCGGCTTCACGCTGGTATGCACCACGTCATGCTGGTGCAGGAAGGCGAGACCGGACACCATTTGCTCGATGAGTCGCCAGGCGACCTTGCTCTTCAACCTGCCCAGGAGGTATTCCAGGGTGGAAGGCTGGTTGGTGCCCTCAAACGCGTAGAAATCGGTCGCGCAGAAGTAGGGAGCCTGAGCCAGGTTGTAGGCGTGTACGGGTGTCAGGTTGGGATGCTGTGGCAGATTCACCACGGTGTTGAGCGCGTGCCCTAACAAGCCCGGATTGATCGCCAATCCATTGAGCACCTTCACCGCGCGAGTCTCCCCCCCTTCGAAGCTGCAACGAAAGACGGCACCACAACCGCCCTCGCCAACTAGCTCTTCGAACTCGTATCCTGGGATTTGCGGGAGATTCATTGAGTAATGGGAGGCATTCAAGAATGCCGATCCCCTTACGACATTCCAACGTTTTTTAAGTAAAGCGTCACTGGATTTCCCACATATTTAGAAAAACTCAGGTTCCTTGTTAGTCACCAGTAAGACTGAGTTCATTTTAGCGAAAATCGGGGGAGATGGGAATGAGGAAAACCAGGGGCCAGACAGGCCCATTGAGGACGGCCGGACTTCGTTAGACGCAAAACAGGTCTAGAGATTCGCATGGACGAGTTCTTTCCATTCCTCCTCCAGCCCATCCCGGGTCCGGATGGCCGGCTTACCAGCCCTGGCATACCAGTAGGCGGCATTTCCCAGGTCTCCTTCAATGCGGTGCAGATGGGCATGGATCCACGACCCCATGGAGCTGGGCAGATCATTGACCACGTCATGGGCGTCATCCCAGCGGTCGCGCCTGGTGAGCCACAGGGCCCGCAACTCCGGGCCCAAATCCTCGAGGGGCTGCCTTCCTTCCTCTGTCATTGCCAAAAATTCGTCAAAGGTCATGGTGATGATCAGAGCTGATAACGCCAGTCCTCCCAATAGGACAATCTCGCTCAAGAATCCGTTGTTCT
>JBHIXE010000479.1:464-3780 GCA_041984905.1 Verrucomicrobiales bacterium | reverse complement strand
TCGGCCACCTCCTGCATACCGACAACGCAAGCGCCGCCATAAAGAAAGACGCCGCCCTGCCCGCGCCCCATTTCGCGCCCAAGGCCAAGCGCGTCATCTTCCTCTGCATGGCTGGTGGCCCGTCTCACCTGGAGACCTTCGACTACAAACCCATGCTGGAGAAGATGGACGGCCAGCCCATGCCGGAGTCCATCACGGCGGGGCAACCCATCGCTCAGCTGCAGGGCAAGACGCTCAAGTGCATGGCGCCGCAGCACAAGTTCGTCCGCTATGGCGAGTCCGGCCAGATGTTCTGCGATCAGTTCCCGAATATCGGCAAGGTGGCGGATGACATCGCGATCATTCGCTCCATGAAGACGGAGCAGATCAATCACGATCCCGCGCACACGTTCATGAACTGCGGCACGCAGATCAGCGGACGACCCTGCATGGGTTCCTGGGTGCTCTACGGCCTGGGTAGTGATTCGCAGGACCTGCCGGGCTTTGTGGTGCTGACGTCCGTGGGCGGTGGTCAATCCCAGCCCATCGCTTCGCGACAATGGCACAGCGGCTTTTTGCCCAGCAAATACCAGGGCGTGCACTTTCACTCCAAGGGCGATCCCGTCCTCTACGTGAGCAATCCCGCTGGGGTGACCCGGCGAGATCAGGAGACCGTGGTCAATGCGGTCAATGCCCTGAACCGGACTCGCAACCAGTTCGTCCAGGATCCGGAGATTGCCACCAAGATCAGCCAGTATGAGTTGGCCTTCAAGATGCAGGCTTCCGTGCCGGAACTCACGGAAATTCAGGGGGAACCGCAACACATCCTGGATCTCTACGGCGCCACTCCGGGCGATGGGTCCTTTGCCAGCAACTGCCTCCTAGCTCGGCGACTTGCGGAACGAGGCGTACGATTCATCCAGTTGTATCACCGTGGCTGGGATCACCATGGCAATGTGAAGGGTGGGGTGGAGACCACCGCCAAGCTCACCGATCAAGGCACCTACGCACTGATCGCGGATCTCAAGCAACGCGGGATGCTGGACGATACCCTCATCATCTTCGGCGGTGAATTTGGCCGCACGCCCATGGCCCAGGGAACGGGGCGCGATCACCACATCAAGGGCTTCAGCATGTTCTTGGCAGGCGGCGGCGTGAAAGGCGGCGTCAGTTACGGCGCCACGGATGACTTCGGCTACAATGCGGTGGAGAACGTCGTCAAAGTGCACGATCTCCACGCCACGATGCTGCACCTGTTAGGCATCGATCATGAGCGCTTCACCTACAAGTTCCAGGGGCTGGATATGAAGCTGACTGGCGTAGAACCGGCCCGCGTCGTACGGGATGTGCTGGTGTAGTGCGCACAGAGCCAGCCTTGCTCAAGGCTTTGCTCGCTTCTTTGCGTTTTCTTCCGCGGTTTGCCACGAACCCAGTTCCCAGGGACCTTCCCCTTTCGAATCCACCAGAACCTCAGCGTTCGTCTTGGGGAGGTAGGCTTGATAGCCTTGAATGCGCTCCTGGTGCTCGGGCATGTGCGCGAGATTCTCCCATTCGTTGGGATCCGTCTCCAGATCGTAGAGCTCGTCACTACCGTCTGCATAGTGGATGTAATGCCAACGCTCGAAATGCAGCGAATTATTGCCAGGGCCAAAGGTGCAGAGCGACGGTTGCTCTCGTACGGTGTTCGCTTCTTTGATCTGTGGGACGAGGCTCAACCCTTCCAAATGGCCGGGCGCCGGGATGCCAGTCAATTCCATCAAGGTGGGATAGATGTCGATCAATCCGGCTGGTTGCGCACAACGCTTGCCGACAGGTAGGCCGGGAGCACTGATGATGAGTGGGACGTGCGTGCCGTCGTTCCAGAGCGAGCGCTTGGCCCAGCGCTGTTTTTCACCGAGGTGCCAGCCGTGATCGGAGAAAAGCACGATGATGGCTTTGTCCGCGTAGGGGCTGGAATCAAGCGCATCCAGCACGCGTCCAACCTGGGCATCCACGGAAGCGACGCTGGCGAGATAACTCTGCACGGCGGAATGCCAGGCGTTGTTCTCCAGAAACCAGAGGTGACGCGGAGCCGGCTCGCCACTGGTCAGGTCTTTGGCATAGGCGGGCAGGTCGTCGCGATCCGAGGCCAGGGTTTCCGGCAGCTGGATCTCCTCCAATGGGAATTGATCGTGCCAATGCTTGGAAGCATACATGGGCACGTGAGGGCGCCAGAATCCGGCGACCAGGAAGAAGGGCTTCTCGTGCTCCTGCTGCAATTGATCGATCACCCAATCCGCGACTTGCCAGTCCGGCGTGTCTTCATCGTTTCCGGGAAAAGCGCCCCAATCCCAAAGCTTGAGCCCATCTGGGTGAGAGATCTTTTCCTCCGGGAAGGGACCGAATCCTCCCATTCCGCCACCGTAAGTCTCAAAGTATTTGTTCTCCTGGGTGTGGACGAACTTGCCGGCACCCAGAGTGTGATAGCCGGCTTCCTGGAAAGTTTGGAGCAGATGGGGATGCTTCTGGGCTTCCTTGGAGGCTTCCAGTCCTGGCCGCAGAAAGTAGAGCCCGGTTGTCGAAGGATAGAGTCCCGTGAGGAGGGAGGCGCGGGAAGGGGTGCAGATCGGCGCCTGACAATGCGCGTTGGTGAAGAGCGTGCCTCGTGCTGCGAGCCGGTCGATGTTCGGCGTCTTCGCTTGGGGATGTCCGCCCAGGCAACCGACCCAGTCATTCAGGTCATCGATCGAGAAGACCAGGACGGGAGGGGGAGAGTCGGCAAGCATTGCCAGTGGCAAAACGAGCGGAAGAAGAAAGAGGGGCAGGAGCGTTTTCATGGACTGGAAGCTGCGCACCACCCAATCATGAGTCGTCTGTCCCGACAAGAATCATCCGCGATTGAGCAGCCAAAACCCGGTGTTCAGATAGGTCGCATAACTGACCCAGGCCAGGTAGGGGATAAGAAGCAGGGCTGCCGCCTTCGACCTCCGATTGAAGAGTTGGATGGTGATCACGATCGTCGCCCAGAGAAGAATGATCACGACCAAGGCCAGGGCGATCTGATGCAGACCAAAGAAGATGGGCGTCCAGACCAGGTTGAGGACGAACTGAGTGACGAATGCTGTCAGGGAGAGATCGCCAAACCCACGCTTCCAGACCAGGGCAAAAGCAATTCCCATCAGGGTATAGAGCAAGGTCCAGACCGGGCCGAAGACCCAGTTGGGTGGGGTGCCGGCCGGTTGCTCGAGATCCTGACCACCGAGCCGGGAATCCAGCTCTACACCGGGAACTACCTCGATGGGTCCAACGTTGGCAAGGGCGGCAAGAAATACGAGAAGAACTATGGGATCTGTCTCGA
>JBHIXE010000479.1:0-454 GCA_041984905.1 Verrucomicrobiales bacterium | reverse complement strand
TGCCCAGAAGCACGATGGCCACGATGCTGATGCAAAGCTTCGCAATGAAGGGGAGACCTGGATTCATGGAATCGGAATGGATGCGACCGGGTAACGCATGGCAGAAGGCCAGGGATACAGGAGTGCCCTACAAATCCATCAGAACCAGCCTGTCTCGAAGCCTCACTTGGAGGTCAGGGTGATGCTTCCATCCCAGGGCGCTTCCGGCGGATCCGTCATGAATTCACGGCAGCGCTCCAGAAGAATCGTTGCGGGCACATCTTCCGGATGAGCCTTGAGGAAGGCTTCCAGGTGCTGGGCTGCCTGCTCGAATTTCTGGCTCTGATAGAGCTCAAACGCTTCCCTGAAAGGCTTCGCGATTGCCTCGGCTTCCTGCCGCATCGCGCCGCTGTCGTCAGGAAGTCCGAGAGGCTCGTAGATGGTGATGGGAGCCTTGCGGCCTACGACTTTGACC
>JBHIXE010000478.1:0-3786 GCA_041984905.1 Verrucomicrobiales bacterium | reverse complement strand
CATCTCCCAGGCGGATTGGTCGAAGACTTCCTTGGCGATTGGCTCGCTCAACTGCAGGACGTGAAGCCGATGCGTCTCGCCGCTGAGGTCAAAGGGATCCAGACCAAGCCGGTTGACGGCCTCCGCCTGCTGTTGCGTCAGATCGATTTCAAGGCGCAACCAGCCGCCATTCTTCATTCGCACGAAGCCTCCGCGAGCCGCTACGAGGGCGCGGATCTCCTGCATGGTAAGGTCCAAGCCTTCCACATTGATGGCGATCTTGAGATCAAACCAGTCAATCTCGCTGGCGACGATATCGAAGGTGACAGAGGCTTTGACCGGATCCTGCAAGAGGGTCTGCAGGTGTTCGTCAATCGTGATGTCGAGATCCTCGGGAAGAGACTCATACCATTCCACGAATTTCTCAGGGAAGGAGCGCGTCACTCGGGATCGGAAACAACGCTTCGCTGGATCCCAGGAGAGTGACATGGGCGCTAGGAGCTTGGGAAAGCGTCGCAGGGATTCCCGTTCATAGCGATAGATCTTGCTGGAATGATTCGCGGACCGTTCTGCGATGATCCAGCCCTCTTTCTCCAGGACTTCCTTTCGGGTGTTGCCTTCGTCCGTGGCGTCGACTTCGACCAGGAGATGTTCGCTCTCAGCTCCCGTCAGCTTCTGATTCAGCCGCATGTTAAGGCTGACCTTCATGGGCTGATCCTGAATCCGATCCTGAAGAGCGGCTGGCAATTCCGCAGAGATATTTGCCAGGAAAGCGACGCCCGCCTCACTCCAGATTACCCGCCGGGGAATCTGATAGACGGGTTGGACTTCGGTGCCTTCACCCCAGAAGGGTGGGCCAGGGAAGGCCGCCTCATCTCCCAAATACAAGTTCTCATTTCCAGGGAGGATGCGCACAGAGTGAGGAACCAGCTCGCCGTCCACGGTCATGAGCCGCAGATCCATATCGTAAGCGCTCTCCTCGCTCTCATAGCAGGCCCAACGCATGGGCCGCGTTTCCAGTCGCAGTTCCTGTTCGTCAAGGTTGACCAGGCATCCTGCCATCTCCGGATTGTGGAACAACCGGTTGATCACGGAGGCTTGCTCGGGGTTCTCCAGTCGCAGGGTCAGTCCCTCGCTCTCGCCAAGGGCAACGAGGAAGTTCTCCCAGATCAATCCCGAACTCCCGTCCATGCGCAGCGAGCCGCGATCATGACGTTCCCGGAGATCCGTCAGTTCCGATTTTTGCTGGAGTGTAACGAAGTCCTCTGAATCCTGGGCTCGCCATTGCAGCCGGGCTTCTGAGCTGGTCAGGAGCAGGCGGAACTGCACGGGCAGGATGGACTCCTTCTCTGGCTCGGCATAGGCGCAGACCGTCTGGCGCCAGATGTCCTCCGCTTGTTCCCGCTCCCATTCCCGCATCTGTTCCTCCACGGCTGAGTAGTCCGTGATGGCATCGAGAAAGGTGGGATAGCTCAGGTTCTTATTGCGGAAGTGATAGGCGATGTAGTTCCAGAACTCGACAATGTTGGACGGGGGGACCGGCCATAGTTGGATAGGGTCATAGGATTCCACCGGCCACTTGGGATGGAGCCGCACAATGTCGTGGTCCACCAATTGTCCTTCGGTCTCATAACGATGGTATCTGCGTTCCAGCTTCTCCACGAATTGGGCTTCCGGAGGAGTCAGTGGCCGCTCCAGCTTCTCTTCCAATAACTCCGTGATGGACTGGTCCTCGAATTCGTTGGGCGCGGCGGGGATGTTGCCGTCCCGGGCGAGGCGCTCGATCATGGTAGCGACGACGGAAGGACAGCGGGAGCCTTCGTAGCAGGAGCACTGGCCCTCCCACTTGTCGTCTAGTAGACGCAGCACTGTGCGGCAGAGCGTACCATTCTCCTCCACGCGTCCCTGGATGGATAGATGGTTGCCGAAGATCTGGACCACCGATCCGTTTTCCTGAAGGCGTTCGCCTTCTTTACGGAGATCCTCTGAAAATGCATTGAAGAAATTGAGTGTCGCTCGATCGGGACTCATGAATTCAGAAAGCAGGCAATGAGGAGTTAACCGAAGGCCGGTTCCGGAGACCGAAGGCCTAAGCCGTGGCCGCCAGAGCGAATTCGATCAACCTCCACGGTTGTACCAAGATTCCCTGGTCAGAAAGTTAATTTTCGTGATTCGATGGTGGAAGGGGAGTGCGACAGAATGTGAAGGCCCTGCCACCTGTCCTTGCGGAAAGCGAAACAACAGCGTGCCATTCTCGCAATGAGAGGCGGACTCGACCGGAAAAACTACCGGTCTGGCATCCCAACTCTTCCCACTAGCCCCCACGTTAGCTTAAGAGTGCGGAGTGGTGGCGAGGAAGTGGGGCATTCGGGAAGGAGAAGAAAGCGATCTTGAATAGAACATGGGACAAAAGGAAGCCTCTGGCGGGGCGGCACTATAGCAGCGGGTTGCTGGACTTTGAAGCTCCAATTGCAAATGCCTGTCCACTACTGGGAAAGCGGCTCGCTAGCACGGGTATCCAGCATCAGGTCAAAGTACCTTTCGTAGGTTTCCGCCTGCTCTCGAGTTAGCTTTCTTTGAAAGTCCTCCGCCTTGGAATCGGAAGCTATTGGGTGAGCCTCACTCAACACGAGAGGCGAGATCGCCAGATCCGTGGAAACCTGGGCCAGCAGGCGTTCCGTGAGGTCTTCGTTCCACTGGTGTGGCCTTCCCGTAACGGTAACCATCGCACGGCTCCACCCACCAGCAGGGTAGCTGAACCCGCTGGGTTTGCCTCCCGGGAATCTTCCCGCAATCACGGCTGGGAGAGCGAGCTCCAGGTTTCCGCGAAGCCCCGTTTCCATGGCCTCCAGGTTACCATTGAGACGCAGCAATCCTGGCTCCTCAAATTTCAGTTGCTTCAGGATGAGCAGGCCGGGTTCCCACTCGATTTCCGCAGTGGCCTTGGCATCTGACATGGCCCGAAAGCCATCCTCGCCAGTCTGATTCGCCAGGAGTTGAAAGAGGGGAAGTCTTCCCAGTTCGATACCCGTAAACTCGGCTCTCCCCGTAAACAGGTAAGTGTCAAAGTTCAGGTCCTCGCTGTGAAACTGACCACTCGCATTCACCACCAGGTTGATGAGCGGGTTGTCCTGTTCGTTGATGTATTGACCTGCGACGGGCAGGTTCTTCCCTTCGACGGCGAGCAGGACTTGCCCATCTGCCTCCTGGTTGACCATGACCACGTCGATCGAGGCTTCTCCTGGACCGGTCGCGGTGCCCTTGGAGATCTTGATCCCTGATTGAGAAGCACTGCCAATGAGGGAAGTCAGATTCCAGGGCTCGTGATGGCGGAAGCGGATCTGGCCATCAAGAGCCTCCCAAGTCAGTTCCTGCCCCTGAAATCCGCCTCTGAATTCCGAAGCCAGAATGAGAGGCGCTTCTTCCCGGCTGGTTTCACCGATGGAGGCGACCAGCTTGCTGGTCCGGATTGAGGAAACCATAATGGACTCCGGCTTGGCCTGCATCCCCAACCCGAGATTCTGAGCGATCTTGGTCAGTTCTGTCGCTCCAATATCACGCGGTAAGGGAATCGGCTTCTCTTCAGGCGGAGCATGCCCGATCCAGGTATCGACGGAATCCATTCGGAGACTCCGAATGATCCAATCTGGGGAAATGAGAGAGCGGGGATCCAATTCCAATGTGACTCCCCGCATGTAGCAGGCCCAATTGCCTGTCCGGGAGCGGATACGGATTTCCGGCGTCTCCAGCAGGAAGATGCCGGTGGAAGAGATGGGCCCCATCTCGATTTCTGCCTGCAGGCTGGAG
>JBHIXE010000477.1:0-3791 GCA_041984905.1 Verrucomicrobiales bacterium | reverse complement strand
GGCCTGTCCGCCAAGTCTCTTCAACAAAGCGGATATTTCAAAAGGAGCTCAAACGAACCTCGCGATTGCTCGGAATCAGGTAGAGATCCGCGCCCTCTATTGAAGGACGTGACGGAAAGGACACTAGGCCTTTCCCCTCTCGGCTTCCTGGATCCAAGCCTGCAACTGCTCCCGCAGAAATTTCAGTTCACGATACAGGGCTGCCTGATCCGAGTTGCCATGCTCAATGCACCACGGTCCCCGAAAGCCTGCATCCCAGCCGATCTGGAAACAGCGCCGCAGATCGTATTCGCGGTGCTCGAATTCAGGGCTCAGAGACCGCGCTTTAAAATCACAGGTCGCAGCCAGAGGAAAGGTCCTGGCCAATCCCTCGTAGCGGATCTCGTTAGAGACCCAGTTGCCGGTATCAGGGGAAGCTGCCAGTCCGCAGTCACAGTCCCGAATGAGCTGCACCACGCCCTCCGGATCCGTCTGCAGCCAGCCGAAGTTCTCCACCAAGACCTGAATCCCCTTTCCAGATGCATACTCAGCTAACTCACGCAGGGAATCGATCATCAGGGTCCGATCAGGCGCCATTGCGGTTGGCAGAGGACGCACCCACCGCAGGCCCAGCAGAGCCGCCGAATCAATCGACTCTCGATAAGTCTTCATCCCAAGGGCTCGAACTTCCGCATCAGGAGAGCCAATCTGAACGCCTCGTTGGTTCAGCTTGAGGTTGGTCAGGGGAATGCCCACCATCTCCGCTCGGGCACGAAACTGCTCCAGCAGGGATGGCTCCCAGGAAGGGAAATTCATGGTGTTGAGATCCAGCACCGCCATACCGAGTTCCTCGCGAGCGATTTTGGGTAGGTCCAAGAACGCGATTCCTCCCTCCACTCGGTGGTCCTGGTGAGCAGCCAGCGTCGCCGATACCAGCCCAACCTTGGAATGCAGTTCATCCTCGACGGCCGCCATTCCCCCAATGGGGGCTAGAACCGCCAGCTTCACCAAATCCCGCCGCGTCCAGAGTGTCGCCATTCCTCAGTTTGGGAAATTCCCAGTTCATGTATCAAGGCGGAGATGCAAATCTCTTGGCAAAAGATTCGAAGTTGAGGGATCCGTTCTTCCTCATGATTCGCGACGCCCAGAACAGAGACGTGGAAGCCATTCGCCTCATTTACAATCACTACATCGAGCACACCGTGGTCAGTTTCGAGGAAACTCCCGTGTCCGCTGACGAGATGCGGTCCCGGATCGAATGGATCATTTCCTTCAACCTCCCATGGCTGGTTTTCGAAGAGAACGAAGAGGTGCTGGGATACGCCTATGCCGGCCCCTGGCATAAGCGGGCCGCCTATCGCTTCTCGGCAGAGAGCTCCGTGTATCTGGCGCCAACTGCCGTAGGGAAAGGCGTCGGCACTCAATTGTACGAAGTCTTGCTCGATCGTCTCAGAACGCAGGGAATCCACATGGTCATTGGCGGCGTCGCCCTCCCCAATCCCGCGAGCGTCCGTCTTCACGAAAAGATGGGGTTCGAGAAGGCAGCGCACTACAAAGAGGTCGGCTGGAAAATGGGTCGCTGGATTGACGTGGGATACTGGCAATTGGCGCTTTGAAGGCCGAATACAGGACCGAGAAGGGATCGGGAAAAACCTTATTCTTCGACATCGTGCGATTTGCAACTGCATCTTCTGATGCTATAATTACCATAGAAATCGCGTCATGCCGCTCCCACCTCCGTCATCCGACCTCTCCCTCGCGGAACCCGCAAAGATCCTGGTCGTCGACGACGTTGAGATCAATCGGAGTATCCTCCGGATGATCCTGGAAAAGGCCGGGTATCAATACCAGGAAGCCCACGATGGCCTGGAAGCGCTGGAAGCCTGCGAAAAACAAGATTTCGATGCGATTCTGATGGATCTCCGAATGCCCCGTATGCAGGGCGATGAAGTGTGCCGCCATCTTCGCGCTAATCCGGCCACGCAACATCTACCCATCATCGTAATAAGTGCGCAGACCGACCGGGAGGACCGGCTTCGGGCCATCAACTCCGGCGCCAACGACTTCCTGGAGAAACCGATCGATGAGCAAGATCTCCTGATCCGGCTGCACAACGTCGTCCAGATGAAGCAACAGCGGGACCAACTGATCCGCAGTTATCGACAGCTCAAGTCCGCCGAACAAGCCCGGGACGAGATGACCGCCATGATGGTGCACGAGATGCGCAATCCATTGATTGGTATCACCGGAAACCTGGAGCTCATCCAGATGAGCGAGGTGCTTCAAGCCGGGGATGCCGAGTGCCTGGACCAGGCGCTTCGTTGCTCCAAGCAACTGGTGGACATGGTGAACTCACTACTGGACCTGAAGCGGCTCGAATCCGACAATGTCGCCGTAAACTGGGATGAGCATGACCTCGGACAGATCGTTCAATCAGCGCTCGATTCCCTTGGCGCGCGTGTTCACAAAACCCGCATCCTTTGCGATTTGACGGTGCAGGACCAGATCTGCTGTGACTGTTCCCTGATCTCTCAGGTAATCCTGAACATCGTCTCCAATGCGATCGATTTCGTGCCGGAGAAAGATGGACTCATCTACATCTCAGCCTGCGAGACGGATAGCGCCATCCGGATTACAATCTCCGACAATGGTCCCGGAATCCCCAAGGAAGACCAGGTTCGGATTTTCGACAAGTTTTCCCAGACGCAACAATCGTACTATAACGGCCGTGTCTCAGCCGGTCTCGGCCTCGCCTTTTGCAAGATGGCTGTGGAACAACATGGAGGGTCCATCAAAGTTGACAGCGAACCCGGCAACGGAGCCAGCTTTCACATCCGGCTACCACGCCTGAATCGCAGCGTGAAAGCGGCCTGAGGATGCGGTCCTCTCCGGAAGAGTAATTCCAAGCGTCTGACGTCGCTTTCCCAGTTGGACAAGCAGTGGGTCTGCTTCCAATATCACCGTTGTGATCGAGGAGCCATCTGACCAACGGGAAACGCCATGAGCGAGTTGACCCGAAGCCAGGTGCTGTCCAAAGCCTGGCCGATCATCCTGGCCAATATCGCTACGCCTCTGCTCGGCTTGACGGATACCGCCGTCATCGGCAATACGGGCACGGCGGTGGACCTCGGAGCGATCGCTCTGGGCGCAGTCATCTTCAACTTCGTCTACTGGACCTTCGGCTTTCTGCGAATGGGCACGACTGGGTTCGTGGCGCAGGCTTCCGGCGCAGGCAATGAGCTGGAGATCCGCCTGAGCCTGGGACGCGCCCTCATTCTTTCCGGGGGAATCGGCCTCCTGCTGCTGACTCTTCAAGGCCCCATCGCTCTGCTCATGTTTCCCCTGCTGGATGCCAGTGAAGCCGTCAGTCTCGAGGCCAAGCAGTACTATTTCATCCGGATATGGGGAGCTCCGGCCGCGTTGACGATGTATGCCACCATGGGCTTGTTCATTGGGCTGGGGATGAGTCGCTATCTCATGGTCATGCAATTGCTGCTCAATGGTCTCAACATCGCCCTGGATATCCTGTTAGGCGGGGTGCTGGGCTGGGGCGTTGCCGGGATTGCATGGGGCACGGTATTGAGTGAATGGACCGTGGGACTTGGTGGGCTTCTGTTTGCCCTGCACATCCTCAAGGTTCGGCAGCGGTCTGAGGTAGAATCTGCCGACTTCTGGCCGAAGCGGCGGCTGTTCGATCCGGAGAAACTACTCGCCACCCTCAGTCAGTTCAACTTCGACAGGCTCCCAGTCTTCACCCGTTGTGTCGATGTCTTCCATATCTTCGGATAGTTCTTCCAGCGCAGCTTCTGCTA
>JBHIXE010000476.1:294-3823 GCA_041984905.1 Verrucomicrobiales bacterium | reverse complement strand
TGGGCCGGCAGGGCAAGCAGTGCCGCGGAGTCTATTGCCTGGGATATTGCGACCGCAGCCCCGCCGTTCTGGGCGAGGGAGACCAACCGTTTGTCTTTGCTCCAGACTTCGAGCCCCAGCGCAACGTCCACCCCCTGCCGGAAACCCGGGCCGTCTGTGATCCCGCGATCGTTACAAGAAGGGTCGGCTCTGGAGCATTCTCCTTGGAGGTTGCTCGTTCTCTCGGCGCCTACTCGGCATTAGAGGATGCACTCCAGGGCTCTCCAGAATCAGTCCTCACCGCGATGGAGGAGTCTGGAGAACGGGGTCGCGGCGGGGCCGGATTCTCAACTGGCCGAAAGTGGCGGAGCTGTGCGGAGACAGCGGCGGAGCAACGCTATGTGATCGCCAACGGAGATGAGGGGGATCCGGGCTCTTTCGTGGATCGCGTTCTCATGGAAGAGGATCCCCATGGGATTCTTGAGGGTTTGCTCCTGTGCGCTTTCGCGGTGGGCGCGACTAAAGGCATTGTGTATATCCGTTCCGAATACCCGCGCGCCATTCGCATCATGGAGCAGGCCATTCGAGAGGCGGAAGAAGCGGGATTTCTCGGCAAGGGAATCCTGGGCTCGGGATTCACCTGTGAAGTCAGCGTCTTTCCCGGCATGGGCAGCTATGTCTGCGGGGAGGAGACGGCCATGATCCAAGCGATCGAAGGGCTGCGAGGCGAGGTGCAAATCCGCCCTCCCTACCCGACGCAACAAGGACTCTTCGGGATGCCGACAATCGTGAATAATGTCGAGACACTGATCAACGTCGCCTTCATCGTGCAGGAGGAAGCGGCCCGCTATCGCGCGCTTGGCACCGAGACGAGTTCGGGCACCAAAGCGATCTGCCTGAATCACGGTTTTGTCCGCCCCGGCATTGTGGAAGTGGAGTTCGGGGTTCCTTTGCGAAGGGTGATCGAGGAATGGGGCGGCGGAGCCCGGGACGGGGCTGAGTTGGCCGCTGTGATTGTCGGAGGGCCGATGGGTAGCATCGTTCTTCCGAAGGATTGGGATGTCCCGATCTGTTATGGAGCCATGCAGAAGCGCGGGATCCAGTTCGGGCACGGAGGGATCGTGGCACTGACGAACGACGCCAATTTCCGGGCGCTTCTGGAGCACTGGATCCAGTTCATGATTGATGAGTCCTGTGGGAAATGCGTTCCCTGTCGATTGGGTTCTCAGTGTGCCGCGAATGCACTGGATCAGTCCCAATCAGATGAGGCGACGACTCGCGCACGCCTGGATGAGATCTTCACGGCGATGGAGCAGGGCAGCCTCTGCGCATTCGGCCAATTCATGCCAGGCCCCATGCGGCAGCTTCTGCAACATTATGGAGATCGAATTTTCAACAGGGAGAGCTCATGAGTACGGCCACAATCTGCAAAGCCGTTATCAACGGCGCTGAGGTGGACTTTCAGCCGGGTGACACCATCCTGGACGTCGCAAACCGCTGTGGCGTGGAGATACCGACGCTTTGTCACGCGGACGGCCTGCGCCCCGAGGGTGGTTGTCGCATGTGCCTGGTGAAATGCGAAGGCCGGGAGACTCCGGTGGCTGCCTGCCATACGCTGCTCGAATCTGGCATGACAGTTCAGACCCACACTCCCGAGATCGAGCAGATCCGCAAAACGCTCCTCTCGTTCTACGGTGAGACCAGTGAGCAAACCGGGTTCAATCCTGCCGCTATCACCGCAGGCCGGTTTCAGGATCTCTTGCGAGACTATGGCGAAGACGGCGTCCTGACCGAACCCACCAACTACGATCAATCCCAGACTTATCTACGATTCCAGCCGGAGGCCTGCGTTACCTGCCGGCTCTGCCTGAACGTCTGCGAGCAGGTGCAGGGTCAATTCGTTTATGGAATCGAAAGTCGAGGCCCTCTCACGTCCTTGGTCTATGGTTCCAATGGCGGGTTGGGAGACTCTCCCTGTGTGGCCTGCGGCGCCTGCGTGGATCTGTGCCCTACCGGCGCCTTACTTGACCGGGATCGCATGGACATGGATGAGGAAGCCGGCGATACCAGGCTGACTCAAAGTGTCTGCGGCTACTGCGGAGTGGGCTGCCGTATCGAGGTCGAATCCACCCATGGTCAGGTCGCCCGCATTCGAGGTGTCACGGAGGCCGCCGTAAACCACGGGCATCTCTGTGTCAAAGGCAGGTTCGCGCATGCCTACCATCACTCTGGAGACCGGCTTACCACCCCACTGATTCGCCAGGGCAACGAGTTTCGTGAAGCCAGCTGGGAGGAAGCCCTCGATTTCATCGCCAAGCGGCTGACGGAAATTCGCGACGAGTCGGGTCCCGATGCCCTGGGCGCCTTCACCTCCTCCCGTTCGACGAATGAAGCCTGCTACCTGCTACAAAAGCTCTTTCGCAGTAACTTGGGCACGAACAACGTGGATTGCTGTGCCCGCGTTTGCCATTCCTCCACGGCACTGGCCCTGCAGCTTGTCACCGGCACCGGCGCGGCATCCGCGTCCTATACCGACATTGACCATGCGCCTGCGATCGTCATCGCGGGTGCCAATCCCACAGAGGCGCATCCCGTAGTGGGAGCGCGTCTCAAACATCAAGCCCTGCAAGGCACTCCGCTGGTCGTGATCGATCCCCGGCGGATTGAGTTGGCTGAATATGCGGACCTTCACCTTCAACTCCTGCCCGGCACCAACGTGGCGCTCTTCAATGGCCTGGCGAAGGTGATCGTGGAAGATGACCTCGCGGACCTTGGCTACCTCAAGAACCGTACGGAGGGCTTCGCAGAGTTTCGGGAATTCCTCACCAAACTGGATCTGAACGAAGTCTCCCGGATTACGGGAGTGCCCGTGGGAAGCATCCGCGCGGCGGCCCGGCTCATTGGCGCCCAGCCCTGCCTCTTTGTTCATGGCCTGGGTTTGTCCGAACTCATGCAGGGAACGGCCTCCGTCATGACCCTGTGCAACCTGGGAATGCTCACTGGAAGTATCGGTAAGCCAGGATCGGGCATGCTGCCCTTACGAGGACAGAATAACGTGCAGGGCAGCGCGGATATGGGGAGCATGCCCACCCACTTCACTGGCTATCAACCCATTGGCGATCCCGAGGTGCGTGCCCGCATCGGTCAAATCTGGGGTCCGCTGCCGCCGGAGGAACCAGGTCTCCCCAGCACCCTCATGCTTCGCGCCGCCGTGACCGGCGAGATCCGAGGGCTGTGGCTCATGGGAGAAGATGTCGTGCAGAGTGATCCTCATGAAGAGGAGGTCCTTAAGGCCATGGAGAAGCTTGACCTCATCATCATCCAGGATCTGTTCTTCTCGGAGACGGCTCGCTACGCCCATGTGATCCTCCCTTCCTGCGGATGCCTGGAACAAGAAGGCACCTTCACCAATGGCGAGCGTCGCATTCAGCATGTGCGCCCAGCCGTGCCTCCGCCCGGCGAGGCACGGCCAGACTGGCTTGCGGTCTATCAAGTGGCGCAACGCCTCGGAGCGGATTGGAACTACGACAATCCAGGGGACGTCATGGAC
>JBHIXE010000476.1:0-229 GCA_041984905.1 Verrucomicrobiales bacterium | reverse complement strand
GCTCGGCGCGGATGGTCTGCAGTGGCCCTGTCCCTCTCCCGATCATCCAGGCACCTCCACGGTTCACAAAGATGGATTCCTCCGCGGCAAAGGCCAATTGGTCACGATCGACTACGAAGCCAGCCCCGAACATGATGTGGAAGGCTATCCCTACCTGCTGGTGACCGGCCGCCTGCTGGAGCACTACAACGTTGGGACCATGACCCGGCGCACGCCCCAGAGCGAGGAG
>JBHIXE010000475.1:3508-3840 GCA_041984905.1 Verrucomicrobiales bacterium | reverse complement strand
TCCCGCACCGTCACCTCATTCTCATTAAGGGTGATCTCCCAGAAGTTCCCTTTGGGATCAACGAAGAACCTTTTGTCATCAAAGCCAATGAAGGCCTCCTTGGCCTGGACGAAGAAGTCAGGGCGATTGTGTTCCGACAACCGCACCAACTGCATATTCTTCAGCTCGTAATCCTTCTTCTCAGGATCGACCAGGACCCGGTCTTCCAGATAGATCACGTAACCCGGCAGTGTGTTGGTCACTTCGTCACTCACGAAGATCGCGGCCGGATTCTCCGTGGCCAGTTGGAAGAAGATCTGCTGAATGCGGGCCTTCGATTTGGGTGCCACATC
>JBHIXE010000475.1:0-3498 GCA_041984905.1 Verrucomicrobiales bacterium | reverse complement strand
TCCACATTCATCCAGAGGGCAATTCCCGTGAAGACGAGGGCAAAGAGAAAGACCGGCGCACAGATGCGCGGCATGCTCAAGCCAGACATACGCAAAGCGGTCAGTTCGTTATCCGCGGATAACCGTCCGAAAATGAGGAGGATGGAAGTGAGAAAGCCCCAGGGAATCGTGAAGATCAGCGAATAGGGCATGATGTTCGCGATGAACTCCAGGACAAAGGTCCATCCCAGCTCGGGATACTTGTCCATCTCCTCAATGAGCTTCTTGAAAATGTTACCCAACACCAGAACGACGCTTAGGATCAACACGGCAGAGAGCGTGGTGAAGGAGATTTGCCTTCCGATGTAACGGTCGAAGATCTTAAACACGGGGAACCTATGGAGGAGGATCGGGGAAGTGGCAACTTGTTAGGCTGCCTATCAAGCGGCGGCAAACTCTATAATAGTGGCTTCACAGTCAGACTCAAGTGCTGAGAACTCATCCACCATGATCTCAATCGCCTTACCCCGGGGGGGGGAAATCCGCCGGATCTAAAGCCGATCACGGAATAAGCGATACTTCGACTACTCCCGTTTTGCCTCGTATTTCCCCTCGATCCGTAACACATCGCCCTCTAACACGTGCGTATACTTCCCCTCCACCATCGCTGAGTTCGGCGTGACTGCGGTGACAGGCTTTTCCCAGATGGTTTTGCCGTCATTGCGGAGAATGCAGCGCCCGTCCTCCGTGAATTCACGAGAGTAGGTATCGCGATAGGTCCAGGTTCCCAGGATCGCATGCCCTTCGAGTGGAATCGGCATCGGCGGCGACTTTCCGGCAGGCTCAGACTTGGGCTGGGAGGCGGGATCCGTCGCCGGCGAGGACGGATCCTTAAGGGCCACTTCCATCTTCGTCTCAAACGGCGGCAGGATCCTCAAGCGGAGATTCTTGAACTCCACGGGAGCGCCTTCCGATTCCAGGCAGAGATAGCCTGAAGAGGGGCTGATGTCCTCACCCCCTGACACTTCCTCTCCGTTGACCCAAAGCCGGACGACTCCGTCAATGGCGCGGATGTAATAGTGATTCCATTCGTTGGTCCCCTTGGTGGTTTCCTTGGACGGAAAGCTCCGGCGTCCATTGGGCGCCGCTGGTGGGAAAGGCGTCATCTGAATCATCCGTCCTACGGGAAAGACGTCTCCATGGCTGGTGAACCAGTCTCCCTTCTTGTTGTATTTTGCCTTATAGACCTCGCGGTAACCGAGATCGAGCACCTGCACCTCGATTCCCTTGGGAAGGCCTCGACCGCGCTGCATCACTTCGTTCAAGGACTCCGGAGTGGCCCAGACGAAGATGCCCGAGTTGCCACCTTTCACTTTGTGCATCCACTCACAGGAGAACTCAAAGTTGGTCAGGGGTTCCCGATAGCGAATCACGCCAGTGGGCTTGCCTGTGCACCAGACGTGAGAGCCTTCCCAGCGCCAGGTATCGGGGAAGCAACTGGCGTTGACAAAATCATCGCCCGTTAACTCAACCCAGCCTGCTCCGACTCCGCGACTGAACTCCGGCTTGAGTTCTGGCGTCAACCCGCTGTCGGTCTCACCGGCGATGTCGCTCATTAGGTAAGCCGCGATGTCCCGGACATCCTGATTGCTCAGCCCCATGTCGGCGGCAGAAGGCATCCACGAATGGTTCTCGGGATACTCGATCTTCGCTTTGGGGCGGCGAAAGGGCACTTTCAAGGTCGCGCCGCCCATGGTCTTGACCCGGATCGCTCCGGAGTGCCAGCTGTAGCCTCGAGACACGCCTTCCAGCCGGTGGCCGTTCTGGCTGACCACCACGGGCTTATCAAAACCGTGAGCGAGTTCCGCGGACGGTTCGACCAAGGCTTTCACGACGGAGGCCACGTCCCTAACCTGTCCCCAGTTCGTGAGGTTGGGGCCAAACGCCACACCATTGGATCCGATCTGGTGACACATCATGCAGAGTGTCGCTTTAGCGCGACCGTGATCGAGATTGGGTTCCAGTGCGGCGATCTCTTCGATAGAGTCCAGTTCGGTGGGAATCCCGAACTTCGTTGGGAAGATGTAGCTCTGAGTCAACGCGACAGGATCCGGATCATTGATGTCCTTCTCCAGAAACTCGGTGATGGTCTGCTGAAAGTCTTCACCCTGGAACGCCTCTTGGGCTTGAAAGCGCTTCATGATCGCGAGGTTCAGCCTTCGTTCTTCATCCGAGTAGCAGAGCCCATAGGTGTAGGCCAGCTTGCGAAACGTGGCCGAGTCGACCTCCTGAGCGATGATGCACTCCGCCAGATCGGCCAAAGCTTCGCGAGAGCGCAATCGCCAGGCGAGGTTCTTTTGCCGTTCGTCCCAACCTGCCGGCTCGGGTTGGTTAGATCTCAGGATCTGCTCGTAGATGGCATCCCGGTGATCGTCAAATACTGCGCCCAAGGCTTCCAGATACCACCGATTCCGGCCATCGTAGCCCGCGATCAATTGTTCGAGCGGCTTCCGAATGTCCTCCCAATCCATGCCCCGCATGGCGGCAAGGATCTCCCGGCGAACTGCAGGAGAGGAATCGCCGGCCAGTTGCTGAACCAGCGGCAGAACAGGTTCGCGGTCTCCGAATCTCAGGGCGCGAAAGGCGACGATCCGCCATTGAGGATCCTCCGACTCCAGCAGGGCTTTGACCTCCGCCGTGCCTCGCTCATCGTTCAGTTGGCCAAGGACGAACACCGCTCGAGCCTGGTAGTAGGGGTTGGCCTCGTTAGCCCGGTAAAACGCCGATACGGCCTCATAGGCTTCGTCCAACCTCTTGAGCCGATCCTGGGCCACCCAGCGAACTCCCGGTGCCGGACTCTTCAACGCTTCCAGCAGGCCTTCCTGGGTAGAAAAGTCGACCTCAGGTATGTCAACGGCTTGCCCCTCTCTGGCGATTCGGAAGATCGCTCCCTCTCCATTGCCTGATTTGCGGGCGTTCGTACGGGAGTTCCAGTCACTGACAAAAAGCGCTCCGTCTGTTCCTGCCACAATGTCGGTGGGGAGAAACTCAGCGGCCGATTCATTCTCGGACGCTCGATCCGTGGCAAAGAAATCCTTCTTCAGGTCCACCAGCTCGACCTGCGCTTCCCGGAGTTCGGGACGAAATCGGAACACCGCCCGATGAACCGTCTCGCACACGAGGTAGCTGCCCCGGAATTCCTCACCCAGTTCGTCCCCCTCAATCATGTAATCTCCGGTCGGAGCACCCGGTCCCCAGACGTTTCCAGGCGGAGTGACTCCAGGGAAGTGCTCGCGCCAGTGTCCCTCGTCCCGGCGGAGGACGGAGGCACTATGCCGCTCGTAGGCGTTTTTCACGTCCTCCTCGGTAACGATCTTCTCCTCCCAGCTTTTTGCGGAATCCTCCCAAGAGCGGTTCCCGTCCTCCAACGCCGCGTAGCGGGCCGAAGCCGTCTTGTCCGCCACATCCTGGGTCGAACCCGGCGTCGGAGGAGCGGGGACGGCGGCGGCCATGTCCGAC
>JBHIXE010000474.1:0-3892 GCA_041984905.1 Verrucomicrobiales bacterium | reverse complement strand
GGGGCCTTGCTTCGCTGCAGCCCCGGCTATGGAAGAACGCAGCGCTTCGCGCCTTGTATGCGATCAAACGAACCATACCGCCACCTACTATGCTCACCAGAATGGTGGTGCTATTTGGCGGGCTGAACGATGTTGTCCTCAATCAGATTGCCCTCGTCAGGCACGCCAATCGGCTTGGTGGTTTCCTGCCGCCTCCCGAAATCCGTCACGATGTTCCCGGTCACGGAGATGGCTTGGCAATCTCCCTTGGTCACGATGGCTTCCCCGTCGATACCGCCAAAGAGGTTCCCGCTGATAACAATGGCTTCCGTATCTTCCAGGAGCACGCCGTTGCCGACATCCAACTGAAAGGGTTGCTCGTGTTCCATCTTGCGGCGCAGCTCCTGGCCGACGTGGCTATTGCTGAAGTTGTTGCCGGTGATCGTGAGCCGGCCACTGTCCGGGCCCACTCGTACGCCAAAGTGATGCACAATGGTGAAGGTGTTGGCGCTGACGGCGCAACCCCAGGCATCGCGCAGATCGATACCGCCTTGCAGTTCGTGGGCGATGACGTTCGCGCTGATGGTGATGCCGTAGCAGTCCCGGTCCAGAATCATCGCCAGGCCCTGGCACTCTTCGATCATGTTGCCGGACACCACGGAGCCGTAGGTGTTCTCGATAACGATCCCGTGACCGAGGTGATCGTCAAAGTTGTTCCCATTGGCGGTGAGGTTGAAGCTGTCGACACAAGTGATGCCATCCTGGTTCTCCTCAAAGTGATTCGCATTGACCACAATGTCGTGACCGCCATCGATGTGGAGACCGGACTTCTTGTTGTAGGTGAGGATGGAATCCGCGATTCGGGGATCCTCATAGCAGTGCACCAGGTTGATGCCATTGCCGCCATGATGATCGATGGAGACGCCGTCGATGAAGATCTCGTTGATGCCTTCCGCCAGGATGCCGTCCCCGCTCTGTTCCGAGCCGCTGACGCGGAATCCATCCAGCTGCACTCTCCAGAGCTTGCTCTTGGGATTCGCCGCGTAGTCATCCGCCCGCAGGTGGAGCGCGGGTTTCCCTTCCGTATTGAGGTTGACGATGTGGGTGGAAGCACCGCTGCCCATCAAGCGCGTCTCGGGCGTCCGCAGAATCAATGGCTCGGTGATCTCATAGCGGCCGGGCGCGAGTCGGACTACGCCTCCAGCCGCCGGGAGTGCGTCCAAGGCGGTCTGGAGGGTTTGGTAGTCAGAGGACTGAATCTCTAGAGGAGGATTGGCGGTCTGGCCAGGATCCTGGGCGTTGGCTCCTGGAAACAGTAGGGCAAGAGCCAGCGCCAGCGTGCAGGTTTGAGTGGGGCTTTTCATGCCCCTAAATCAATCGTCCCGCTTGAAAGAAGTCGAGCCCCGAGATTGCGGGGCTCGACCAAATACTAGGGGATGTTGTGTTTCAGGTAGAAAGGGGGCCTAGATGGCGGCTTCGCCCTCGAGCCGGACTTCTGCCAGGGGACGGAGACGAGAGCGGAAAGCGTGGCTGCGCCGGACCAGCGACAGGGGATGGTTGGGGCGGGAATGGATCTTGCAATCCGGATACCAGAAGTCCCCGACCTTGTGATTGGGCACCAGCACCATGGTGATGACCAGGGAGCCGAGCCAGTAGTCGTTCACACACTTGTTGATCACGTCGAAGGGACGCAACGTACGAGGGATGCCGAATTCGCCGGGCAGTTCCTTGGCAAATTGTTCGTAGACATCAAAGACGGAAGAGTATTCGCCCAGAGGAAGAGGACTGCCCACGACGTCGTAGTCGTCTTCCTTCAACTCGTTCAAATTTCCTTGGCGCAGCGCCTGGAGAAAGGAGCTGCCCTGTTTGTAATGCAAGAGTTCGATCCAACCTTTTGAAAAATGTTCTTTCATATACACCTAGCCTAAAAGCTTCCGAAACTTATCCTTTAATGAGCACAAAGTTTCAAGCAAGTTTTGCAAAAGCTCGCAAGGTTGCGATTCGCATTTTTGAAAACGAGCGCCCGATCTTCCATTTTGTATAATGAGATGCCTTTTTCAGGGTGCGTGTCGATAATTATCGGGAAAATCAAGGCGGGCTAAAGCTGGGCCACCGGGGGCTTTTTCCGAAAAAAATTGGCGGGTCATGCCTGAGAACCTGACCTCGGATAGCTTGCGCTGTGGTTCCAGCCCCCTTACTCTTTCAATAATGAGAGTGTTGCTGGGCCTGTTGTTTTTAGGATTTCTGACCTCCTGCCAGACGATCGAGCAGGTCGAGCCGGAAGTGGCACAGCATCACTTTGGCGAACTGAGGGACAGTCTGCTCAACGCAGATGTCGATCCCAAGACGGAGTCACAGTATCTGCGCTACCAGTTGATCGGCCTGAACCTTGGTTACGAACGTACGTTGGTGCCCCTGAAGATGGAGATGGACGGGACGCCCCGGCGCATCATCAAGCAGGACAAGATCGTCGAGCATTACCGTGCCCGGATACTCTATGAAATCACCGAGCAGAAGGGGAACAAGGAGCCGAAGACCTACCAGGAATGGCGGGAAGACAACTTCTACTACCGGATCCTCTCTGAGGAGAGCTTTGAGTAAGGGGCCTGGAGCGCCTACTTCTTGGCAGCTGTGAGTTCGGCTTCCAGTTCGCTGATCGCGCTCTTGTATTCCGGATTCCCGGCCTGATTCACCGTCTCCAGAGGATCGCGAGTGTGATCGTAGAGTTCCCGGGCGATGAGGTCCTGAGTCTCGGAATCCCGCCATTCCGTGTAGCGGAACTGGGGTGTGCGCAGGGAATAGCCCATGGCTTCAGGCTGGCCGCGATAGTAGTTGGGCCGGGGAAACTGAGAGAGCGCATGGTGACGCACGGAGCTTTCCGGGCTGGTGAAGAGCGGGGAAAGATCGACTCCATCCGTCTCAGCCGGGGCAGGCAACCCCGCCAGACTGGCGAGTGTCGGGTAGAGATCCACCAGCTCTGCGATTCCATCGGTGGATTTTCCGCGTGTTCCTTTGGCCTGAGGCGCTGCGATGATGAGCGGCACTCGTGCATCCAGTTCAAAGTTGGTGGTCTTGGCCCAGAGTTTGCGCTCACCGATGTGGAATCCGTGATCGGAGGCGAAGACAATGATGGTGTTCTCGCTCAGCCCCAGCCGATCCAGTGCATCCACGACCTTGCCGACATTGGCGTCGAGGTAACTGATACTGGCGTAGTAACCCTGGCGGAGTTCGCGCAGTAGCTCCTCGTCCGGGCGTCCATCCTTGGGCACGCCTTGATAACTGCGAAACTCTCGTACGTCATGCAATGCAATCTCTGGTCCATCCCGTGGAGGCAGGGGCGGATTGGGGAGCGGGATCTCCTGGGGATCGTAAAGGTCCCAATATTTCCTGGGCGCAACGAAAGGCAAATGCGGCCGCCAGAAACCGACCGCCAGGAAGAAAGGTTCGTCCTGGAGCCTTTCCAGGGCTTCGAGCGCAGCGTTGGCAATTCGGCCGTCCAGGTAGTCTTCATCCTTTTCTCCGGTCCTTTCAAGTACGGGCCCTTTGGTATGTTCTACATCCCGCCACCAGAGCGTGTCTTCGGCGTGGGTGCCTTCGTGAAACCGGGCCGGCACGCTCCAGGAAGGCTCGTCTCCCAGGTCGCCGGTGTTGTGATACATCTTGCCGATGCATTCGGAGTGATAGCCCTGGTTTTTGAAGTGCTGGGGCAGGGTGACGAGATCCGGTTTGGCATCCCGAAAATGCGCTCGCAGATCCCAGACCTGGATGGTGTCCGGGCGCAACCCCGTAAGTAGGGAGGCGCGTGATGGATTGCAGACAGCCTGCTGACAATAGGCGCGGTTGAAGGTGAGCCCGCGCTGGGAGAGAGCGTCCAGGTGCGGCGTGATTGCGGTGGAGTCGCCGTAGCTACCGA
>JBHIXE010000473.1:260-3892 GCA_041984905.1 Verrucomicrobiales bacterium | reverse complement strand
GTCAATACCGGTTCCAGGTGCTTCTCCGCGCGCAAAGCCCCCGGAAACTCGTCGCCCACGTTCGCAAGCATCTGGATGCGCTCTCCTTCCCCCAGGATGTCATCGTGACCCTGGATGTGGACGCTTATAATTTGTCCTGAGTGCGACAGTGCGACAGTTCTGCTGCAGAGGAAGGGAGCGATGGCCTGGGTTGGAGTTCACGCTTCAGCGTGTGCGAAGAATCCTGCCGAAGCCATTGAAGCCCACACATCGAAGCGGATGAGCTCCGCGCACGCTGAAGCGTGAACTCCAACCGGGAGTCTTCGCAGCCAGCCTATCCACACCTGGGCATGGCGAAAGACTGACCGTCTATGGACGCTTTCCGATCGAGTCTCTTATCGAAGGGACTCAGGCAACTGGCGCCATGACCCACACCGTGGTCATGTTATCCGCACTGGCAATGCCGAGGCGCATCTTCATCTGGCCCGCCAGTACTCCGGCCGTCGTCAGGCCAAGACCAAAGTGATGGGAGCCCTTGGTGGAGTAGAACGGCTTGTAGACTTCCACCAACCGATGTTCCGGGATGGCCGGACCATTGTTGCGAATGATGATGTCGACCCGCTGCTCCTCAATGGGCGAAGCCACTCCTGGAGGCACCACGTCCAACTGCACCAATCCACCTGCGGTCTGGCCAGCAGCCTCGGCGGCGTTCCGCATCAGCTCCACGATCATCTCCTTGAAGCGAGAGGTGTCCGCGGTGATCGAGGGCAGGTCTTCTGCCAGAGTCATGGTGAACCCAACCTTGTTCTGCTCGCAGATCTCCCGAAGGCTGGATTCCATTAGGGGCAGATACTCACCCAACTGGATCGGCTGAGGCGTGATGCGTGCGCAGCCACTGGCGGTAAGCACGCGCTCTCCGCTCAAGGTCGAGGCATGCATGGAAGAATCTCGCATCTGCTGCACGTTCTCCCGGGTTCCCTCATCCAGATCCTCGTTCATCAGGATCAGACTGGAGAAGCCCTGCACCACGGCCAGCACATTGTTGTTCTTGTGCGCCAGACCACGCAGCAGATCCTTGTAAAAATCGCGAGTCGGTGATTCGTCGAGGATCAAATGATCGGCGAACATGAACTGGCCTCGCAAAGCCACCAAATCTTCAGTTGCAAGCATGTTAGGATATTAGCGATGCTTAAATATCGATCAAGCCTGAATTATTACATTTATCGTGCGACGGGCAATTCTTCAGCCCTCCCTGCCCGGTTCTTATGAAAATTCCCCCTATTACTGGGGCTAGAGCGGGCGAACGAGATCGGCGCTCAATACCGTTTCCATCTCCCCTGTCTCGGTGTCCCGCACCTGAAGCTCGCCGTTTTCGCCAAAGCCGAGGACCAATCCCTGCTGCCATCTTCCCGCTTGTTGAAAGCGAACCTCTTTTCCCAAGAGCATGCTGCAAGCCTCCATTTCCCGCCGGAGGACCTCGAAATCCGTCATCGCCAGATGATAGGTGCGATTGAGTTCGGACAGAATGGATCCGGCCAACTCTGCCCGGTTCAACGGGTTCCGGGCATTGGCCAGATCCCGAACAGAGGTGATCTGCTGGCGAAGGTCCGCGGGGAAGCGTTCGGCCGGAGTATTCACGTTGATCCCCACGCCCATTACGGCAAAGGATCTGCCGGGATCGACGCTGCGGGACTCCACCAGGATTCCCGCCAGTTTCCGTCCGTCGGCATAGACGTCATTGGGCCACTTGAGTTGGAGCGTGCAGGATTCCACCCAATGCTGCAGTCCCCAGACCACCGCGATGCCGGCGGCGTGAGCCAGTCGGGGCCAATCCTTGAGCGGCATCTCCGGTCGCAGCAGGACGGAAAACAGGAGGTTCTCTCCGGGAGGAGAAACCCAGGAATTCCCCTTTCTGCCCCGGCCCGCCGTCTGGGACTCGGCAAAGACGACCGTCCCTTCCTGCTCACCACTGTTGGCCAAAGCGACAATGTCGTCATTCGTCGACCGGGTTTCCTCATGCACGATGATCCGGGTGCCAAGGCGCAGAGGCACCGTCGTACCGGATCGCATCCCGACCTGGGTCGCATGAAGAATAGCGTCGGGATCGAGTTTCATTCGGAAAGCTCGATCTCAAGCGAAAGGTCCACCGCGGTCGCGGAATGGGTCATGGCCCCTACAGAGATGAAGTCCACGCCTGTCTGGGAAATGTCCGCCACGGTATCCAGGTTGACCCCGCCACTGGCTTCCAGTGCGATCCCGGGCGCGGTTTCATCCCGCATCCTCACGGCTTCCCGCAACTGACTGAGATTCATATTGTCCAGCAGGATGAAGTCCACCCCTTTGAGAGGCAGGTAATCGGCCAACTGCTCCAGGGAATCCACTTCCAGTTCCACGCCCACCTTGGGATGATCGTTCTTCAACCGGTTGATGGCCGCCTGGATGTGATGGGGATCCCCTTCCGCCAGCAAGTGGTTGTCCTTGACCATGGCCCGGTCGTAGAGCCCCATGCGATGATTCACGGCTCCCCCATGAGCCACGGCCTGCTTCTCCAGAGCGCGCCAACCGGGCGTGGTCTTGCGGGTATCGAGGATCTGCGCCCTGCCTCCCGCGGCCTCCTGCACAAAGCGATTTGCCAGCGTGGCCACACCACAGAGCCGCTGCAGAAAATTCAGCGCGGTCCGTTCCGCCGTGAGGATGGAAGCCAGCGAACCGCTCACTTTGAGAACGGTATCGCCAGGAAAGATCTGGTCTCCGTCATTCACCCAAAGTTCCACCTGCAGATGAGGATCCACGGCCCCAAAGACCCGCTCGGCGACCTCAACGCCAGAGATGACCATGGGTTCCTTGGCAAAAATTCGCGCCTGCCCTTTCGCCCCGTTCGGGACAAAATAACGGGAGGTCAAATCTCCGTCATCCTGGAGATCTTCACGCAAGGCGGCATCGATCAGAAGCTGAGTGGCTTCACCTTCGGACATTGCTTGATTATACGATCAGGTTTATTGTTTACGGTCCCGGCCCTCGAGCGCTCCCGATTCTAATGTATTCGCCCACTTATGACACTGAGCCAACCCATTCGTATGCGGGCAATCCGAGTAACTGGAGACCGCCTCCAGGACCATGGAGAAAGCAAATGCGGCGCTTGTTGCTGGGCACCGCGGTCACTGGCATCCTGAGCCTGATGGTGGCCTATGCCTACTATAGTGCGAAGGCAGAGCAAGAGGATATCTCTAAAGTCGGTGAAATGCCCGAGCGCTCCATCGTTTTCGATCGCCGTGGCACCTATATCGGAGAACTCCATGGGGCCAATCGGGTCATCATCCCGGTGGAAGGAGTTTCCCCCCTCTTTAAGGACGCTCTACTGGCTCGGGAAGACACACGTTTCTACAGCCACCATGGAATCGACCCCAAAGGGGTAGCCCGCGCTATTGTCCGAAACATCAAGGATGGAGGGTTCGTTCAGGGCGCCAGCACCTTGACCATGCAGCTGGCCCGAGTCAGCTACGAAATCCGGGATAAATCCCTCAACCGGAAGCTTCTGGAAATGATGTTGGCCATGCGGATTGAAGCCAACTACTCCAAGGACGAGATCCTGGGGCTTTACATGAACCGCATCTACTTCGGTTCAGGCATCTACGGAATCGAGCGCGCCTCCA
>JBHIXE010000473.1:0-250 GCA_041984905.1 Verrucomicrobiales bacterium | reverse complement strand
CATGAGCTGGACCTTGCTGAAGCCGCGATGCTGGCCGGCATTATCCGCGGTCCGAATCGCTTTTCGCCCTTCCGCCACTACGAGGCCGCGCTTCAGGAGAGAGACATGGTGCTTGATCGCATGCTGGCGCTGGGATTTATCTCCGAGGACGAAGCCAACAAGGCCAAGCAGACCGATCCCAAAGTGCTCGACCAGGGAGCCTCTCCCATCCAGCAGAACTCCTACGTACTCAGTCTCGTGCGCAAGGAAC
>JBHIXE010000472.1:3534-3904 GCA_041984905.1 Verrucomicrobiales bacterium | reverse complement strand
GTGGATGCGCGAGGATCCGGAGTCGGCAGCGCGTTGCTCATCCGCACCCTTCAGGAGATGAGGAATGAGGGATTTGCCTACGCTATCATTGGCGCGACAAAGTCGGAGGACTTCTACGTCCGCACCGTTTCCGCCATTCCCATTCCCGATTCCTGGCCTGGCGCTTATCGGGGCATGTTGCCCTGACGAGCAGGTTATCTGACAAAACCTTTACAATATCGGGCCAGAAACAATTTGATTTACTAGCGAACCTATTTCAGGGGTGGAGAGTGAAAGCTCCTCTCTCATTTCTCGCTCTCATCTCCCTCATCTTCCCCTTATCAGGCTGTCTTTCAGAGGACACGGCGCTTCAGGAAGAGCTTGCCGAACT
>JBHIXE010000472.1:0-3524 GCA_041984905.1 Verrucomicrobiales bacterium | reverse complement strand
CCTGGAACGGAAATACGAGAAAGGGCTAGAAGACCACGAGAAGGAGCTCTCCGAGAAAGACGCGATGATCGACGCTCTGAAGGCGAAGTTGATTGGAGAAGAGGTCGTCGCCGCCGTCGAGACCTCCGTTCCGATCGAAGAGCCGGAACCAACCGAATCTGATACGGCACTGGAGGCCGTCCGCTCAGATGACCCAAGAGTTCGTAGTCTCTTGGGGAGGATTGCTTCCAACAAGCAAACCATCCAGGATCGTAAAGACAAGATTGCAGAGCTCACGCCGAGTATTGCAACCATGCAAAAGGAAATCGATTTCATCCAGAGCAAGCTTCCCTCCGTCGAGGCAGAGGTGAAGACCATGCGTTACAAGATTGATGAGATCAAATACCAGAGAGGAAATGTCCGGATGTCTCAAGCAGATCAAACCCGGCAACTAGCCTCCTTAGAACCCATCCTTGCCGAGAAACAAGCGACTCTTGATAGCGCCAAGAAGAAGCTCGCGGACTTGAGCTATGAAATCCGCAAGTCTGAACGGGAAATCGATTATGCAAAGCGAGACATCGATAGCTACGAAGCTCAAATAGCTAAGAATGAGGCGGAGCTCAAAACGATGGGCGCTCTCGACTAGGCCCCTTCTGCCCACTCTCAAGAAGAGTCTCGCCACCAGCTGCGTTCTTGAGGCACAACAGGAATTACCTGTCGTTCCTCATGAAGTTTGTGCTCACCCTTTTCCTTGTTCTTCAAACCCTGGCAGCCCTGTCATCCGCCGAGGTGGATGCACCCCTTGTGCGGAATGGCAGCGAGGAAGCCAGCCTAATCGCCATCGAACCTCTCGTCCGGCAGCCAGTCGGACTCTGCGTCGATCACTTTGACCGGCTACTCGTCATTGAGAGTCATACCCACTTTCGACCTGAAGACTACGAGGGGCCTGAAGGTGACCGGGTGCTCTGGCTGCAGGATCTCGACGGCGACTCCGTGGCGGACGAGGCTGTGGTGCTACTCGAAGGTCTCCAGAACGCCTGCCTCATCAAGCCTCACCCCAACGGCTGGATCTACATCACGACTCGCAGCGAAGTCCTGCGCATCAGGGACGAGGACGGGGACGGATCCCTCGAAGCCATTGAGCGCAAGCTTGCCTGGCTGGAAACCGAGGGGAATCACCCTCACAACGGCATCAGCGGGCTGGCCTTTGATCAAGAGGGCAATCTCTACGTGGGCATGGGCGAGAACCTGGGAGCGGATTACACCATCCACGGCTCGGACGGCAGCAAGGTCTCCGATGGCGGCGAAGGCGGCAATGTGTGGTTCATGGGTGCCCAGGGAGAACGGGTAAGCCGGTTCGCGACTGGCTTCTGGAATCCATTCGGGATGGCCATGGACAACAAGGGGACCCTGTTCGCCTCTGACAATGATCCCAGCTCCACCCCGCCGAGCCGTCTTCATCGAGTAATCCAGGGCGGCGACTATGGATTCCAATACCGTTATGGCCGGTCCGGCAAACATCCCTTTGTTTCCTGGAATGGCGAATTGCCCGGCACCATTCCCATGCTGGCGGGGGTCGGCGAAGCCCCTTGCGATATCCTGCTCCGCGAAGGGCCGGACTACACCGATGTGCTGGTCACCTCATGGGTGGATCACTGGATCGAAATCCACCGTTTCTATCGGGAACCCGGCAAGCCTTCGCAGCGAGGTATCCTCCTCCAGGGCGGCCCGGACTTCCGCCCGGTTAGCATGGATTGGAGCGCAGACGGCAAGTCGCTCTATGTCACGAATTGGGTGAAGCGCTCCTACAAGTTGCATGGCTATGGCCGGGTCTGGAAGTTTCCTTTCGTCGAACCGGAATGGGAAGAGACCTTTGATCCCTCCATTGCATCCATCCAGAATGTCGACCTGGTTCACCTCGCGGAAAGCGATCCCTGGGCCCAATCCCAGTTTATCGAGAAACTGAGCCAGTCCCCTGCCCGGCTTCGCGCGATCGATTGGACCAATCATCCAGATCCCATCACGCGTAGCCTGATCTTTCTGGCCTGGGGACGTTCGGACTTGGATGAACGCCTGGAGATGCTGGCCAAGGGCCTCGGCGATTCGGCTGGCGTCGTGCGCCTTCTCGCCCTGAAATGGATCGCGGATGAGCAACTCTCCCAGTTTCAATCGGAAGTTGATCAGGTCCTGGAGAAGGAATCGCATCCCGACCTCTTCTATGCTGCGCTCACCACTCGTGCTCGGCTGGAAGGCAGCGACATCGACGACAAGCATCTCGCCCATATGCTGCGTCTCCGCGTCCTGGACGAGCAACTCCCAGCCGAGACCAGGCTCGCTGCGCTACGGGTGTTTCCCAACCCCGAAGACAGCTGGAAAGCCGCCGACCTGGCGCCCCTGCTACAGCATGAGGATCTCCCACTGCGCTCGCACGCCCTCCGCCTCATGACCCAGCTCACGGACCAGGAGAAGCGCGCATTCTTGGAACGCTTCGTAGAGGATTCAGATCAGCCCAAAGACCTGAGTCGCTTCGCCTTGGCGGGACTCCCTGAACGCCCTCTGCCTGATTCGGATTCCACGCGTCGGCCGGATCGACCTTCGCTCGATAGCTTCCCGCATCCCTGGCTTGAGTGGCTTCTCGCTCTACCTGGCAAAGCCGATGCGGAGCACGGCCGCTTTGTCTTCTATCATCCCGCGCTCGGCGGCTGCGCCATCTGTCACCAGATCGACGGTATCGGCCGTACGGGTGGGCCTGACCTCTCGCGGATCGGAGAAATGAGTGACGAACACATTATCACCTCACTCCTCAATCCCTCTATCGAAGTCGCGCCTCAATACCAGCCCTGGCTCATTGAAACCACTGATGGGCGCACCCTGACTGTCTTCCAACTGGGCGAAGTTGGCGGCACCCATACCTACGCGGACATTGCCGGGAATACCATTCAGCTCAACATCGAGCAGATCGCCAATCGCAAGCAAATCGACGGGTCTCTCATGCCGCCGGGATTGTTTGCCAAACTCAACGATAGCCAAGCTAGGGATCTCATTGCATTTTTGGCCTCGCTGGCCGATTGAGACTCTCGGCCCTCCTACAGAGAAGAATACGGGCGGAGGGAATCGAACCCTCGACTCAAGCTTGGGAAGCTCACGTTTTACCACTAAACCACGCCCGCGTGGGATGCGGAATGCAATCGAGGACGGTATCGAGAATTGGCGTGATTCTCAAGATGAATTCGCGGCCTGCGGAAATTAGGACGCGAGACCGCTGCGTTCGATCTCGCTGAGCCAGAGCTCGCCGTATTCCTTGGCACAGACGGAACTCACGAAGGTGAGGCTGCGCTGCTGTTGACGCCCTCCCATGGAAGCGATGAAGCGCCAATAGTTGGGTTTCTTGCTGTAGCGGAATCCCGTGACCTTGGCCTGGGATTCTCTACCTCGGAATGTGAACTTGTCTCTCTTCAGCGTCATCCAGTAAGTGCGTGTGGCATTGACCTATGGATTGCAGTCGTACTTTAGGTACTCTAGTTAGGTGGGTTCGCAACTGAAAA
>JBHIXE010000471.1:346-3906 GCA_041984905.1 Verrucomicrobiales bacterium | reverse complement strand
GATGGCCTCCATGGTGGCAAAGTTGTCCACGGACTCCGGGGTAGGGCGCACAAGGAAGACGAGACGGCGATACGCTTTCTCATCCACCAGCTTGAGGATGTGCTGGAATTCAGGGCTGCTGCGCAGTTTCGCATTGGGAATCCGGATGGGTTCCTCATTGAGGCGATGCAGCAGGATGCTGTCCGAGGCGATCTCCACAAAGTAGGACCGGTTCTGACCGGAACCGCTGGGCAGGATCTGGATGGCGGGTTCTTCCGGACCTTTCTGGCGCTCAGCCAGGAGCTTCTTGAGCTCCTCGATCTTGGCCAGGATGGTCTCGTGATCCACGTCCATCTTGTCGTTCTCCACCTTGAGCTTGTTGATCTCGTTGATCAGCTCGTTCTCCGTTTGCTCGACCTTTTTCTTATCCTCGGCGATCTCCTGGAGCATCTTGCGCTCTTCCAGGATCTGCTGTTGCTGCTTCTGATCGTCGATGAACTTGTCGATCTTCAGTTTCAGCTCCTGAAGTTCCTGATTGATGGTCTGGACCTTGGCGTCCATGTCCAGGAATTCCCGGGCGCGTTCCACCACTTCCGGTTCCCGGCCTTCGGCCTTGTTGAGCTGAACGATGGCCATGGCCGCGATGATCACGACCAGTGCCCCGATCAGCGCCGCCAGGATGCTGAGGAAGGGGAAAAGGGAAATGGATACGCCACTGTCCTTACGTCTACCCATGGATGTGTGAGGGGTATACTACTCCGGGAGCCTGCCGGTTGTAAACCCGGCGAAACGGCTTAGAAGGGCCACAGCTTCTTTTTCACGACGACCTGCTTGCCGTCCAGATCCTTGAGCACGTTGTTCAAGTTGTTGATCCCCTCTGCCAGCTTATCGATCTGGGAGTAGAGATCCGTGTTCACCTTGGACCCAAATTCATCCGAGCGTTTGGCCATGACCTCCAGCTGTTGGTTCACACCCTCGATCACCTTCTGGTAGGACTCGCGAGCCCCACTGTGAATCTCGGCAAACTTGGTCGCGACCTCGCTGTTGCTCGCGGCAATGGCGTCTCCCAGGCTCTTCAGAGCCGCTGCATCCGTGATGGCGCCGCCGCCACCGCCGTCGTTCAGGCGCTTGATGAGGTTATCGTTGGAATACTCATCCACCATGTTGAGCATCCCTTCCTCGGCTGCTTGCAGGGAGCTGGCCGGAATCATGAGCAGAATGCTGAAGACCAGGGCCAGGAAGGTCGTATCGAACGCCGTTCCCAGGCCGCCCAACACGTCCCGCAGACCGGCCATCATGGCGTCTTCCCCGCCACCCGCCGCGGCCGCAGCACCTGCTGCCGCTTCACCGGAGGATTGCAGCGCATCGGCAAAGTCCCCAATGGCGGCGCCAATCCCCAACACCGTCCCGATGAACCCCATAATCGGAATGGCCCAGAGGAATACCTTGGCCAATGAATAACTCCCCGCGATGGCGTTGGCATCGATGTCCGATTGCGAAGACATCATGCTGGCGACTTCCGAGTTGTTCTCCCGCACATAGAAGTATTCCAGTCCCTTGCGAATCCGCTTCCACATGAAGGTGTTATGCAGTTTGCGCGGGAGTTGAAGCACGTGGTCGTAGAAATCCGCCACGTTATACATATTGATTTCCGGGCTGATCGTTTCCGGAAGCGCATCCAGCATAAGAGCGCGGCGCTGCTTCTGAATATGAACGACCTTCAGAACCAGGATCCCGATCGTCCAACCAGCGAGCAGTGTCGTAGCAAACTGAACCCAGGACCGTTCCAGGAACAGTTCGGATAGATAGTTGCCCTCTCCCTTGGTCAAAAAGATAATGCCCAACCACCCCGCGGAAAGAAGGACGCCGATTGCCAGAGATAAGAGCGTACTGACGGAGGCGGAGTCTCCCAGCTGCGGGCCGTAGAAATACTCGATCGGACGCGCCGCACCGTGGTGTCCCGCGTGCCCATGATCGGGTTCATAAGACCCGGGTTCACTGGGGGGCGGAGTGTCCACGGTGCTCAATGGTCCCTCGGAGGGCTCCGGAGCGCTCGCACCTGATGGTTTGGGCACGTTCAGTCCCGATGGCGCCGGAGCGCTGAGCGGTGAAGCAACGCCGGAAGGCTGGGGAATGTTCAGCTTGGGTTTGCTCATGGGTTGCGGAGCCTGATCTTCAGGGACTGTGATCTTGGCTTCACAATTCGGGCATTTCACCGATCGGCCGGCATGAGCGCCTTCGACCTGCAGTTGCGCATCGCAGTGGGGACAATTAAATCTCACGTTTCGGATTGTTGGGGGGAGTTATCGTAATTGTGGAATTGGGGTTCTACTCCTTTCCAGAGGTATTGGAATTTCACAAGGAAATTCCCGTGTGCATTTCATCTTCGTTGGGGAAGAGGCGTTGAGAACGGGAACGCTAATCGTACAAAAGATACCTGCTGCGCCTTTGGTGAAAGTCGGACAGCTCTGATTCCCAGAGTTCACGAATTTCCGCATTGCTTTTACCTGCTTTCACCGCTTCCAGCGTCTTAGGATGGACGAGCAGACGGTTAAAATCTTCAATATCATAATCGGGGTGAGCCTGATGGAGTGCTCTTGCGATGGCCAGACCGGTATCGATCGGGCGGATAGTATGACGATCGCTAATGGTAAATTGAAGTCCGCGGCAGAGTTGTCCCTCAAACACGCTGGAACTGGGAGTGAACTCGACGGGTTCAAAGCGAATGCCCGGAAGCTGAAGGGCTTGCAGCTTTCCTGCGAGCTCCCTCGCCTGGATGTAGGGAGCGCCAATCCATTCAAAGGGCGTGTCCGTGCCGCGGCCGACTGAAAGGTCCGTGAACTCCAGCAACCCGATTCCGGGATAGAGGATCGCTTCTTCCAGGTTGCGCATGTTGGGCGAGGGATTGACCCAGGTCAGTCCTGTCTCGTCAAATCGCTGCGCCCGGTTCCAGTTCGCGACCGGGATCACCGTTAAATCCAGCTTGAGTCCTTTTTCATCCCGGAACATTCGCGCCAGCTCTCCCACGGTCATGCCGTGCTGAATCGCGATGGGGTGACAACTGGTGAATCGATCTTCACTGATCTGGACGGGCCCATCGACGATCTTGCCGCCAATCGGGTTGACCCGGTCCAGCACCACGAAGCGGAGATTCTGTTCCGCCGCGGCCTCCATCGCCAGTTCCATCGTGGAGATATAGGTGTAGAAGCGACAGCCAATGTCCTGAATATCAAAGAGCAGGGCGTCCAAACCCTGAAGATGGTGCGGCTGCGGCTTGCGGGATTCGCCATAGAGACTGTAGATCGGCACTCCGGTCTGTTCGTCGACCCCATCTGAGATTTCCGCCTGGTCCAGCTTGCCGCGGATCCCATGCTCCGGACCGAAGAGCGCCTTCAACTCCACCTCAGGCGCCTGGTGCAACAGGTCGATGGTGCTCTGTCCATCCCTGGACAAGCCGGTGTGATTGGTGATCAGACCGACCTTGAGTCCGTGAAGTGGCTTGAACTTGTCGGCCACGAGGACGTCCACGCCATTCAGGACGGGTGCTTTAGGTTTCGGGGCGGGGAGCACTGCGGCGGCAG
>JBHIXE010000471.1:0-336 GCA_041984905.1 Verrucomicrobiales bacterium | reverse complement strand
GGCCACATCAAAGCGCAGCTGGCTCACAGTGCCGGACGGGCAATGGTTCCGGTTGGTCAACAACACCAGGAAGCTGTCTTTCACCGGATCAATCCAAATGGAGGTGCCGGTCCAGCCGGTGTGACCATAAGAGGACAGCGGGGTGAAATGCTCGCCGCGGGGTTTCTCGGAGTGGCCGGTATCGATGTCCCAACCCAGGCCGCGCTTGCCCGCGAGCGTGGACGGTGTCTGCGGACGGCTCATTTCCGCCACGGTTTCCGGCCAGATGATGCGCACCCCGTCCAGGCTGCCCTGGTGGAGCTGCATCCGGCAGAAGCGCGCCACGTCCTGCGCCGA
>JBHIXE010000470.1:0-3956 GCA_041984905.1 Verrucomicrobiales bacterium | reverse complement strand
TCTCGCTTTACCGCCGGCTAACGAACTTGTAGGCCTCCGGCCTGGAGAATGGTTCCATCTGGCATTCTTCCTCCGCACCACGCCTTCTTTGGAGGCCGTTAGAGGGCGCAAATCTCCAGTTCGAATACTCTAGAAAATGCCGCCGTCAATCTTGAGCGACGATCCCGTGATGTAACTGGCCTGAGGCGATGCCAGAAAATGGACCGCCGCAGCCACCTCTTCCGGTTTGCCGAAACGGCGCATGGGGATCTGCGAAAGACGGCCTTTGCGCTCCTCATCGGACATCTCGCTGATTCCGGGCGTATCGATGTAGCCCGGACATACGGCGTTCACCGTAATGCCAGATCTTGCGACTTCCTTGGCCAGGGATTGAGTCAGGGCCAGGACGCCGGCTTTGGCGGCGGAGTAATTCGTCTGGCCGGCGGGAGCCATGAGCGCGCTGAGCGAAGCAATATTGACGATCCGTCCGTAACGCTGAGCCATCATCGGCTTGATGACGGCCTGGCAACCTCGATAGACCGCATTGAGATTGCTGTCGATCACGCTGGACCAGTCATCCGCTTCCATCCAGGCAAGCAGCGCGTCTTTGTGCCCACCTGCATGATTGACGAGCACATCGATCCTCTCATGGGCAGAAACGATCTGTTCGACGGCTTCGTTCCAGGCCTCGCCCGAGGTGATATCCAGCATCACGAGATGGGCCCGCCCTTTGAACTCTTGCGCCACTTCTTCCGCGAGATCGCGATTGGAGCGGACGCCCAGGTAAACAATCGCACCGCTCTCCTTCGTCAGAAACTCGCGAGCGATCGCCACGGCCATGGCGCCATTTCCACCAGTGATGAGGACGACAGGAGCGGGATCAGGCATGATTCAATGAACTCAAGAAGCGGCGCGTTGCAGGCAAATTCCGATCGCTTGTTGATTGGTGCCAAGACCTGGGATCACGGCCTCGGTGCAGTCTTGTTGGAGGAGTGCCTGATGGGCGCACACCGCTTGCCAGGCAGGCGCCACCAGGCTGAACTGGAGTGTGTCGCCAATACAAACCTGGCGATCGGAATCGACGCGATCAAGGCGAGAGGCGGTGAAGACTTGTTGGCCAGCACCCCCTGAAGGTAGTTGTTTCCACATCAGGTTCTGGGCTTTGTCAGGCGGACATTGGTTCGTATAGGCGTAAGCCTCGGTGGCTTGACTGAGATGGACCGGACTGCCTGCAGAATCGGTACTACGCTCCAGGTAGAGCGCCCCGGCTCCTTCACTAACGGTGGCTCCAGGCTCGAAGAGGGAGATCGCCTCAGAGCTCAGCCAATCCAGCTCTTCGGCCGTCACGACGAGGCAGCCATCGACAAGACCGGATTCCAGCCAGAACGCCGCCAGATCGATGCCTGAGAGGAACTGGGTGGGATCCCCCAGCAGGGTGTAGTTGATTTCGGTCGACCCGGCAATCGCGGCGATGTGACTGGCAGGGGAGTTGAAGACGGTCTCAGGGAAGAGAATGGGGCTCGCCGTCGCCGGATCGTCCAGGGCTTCCTCGTAGAACTTCCGGGTATGAGCGACACAGCCATTGGTGATCGTGACAATGACCCCAAGCCGGAGATTGCCGCCCTGGACTCGCTCGAGCCGTTCCTGGCCCAATGCTTCAAGGGCTGCACTGACCGCAAACCGAGTCACGGGACTGACCCGCCGCAGCCGAGGATGGCGCACCTTTTGATCCGTAGGGGGAACAGCCATGGTGTGAATGGGCTTCTGACCTTCAGCGCGCTGCAAGGTCTCTCTTGGCAACTCCGATTGAGTTCGTACGGCTTCGTACAGCGCTCCGGCCGACCAGCCCGCCGGTGAGACCGCTCCTGAACCTGAGATGGCGATACCAGAACTCACGACGCGTAATCTTGAAGGATCAGGGTTGCGTTGGCGCCACCGAATCCAAAGGAGTTCGTCAGCACGATATCGAGCTTGGCATCTCGGGGTTCCCTTACCAGATCGAACTTCACCGCGGGGTCGGGTTCGCGAACACCGGTCGAAGGAGGGAGCCAGCCTTCCTTGAGCGCCATCAGAGCGATCACGGCTTCCACCGCTCCCGCGCCTCCAAGCAAATGGCCAATGGCTCCCTTCGTGGAACTGGCAGCCACCTTGCCGGCATGATCACCGGCCCAGCGAGTGATGGCGTTGGCTTCCGCCACGTCGTTCAAAGGGGTGCCGGTACCGTGCGTATTGATGTAGCCGACTTGCTCCGGCTCGATCCCCGCATCCTTGCAGGCCATGTTCATGCTAGCGAGCGCAGCGTCGCCGTCCGGTTGCGGTTGGGTGAGATGATGCGCGTCGTTGTAGGCCCCGTAGCCAATCAATTCGGCGAGGATGGGAGCCTTGCGTTTCTGGGCGGACTCAAGGGATTCCAGCATGAACATGCCGGCTCCTTCGCCGATCGCCAGTCCGTCCCGCTCCGCATCGAAAGGGCGAGGAAGCGTGGGACTCAGCGCCTGGAGGGAATCGAACCCGGCAAACACCATCTGGGCGAGTGCATCGTAGCCGCCAGCGAGCACCTGATCGGCTTGGCCGGATTGGATCAGATGACGGGCATGGCCGATCGCGTTGGCGCCTGAAGCACAGGCGTTGCTCACGATAGTGACGGGACCGGAGAACTCGAAGGCGTCCATGAGCAGTGCGGCCTGCCGCTGCGGTTGGTAGTGATGGACGCGAGTTGGCTGATGAAAACGTTGAGCAGGATGGCTTTGAGCCTGCTTGAAGTAGGCTTCGCCCATGGGCATCGCTCCCGCGGAGGTTCCCAGGCACAGGGGCATGGTCTTGCTGCGCGGATCCCACTTCGATTGGCTCAGGGCTTCAGCGGCGGCATGAAGCACCATCGCAGTGGCGCGATCCAGGCGGGCCTGCTGCCGATGGGTGAGCGCTGTCCTGGGGAACGTATCGGGAAGGTCCGCCTGCCCTCCGCGTTGGGTTCGTTGTCGGCTGACATCAAAGAGGGTGATCTCCCGCAAGGCCGTCTCGCCCGCTCGAAATCCACGGGCGTTCTCGGCCCAGCCACAGCCCATGGCCGTGAGGATTCCCGCTCCGGTAACTGCCACGCGACGATTCGCGGCGAGAGTGCCTGGATTGGGGTAGGGCATAATGGTTGCTTTATCGGAGCTCCGAGAAGGTTTACTAATTCTTCCCTGCATGCAAACCCGCAACCTCTACCAACGCTGGCAATCGATTGCCCAACGCTACGAGAGTGAACTGGCTTTGCACGAGCTGGAATCGGGCCGCAGTTGGACCTTTGGAGACTTGGTTACGGACGTCGCGAAAAGGCCGGATGCGGGAAGCGTGGTCTGTGCGCCTGGGACGCAGATCGATTCCGTGCTGGAGACGATTCGGGCCTGGCGGGATGGAGCGATTTTTTGTGCCTACGAGACGGAGCCCCCTTCCAAGGATTGGTTCATGGCGCTGCCCGAGAACATTGCCCATGTGAAACTGAGCAACGGGAGTTCCTCCACGGAGCGGACCTTCCTTCTGACCGAAGATCAGGTGGCTGCGGACGGCGATCAGATTGTATCGGCCATGGGCCTTCGCCGCGATTGGCCGACTGCGGGGTGCCTTTCTCTGGCCCACTCCTACGGGTTCTCCAATATGGTCTTGCCCCTTCTGCTCCATGGAATTCCCCTGATTTGGATGGGGGACGCCTTTCCCGGCAGCCTGGATCAAACGCTGAGTTCTTTTGGCGAGGTGACGCTTCCTGCTGTTCCAGTCCTGTGGCGAACCTGGCTGGACTCGGGGATTCTGGATCAGCGGATTCGGCTGGCCTTGTCCGCAGGAGCACCCTTGCCCCGGGACCTGGAGCAGGAGATTTTCGAGCGTTGCGGTCTCAAGGTGCACAACTTCTATGGAGCCAGCGAGTGCGGGGGAATTGCCTACGACGCTTCGGAGGTTCCTCGTTCGGAAGCCACGCTCCTGGGGGCTGCTCTCCC